>JAWVEV010000046.1:0-12611 GCA_033856535.1 Miltoncostaeaceae bacterium | reverse complement strand
CCTTGAGGTCCGAGACCTCGCCCTTCGCGTCGACCGTGATCGAGCGCGTGAGGTCGCCCTGCGTCACCGCCGTCGAGACGTCGGCGATCGCTCGCACCTGCGTGGTCAGCGAAGCAGCCATGAAGTTGACCGAGTCGGTCAGGTCGCGCCACGTGCCCGACACGCCCCGCACGTTGGCCTGGCCGCCCAGCCGGCCCTCGGTGCCCACCTCGCGGGCCACCCGCGTCACCTCGTCGGCGAACGAGGAGAGCTGGTCGACCATCGTGTTGATGGTCTCCTTCAGGCGCAGCACCTCGCCCTTCACGTCCACCGTGATCTTCTGCGAGAGGTCGCCCCGCGCCACCGCCGTGGTCACCTCGGCGATGTTCCGCACCTGGTCGGTCAGGTTCGAGGCCATGAAGTTCACCGAGTCGGTGAGGTCCCGCCAGGTTCCCGAGACGTCCTCGACGTTGGCCTGCCCGCCCAGCTTGCCCTCGGTGCCCACCTCGCGGGCCACGCGGGTGACCTCGGCCGCGAACGAGCGAAGCTGGTCGACCATCGTGTTGATGGTGTCCTTCAGCTCCAGCACCTCGCCGCGGGCGGCGACGGTGATCTTCTGGGAGAGGTCGCCCCGGGCCACCGCGGTGGTCACCTGGGCGATGTTCCGCACCTGGCTGGTCAGGTTGCCGGCCAGCGTGTTGACGTCCTCGGTCAGGTCCTTCCACACGCCCGAGACGCCGATCATGCGCGCCTGGCCGCCGAGCTTTCCCTCGGTGCCCACCTCGCGCGCCACGCGGGTCACCTCGTCGGCGAACGAGCGCAGCTGGTCGACCATCGTGTTGATGGTGTCCTTGAGCTGGAGCACCTCGCCGCGGACGTCCACCGTGATCTTGCGCGACAGGTCGCCGTTGGCCACGGCGGTCGTCACCTCGGCGATGTTGCGCACCTGGTCGGTGAGGTTGGTCGCCATCGAGTTGACCGAGTCGGTCAGGTCCCGCCAGGTGCCGGCGACGCCCTTCACCTTCGCCTGGCCGCCGAGCTTGCCCTCGGTGCCCACCTCGCGGGCGACCCGCGTCACCTCGTCGGCGAAGGAGGACAGGCGGTCGACCATCGAGTTCACGGTCGCCCGGATGCGCAGGAACTCGCCCTTCACCGGGCGGCCCTCGATGCGCACGGCCATCTTGTGCGACAGGTCGCCCTTCGCGACGTTGTCGATCACGCGGGCGAACTCGTTCGTCGGGCGCACCAGGTCGTCGATCAACGCGTTCAGCGCGTCCACGCTGGCCTTCCACGCGCCCTCGTCGGACGGCGCCTCGGCGCGCTCGCCGATCAGCCCGTCGCGCCCGACCACGCGCCGCACGCGCGCGATCTCGCTGGCCATCCGCGCGTTGGACTCGACCAGCCGGTTGAACGCGACCGCGAGCTCGTGGTCCGGACCCGGCGGCCCCGGCCGCAGCCGGACCGAGAAGTCGCCGTCCACCGCGGCCTGCATCGCCGCGAGGAGGCTCGTCGGCCTCCCCCGCGCGGTCCGCGCCTCGCTCGCGCGCCCTCCGCCCGTCTCGACCGTCGCCATGGGGCGCCCTTCGCTCGTCGCGCTCCGCGCCGCCCGGGTCGGGGCGGCGCCTGATCGGCGGCCGCGCAATGAGACGGCCAGCCGCTCGTATATCTCACGGCCTTCGCGCGGGCGACAAGGTGATCGGCCCGGCGGCCGCGTCAGCTCGGTGCGGCGGCCTCCCGCAGCAGGTCGACCGCCGCGTCGGCGATCGACGAAGGCGCGGCCCCCCGCCGGGCGGGGCGGCGGCACGCCCCAGGATCGAGTTCCCGCCGCCCTGGGCGAGCGGTCGGTCCGGTCAGGCGGACGCGCCGACCGACACCGGGTCGCCGACGGCGATGACGCCCGGCGCGGTGAGGTTGGCGAGCACCCCGGCGCAGGCGTAGACGCCCGCTCCGGGGATCGTCTGGCGGTTCCGCGCCGCGATGGTCCGCATGATGGTCGGGTCCCTGGGTAGCGCGCCCTGGGCCAACGTGGTCATCACGCAGCGCGGCATCGGGGCGAGGACCGCCGCCTGCGCGTCCGAGCCGATCGCGATCGGCCGGCCGACCCAGCCGTTCTCGGGGAAGTCGTCCTCCAGCGCCCGGTCCAGCCTGACCACGAGGTTGGGACGGAACCGTCGCACGTCCCACACTCCTTCCGGATGGGTCCCCGCGAAGGCGTCGAGGGACGCCGTGGTGATGAGGTGAAGCGTGCCGGCGTCGAAGAACGTTCCCGGCGGGGCGAACATGCCGACGGGCGCGTCGGTGAGGCGGTCCGGTTCGGGCGCCTCGAGCCCATGGAGATCCACCGTGGCCAGCTCGTACACGGCGCCCTCGGGCCGGCAGCTCTCGAGCCGTACCGGCCGGCCGAGCGCGTCGGACAGCCGGCGGTCGCGGTCGGGGTCGTCGGTCCGGACCTCACGGCCGTCGGGAAGCGTGATCCGCACGGGTGCGGGGGAGCCGGCCTCGTCCGGCTGGTCCACATACGCGGCGGCGCACTGCAGCATCGCCGCCCACAGCGACGGCCGCTTGGCGCTCACCACCTTGCCCGTCTCGGCGTCGATCGCGGCCCAGTGCCGGTCGCCGGCCAGGCCTTGCTCGCCGGCCGGCGCGGAGGGCACGCGCTCGCCCCGCATCGACTTGACGGGGTAACGCCAGAGCTCGGCGACCGTTCCCACGGGCCCGACCATGGGCCATTCTACTCCCGGCGGTCGAGCCTGCGCTGCGCGGCGGCGGTGGCAATTTCGGCGTCGTCACGCGCTTGAAAGTACGGCTGCTTCAGCTGTCGCGATGTCGCCGGTCGGGACCCCGTCCGGCGGCCGGGCGTCGCAGTCGACCGGCCGGGAGGCCGGCCGCGTCTCGTCCTCCATGCGGGAGCCCACGGCCGCCCCCAGGGCAGCGGGCCCGCGAACGCCGCGCCTCCGGTCCCCGGCGGCGGTGACGCCGGGGAGATCCAGAAGCTGCGGCGCGGCCGGCCGGTTCCAGATGCCCAGGAGCAGCTGGGCGGGCGCTCCGAGCGGCGGCTGCGACGAGGAGGTCGCGTGATCCCGAGGCAGCCGCCGGCCAGGACGACGAGGACGAGGACCAGGTCGGCGCGAACCGCGCCTCGAGCGGTCCGCCTACAGCACCTGCATCGGCGTGCCGAT
This sequence comes from Miltoncostaeaceae bacterium, assembly GCA_033856535.1. Lineage (GTDB taxonomy): Bacteria > Actinomycetota > Thermoleophilia > Miltoncostaeales > Miltoncostaeaceae > JAWVEV01. The sequence continues at coordinate 9,453 of JAWVEV010000046.1, read as the reverse complement.
CGGCATCAGGCGATAGAGCCGGAGGATCGACTCGTTGGGGACCCGCACGCAGCCGTGCGAGGGGGTGCCGGGGATCAGGTGGGGTTCGTTGGTGCCGTGCACGCCGATCACCCCGCCCCCGGGCCAGTCGCTGAGGCTCGAGTAGCCGCCGGTCCCGAACGCCCGCGGCCCATAGGGTCCGCCCGAGTCCGACACGGTGAACTTCTCCCGGATCCAGAACTGGCCCGCCGGGGTGGGGGTGCTCGCCGCCCCGACGCCGACCGGAGATCGCCAGATTCGGCGGCCGGAGCGGAAGAGGGTGGCCTGCCGCCGCCCGCGATCGATCACCAGGCGGGTCGTGACGCGATAGAGCGGGCCGAACGCGGAGTCCCTCACCCAGCCCGCCGTCCCGTTCGGGCGCATCGGGATGCGGATCCGGAGCCAGGTGCGTCCGTCGCGGCCGGTGACGCTCCGTAGGACCGGGTAGACCTCGAGGAACCCGTCCTCCGTGAGGGGGTGGGTTCGCGCGACCTGCGGCGAGGCCGACGAGGGCAGCTGCCGGACGACCGCCGCGTTCCGGGGGTGGGCCCAGTGGGCGAACGTGCGCCCGTCCGAGAGCCGCTCGCCGACCCCGGGCTGGGCGCCGGCGCTCGCCGCGGGCACGGCGAGCGCCGGGATCAGCGCGAGCGCCGCCAGGCAGATCCTTCGCCCGCGGCGCCCCGTCGAGCTCCTCCGGCTCATCCGGTGAAGCGCGGCGCCGCCAGCGCGAGGGCGCAGCGCCCGAACTGGCGCTTGGTCACCGACACGTTGCCCTTGCGGTCGCGCGCGACCACCCTGATCCGGTGGGTGCCGACGCGCAGGCCCCGGACCTCGACCCGGACCGAGAACCGCGGGCGGGACGTCCGCTTGACCAGCTCTCCGTCGAGGAACACGTTCACCGATCGGATCCCCGCGGGGTCGCGAAGGCCGACGCGCGCGGTGAAGTCCTCGGTCGTGCAGACGCCGCGCGCCGGCGGCGGGCTGGGCGTGCGGAGCGGCCGCAGGGGCTCGCCAGGCCAGCGGAGTCGGACCAGCGGGCCGCTGACGTCTCGGCCCGAGCCCCTGCCGGGCGTCCTGCCCGCACCGGGTGTCGCTCCCGCGCCCGGAGCCGAGCCCCCACCGGGGGCCGTCCCTCCGCCCGGAGCCGAGCCCCCACCCGGGGCGGTGCCTCCGCCCGGAGTCGAGCCCCCACCGGGCGTCCCCCCACCCGGCTCCGTCCCCCCACCGGGCGTCGTGCCGGGGCCGGGCGGCGTGCCCCCGCCGGGCGGCGTGCCCCCGCCGGGCGGCGTGCCCGGCTCGGGCGTCGTGGCGACCGCGCACCGGGATCGCGTGACCGTGTCGTTGATCAGGGTCACGGCGCCATTGCGGGCGAGGAGCCGGCCGCGCACGACGACGGCGTCGTTCAGGGAGATCGAGGTCAGGGCCAGGATGGTCCCCTTGAAGGCGGTCCGGGTCCCGAGCGTGGCGGAGCTGCCCACCTGCCAGTAGACGTTGCAGGCCTGGGCGCCGTTGGCGAGGCTGACGCTGCTGTCGGTCGCCGTGACGAGCGTCGACTCGATCTGGAAGATGAAGACCGCGTCCGGGTCGCCCTCCGCGTCCAGGGTCAGGGTGCCCGTCAGCCCGAGCGAGGCGACCGAGCCGGTCCGGTAGACGCCCGCGGTGAGCGTCCGCCCGCCGACGTCGGGCGGCGTGGCGGCGGTGAACGCGCGCCCGGCTGCGTCGTTGTACCCGGTTTTCAGGCTGGTCTTGGCCTGCAGGGCGACGGCGTCGCTCACGTGCCGCACCCCGTTGAGCGTCCCGGGCGGGAAGCCGGTCACCGCGGTGCCCGGGTGCAGGCCGAGGTCACCGTTGATCACGGAGTCACCCGTGTTGGTGATCGTGCTGCCACCCAGGATCGCGAAGCTCTCGGCGGTACCGAGGAGGACGGGCGGTGGCCCGGCCTGGGCGCTGCTCGCGAACGCGAGCGCCCCGAGCAACGGGACCGACAGGAGACCGATCCGCCGCGCCGCTCGAGGGCCCGCAACGCGCAGGGGGCTGGGCATGGGAAGCACATCCTCACCATGGGTGAGCAGGCTCTTTCGGCGCGTCCCTGCGCCGGGAACCGGGTCGCAGGGCGACCCGCGTCGGCGCGCACTGGGCGAAAGGACGATCGGGCTCCGGTGGAGTCCGGTGGCGCTCTCGGGCCCGCGATGCTGCGGGCTGTGCGTGGGGACGCTCTACTCGTGTCCAACAAGCATCGGCCCGAGGCGGGCGCAGCTTGAGCCGCCGGCCGAGGTGGACGGCCGCGCCTCAGCGGCTCCCGGCGGCCTCCCGCAGCAGTGCGACCGCCGCATCCGCGATCGCCGATGGCGCCGCGCCGGCCAGCCGGGCGGCGAGCACGCGCCGGCTCGGCGCGTCGGACAGCTGGCGCACGACGACGCCGGGGTGCACCGGGTCGAGCGCCAGGCGCGGCAGCACCGCGACCCCCAGGCCGGCGGCGACGAAGCCCTGCACGGTCGCGCAGTCGTTGACCTCGAAGAGGATGTGCGGCTCGAAGCCGGCGACGGCGCACGCGCCGCGCATAAGGCGGTCGTAGGCGCCGCCGACGCCCTCGCGGCTCCGCGGGAAGAGGAACGCCTCCTCCGCCAGCGAGGCCACCGGTACCTTCGGCCACCTGGCGAGGGCGTGGCCGGGCGGCAGCACGAGGGAGAACGCGTCCTCGCAGAGCTCCGCGCAGGTGAGGTCCGCCCCCGGCGGGGGCTCCAACGCGGGGTACCGGTGGATCACGGCGACGTCGAGCTCGCCGGCGCGGAGCATCCCGACCGCCTCGTCGGTCCCCGCCTCGAGCATGCGCAGGTGGACCTGGGGGTGCGCGGCGTGGAAGGCGGCGATCGCCGGGACGACGATCGACGGCCCGGCGGAGGCGAAGGTCGCGAGGCGCAGCTCGCCCGCGCGGAGCCCCGCGATCGCCGCGAGCTCGTCGCGGGCGGCGGCCATCCGTCCCAGGACGACCTCGGCGTGCGCGGCGAGCGCGTCTCCCGAGGGGGTGAGCCTCAGCGGCCGCACCGCCCGCTCGACGAGCGTCGTCCCCGCCTCGCGCTCGAGCGCGGCGACCTGCTTCGACACCGCGGACTGCGTGCAGTCCAACGCGCCGGCGGCCGCGGAGAACGACCCGCGGGCGGCCACCTCGCGCAGGACCCGGAGCTGGCGGACGTCGAACATGCCGAGCAGGAATATAGATCAGTCACTACGCGACTTGTAGGAATGGGACTGCGGTCCGATGCTTGCCGCACGACACCGCCACACGCAAGGGAGATGGTCATGCAGCAGCTCTGGTTCCTCGACACGCTCGTGTCGGTCGCCGTCGGTCACGACGACTCCCAGGACGGCGTCTCGGTCATCGAGAGCCTCATGCGGCGCGGGGACTCGCCGCCGTTGCACGTCCACCACGCCGAGGACGAGATCTGGCACGTCCAGGAGGGCGAGTTCCGCTTCCGCATCGGCGACCGTGACGTGACCGCCGGCCCCGGCGAGACGGTGCTCGGGCCCCGGGGGATCCCGCACACCTACCGCATCGAGTCCGAGCGCGGCCGCTGCCTCGTGATCACGTCGGGCGGCGACTTCGAGCGCTTCGTGCGCGCGTTCAGCCGCCCGGCCGAGACGGACGGCCTGCCCGCCCCGAGCGGCCCGCCGACGCCGGAGGCGGCCGAGACGCTCGCCAAGGCGGCGATGGAGTACGGCATCGAGCTGGTCGGGCCGCCGCTTCACTGAGCGCCCCGGCGTCCCGGCCGGTCAGCCCCCGAACCTCCGCGCGAGCTCGTCCACGACCGCCTCCGGCGAGGGCATCGCCGCGATCTCCTCGCGCACGCGGACGGCCGCGTCTCGGAACGCCGGATCGTCGAGCACTCGCCGGGCGGCGTCGCGCACGCCCTCGACGGTGACCTCGCCCGGCCGGAGCACGAGGGCGACGCCGGATTTCGCGCCGGCCTCGGCGTTGAGGAACTGGTCCGCGCCCTGCGGGATCAGGAGCTGGGGCAGGCCGTGCCCGATCGCCGCCAGGAACGTGCCCGAGCCGGCGTGCGACACGACGGCGGCGCACCGCGGCAGGAGCTCGGTCTGGGGGATGTACGTGGCCACCCGGACGTTCGCCGGCTGCTCGCCGAGCGCGCCGGGATCGCCCTGGGGTCCCAGCGTGACGACGACGTCGACGGGAAGCTCCCGCAGCGCCTCGACGACGGTCCCGATCAGCGCGGTGTCGCGGTTGAAGACCGTCCCGAACGTGACGTAGACGAGCGGGCGATCGCGGTCCTCGCCGCGCCAATCGCCGTCGCCCTCCCCGGCGGTCGCGAAGGCGACGGGCCGCAGCGGCTGGACGGCGGGGATGTGGCTCATGTCCGCCGTCTGCAGGCTCGGCGGGTAGATGTCGAGGTAGAGGTGCTCGTAGGTGCCGGCGAACGGGCGCGGCTCGAGCCCCCGGCCGCGCCACAGCGGCGCCGCGACCGCGCTCGCGGCGTCGAGCAGCCCGCGCGGGAGCGCGCTCCCGTGCGAGTGGGTCACGTTCGGGATGCCGAGCGCGGCGGCGGCGATCGGGCCCGCGAGCTCCGCCTGGTCGTTGACCACCAGCGCGGGCCGCCATCGGCGCGCGACGGGCAGCAGGTCCTCGATCATCGCCTCGGCGCGGATGCCGCCGAAGAACCCGGCGAAAATCGCCTCGAGGAGCTCCTCGCCCGCCCGACCCCGGCTCGGGAACCGCTCCTCGACCTCGGCGAACGTGACGTTTCCGCGACCGCCCGCGAAGGCTTCGAATCCCTCGCGCACGAGCTTGGGGCGCACCTCGTCCGCGACGACCCACGCCAGGTCGTGGCCGGCCCGCACGAACGCCGTCGCGAGCGGCACCATCGGATGGATGTGGCCGGGTCCGGGCGTCGTCGTGAACAGGACCCGCATGCGTCAGCGGTCCAGCGGGCTGCCGGCGAGAGGAGCGGCGGAGCTCAAAGACGCGGCAAGCCCCGGGATCAGGGCTTGCCGAGGGATGGCGGGACCCAGATTCGAACTGGGGACACCACGATTTTCAGTCGTGTCCGTGAGAACGCTGATCCCCTCTTGCCATGCGGGTTCTCGGCGGCGATGCCGGTCCCCGCAACGTCTCCGCAAGGTCTCGGTCAAGTTCCAGGGCGTTGAAGAGGCTACAGGCGCGTGGTCGACCCGCTCGGGGGGACCGCCGCCCTTGCTCCGACGCGACGTGGCCGCGCAGCTGCGCCGCACTGATGTCTGGAATCTGCGCCGCGATCATCGCCAGGTCGACCAGGCCGCGTGCCCTGTGGTGGAGTTCTTGCTTGAGGTGGTGCGGGATCCGGCGGGGGTTACGACGGCGCGGCAGGCGGTCCGGCGTCGGCTGCAGGGCGTGCTCGATCCCGAGATCCTGAATGACGCCCTGCTGGCTGTCAGCGAGCTCGTGGCCAATGCCGTGCTGCATGGCAAGGGGCGCATCACGTTGGCGATGCGCGTCAACGGCCACAGCGTGCGCGGCGAGGTCGTCGACGAGGGAACCGGCTCGAGCACGAGATCCGCGACGTCGGCGTCGCGCAGGTCGGCGGCCGGGGGTTGCACATCGTCGCTCAGATCTCCGACCGCTGGGGCGTTCACGAAGGCACCACCCACGTCTGGTTCGAGATCTCTCGGGCGGGGGCGCCCGACGAGCCCGAGCCGCCCGAGCTCGGCAAGCCCGGGGGTCTCGAGGCCTGAGCCTGGCCGCCGCCGGGGTTGTCCCACCGGCGGCCGGCGACAAGGCCATGTGAGGCACGCCGGGAACGCGGCGAAAGCAACCTGAGGCTGCCGAGCGCCGCCAGCAGCGAAAGATCGAGACCGACAGCGAGCAGCGCGCGATGATCGGCAGCGCGTCCTGAGGTGAGGCGCGCTCCGCGAGACAGGGGACATTCGCCCTGTGGCCGATGAGGCACAAGCGATCGCGTGGCAAGGGGGTGGGTTCGCTGAAGGAGCGGACACCGAACTCAGGTCGGCGCCCTTTTCTTCGGCGTCTGACCGCGCCGCCCACGGGGCCGCCCGGGATGCCCTCGACAGCCCGATTCCATCTGCTCTAGGGTCATGGCCTCGACGAATGTCGAGGCGGCGCCGACCCATCCGGGGCGCCGGTAAGAGCCAGACAAGCCGCCCCAGACCTCGGCGGCCTCCGACCAGCGGAGGCGCGCCATGGGCAGGTTCCGGCAGGGGGACGAGGCGACGGAGGCGCGTCGGCGGGCGGCGGCCGGCGACGTGCGGGCCTTCGAGCAGCGCGCTCAGCAGGTGGGCCGCCTCCTCGCCGAGGCTCACGGGTACCTGGTCCGGGGCCCGCGCGGCGAGCCGATCGGGCGCGTCGCGGGGCTCAGCTACGGCATCGACGACCGCTGGCCGCGCGCGCTCATCATGCGCCCCCACGGCCTTCGCGGCCTCTGGAGCTCCGACACCTGGGAGCTGCCGTTCTCGGCCGTCGGCGACGTCATCTCGGCGCACCGGGAGGTGCGCGTGCGCAGCGAGGGGCGGCCCCCGGCGGCGCCGGCCGCCCGCAGCGAGCCGGCTCTCCCCGCCGAGGCGCGGGGCGGGTGGCCTCCCCCCCGGCCGGAGGGCTCGCGTGCGGGCGCCTCGCCGGCCCGGTCGTCCTCGGGCAACGCGCATTGAGGAGCCTTCGCCCCCGCGAGCAGCCGGAGCATCCCGCATCGGATCGGGTCAAGGGCGCCCGCGCCATCCTCCAGGGAGACCACGGGACCACCGCAGAGCGCTCCCCGGCCGGCCGGCGCGCCCCCGTCCCGACCGATCTCCACAGGGTCACGAGCCTGCAGGACTACCAGGCCGCGGCCGACCTGCGCGCCGCCATCCGCCTGTTCCAACGACGCACCGAGGACGTCGCTCGCCGGCACGGCCTCACTCCCCAGCGCCACGCCCTCCTGCTGATGATCAAGGGCGCCTCCGACGGCAGCGAGCGCTCCACCGTGCCCGCGCTCGCCGAGCGACTCCAGCTCGCGCAGAGGACGGTGACCGAGCTGGTGGGGCGCGCCGAGCGGGTCGGCCTGATCCGCCGGGAGGCCGACGACGACGATGCCCGGGTGAGCCACCTGCGCCTCACGCCCGAGGCCGCCCGGCGCCTCGCCGCCACCTCGGCCGTCCTGTCGCGGGAGCGCGAGCGGCTCGAGGAGCTCCTCACCCGGCTCGGCACCGAGCGGAGCTCCGAAGCCGCCGATGTCGAGCGTAGGGCTCCCGGTGATGGCGATCGACAGGGCCGCGCCAAGGGCGAGCCTCGAGTACCTCGGCCCAACCCCCTGCACCTGGCGAGGTAAAGAGTTCGTCGGCTTTCGATGAAGTGATGGTTCTTCAGGTTTCGTGATCGCCGGAATGGCGCATGGACCGGCCAGCATTCCTCCCACAGATTCCGGATGGTGAAGCGTGATTCCGACCCTCGTCCCCCCCCGCGTCACGATGAGGGTGCCCTGGCTCGTCGCCATCGCGGCCCTCCTGTTCGTCGCGGCCACACCGGCGCTCGGCGCCACCTCGGCCCAGCAGGTCTACGAGGCGCCCGAGACGGGCCTGACGCCCTCGCCCCTGCCCAATCTGCCGGTTCCGCCGGCGGGTGAGGTGCAGCTGCCCGGGCCGTTCACGCCCCGGACGATCCAGGGCCCCGGGACGACGCCTCCGGGCCCGCTGGTCGCCGGCACCGGCGAGCCGGTCCCGACCTCCTACCCGTGCATCCCGGCGGGCGGTGCGACGCCAGGGACGGGGTCCGGCTCAGGCGTGGGCACGGCGGCGGGCGCCGAGGAGTGCGCTCCGGCACCGGGTGACGGGACCGTCGCCGCCAACCCGCGTTCGCCGGCTCCTGGCGGGTCGATCCCGGTGGGCGAGGTGGCCTCCGAATCCGGCCCGGCGCCGGCCGCCGGCAGGTCCGGCACGCTTCCCGTCACTGGCCTTGACCTGATCATCATCCTCGCGGCGGCCGCCACCGCGGCCGGCGTCGGCATCTCGCTCCGGAAGGCCGCCCGCTAGGGGCGGCCTGGCCAGCGGCCCTTCGCGGGACCTGGGGGAAGGTGGTGAGCGCGGCGGCGCGGCCGGCGACGGCTGAACGTCCTGGGGTGAGACGGAGGTGGGCAGCCGTCCGGCAGATTTGCGCCGCCGCTCCCTTGCTGCGCCTTCGCCGCACCCGGCGGGAAGTACCGCGTCCTGCAGGGGCTGACGCCCGGACACGCGGGTCGCGTTCATCGTGATTGGCGCGCTGGGCGCGTGCTGCACGGATCCGATGAGGCAACCGCCGGAGTCGATCTCACGCTCCCGCGACACCGCCCGGGGCTATCCAGACCTGCGCCGCAAGGTGCGTCGTCTCCACCTCGGCGAAGGCCTCGGGCCGCAGGTCGCAGCGCCGGGGCGTCCGCTAATCAGGCAGTTCACCGCAGATCGTGAGGGTGTCATCGAGCATCGCCAGCTCGAAAGCTCGACGTACTGCGCCCTCCGGCGGCACGACGCACTCCAGGTGGCCTCCGGCTCCTTCGAGCCGGAGGTGCAGCCTTACGAGCGCGGCAAGTCCGCTCGAGTCGATAAAGGAGAGCGGCCGCAGGTCGAGGACGACGCTCGAACCGGTCAGCCCCTCGGTCGCCGCCTGGAAGGCGGGCACGGCGGCGAGGTCGAACTCGCCCTCCAACCGGAGGACCAGCATCGACCCGTGCTCCTCGGGACCCGTGACCCTGAAGGGTTCGTCGGGTTTGAACTCGCCCTGCTCGTGGGATGCGGACAAGGTCGGGACGCCCTCGGGCCAAGTGCGGTCGCCCCAGGCGATCGGCGCCGTGGACGGACCCTATTCCGCGAGGACCATGTACAGCCAACGAGGGTGAGAAAGACCGCCAAGCCGAATCGTCGGCGAGGAGTGGATCTGCGACTGCGGGCCGGCCCGGACGCTCCGGCGATCGCCCGGCGGGCCCTGGCCGAGGACCACGTGCCCGACGAGCTTCTGGAAGACGCGCAACTGGTGGTCAGCGAGCTCGTCACCAACGGCGTGCGTCACGGCGGAAGCGACCCAACCCGCTGGCTCGGGGTAAGGGCGCGCCTGCGACCGGGGGGGTTGCGGATCGAGGTCTGCGACCCAGGCCCCGGGTTCGCGCCGCCGCCGCCGCTGCCTCGCTCAGGCTCACCGGTCGGAGGCCGGGGCCTGCCGATCGTCGATCGGCTCGCGCGCCGCTGGGGGGCCGGGCGCACCGCCGACGGCCGCTGGGAGGTGTGGGCCGAGATCGACCGGCGAGACCCGGCCGATCCATCGTCCCGCAGGACCCGGAGTCACGGCGCCTCCTGATCGTCATGCCGAGTCCGGCGGCGTGTCGACGTGGCTCACCGCCAGGGCGGCGCCCTCAGCACGGCCTGTCGGCAGCCGGGGTCTCGGGCAGCATCCGTCTCACGACCTCGCGGGCTACTCACCGTCGACTC
>JAWVEV010000045.1:0-4060 GCA_033856535.1 Miltoncostaeaceae bacterium | reverse complement strand
GTTGGTGACCAGCTCGCTCACCAGCAGCTTGGCGTCCTCGAGCAGGTCGTCGGGGACGCCGGCGCGCTCCAGCGCGCGTCGCGCGGCGGCCGGCGCCTCGGCCGAAGCGGACAATCGGATGTCGACGCCGCGCCGGCGCGGCGGGGTTCGCATGGGCTTCCCCGGTTCACTAGGGTGGCGGTCCGGCGCTCGTGTCCGCCCGCGTGGCGAGCGTCGTGCCGTGCCACCACCCCTCCACGTGATGACGACAAACCCTTCCCACAACGGCGAGGACGCGAACCCCAGCGGCTTCCGGGTCGGCGAGCCCGTCGAGCGCGCGGGCGCCGTCGTGGTGGGCCTCGAGGGCGAGTTCGACCTCTCCGCGGTGCCCGCCTTCGAGGCGGTGACCGGGGCGGTCACGGCCGATCGCCACCTGGCGGTGGACCTCCGCGAGCTCGGCTACATCGACTCGACCGGGATCTCCGCGTTGCTGCGCCTCGACGCGCGCCTGCGCGGCGGCGGCGGCAAGCTGGAGTGCGTCGTGGCCGTCGAGGGCCCGGTGCGCCGGGTGTTCGACCTGGTCCGCCTGGGCGAGACGATCGCCGTCTCGGAGGCGCCGCCGGCCTGATTGGGCAGTTGGCGCCGGCGGCGCCAACTGCCCAAGGGCGGGGCGGGGCCGCCCCCGCGGGCGTCCCCGGGAAGCGCGGCGCTCCGCTCCGTCGGCGCGATTGGCGCGGGGCGGGATCGATTGACGCGCCCGCGCGACCGGGCCGAGCCACTCGCCCCGCCTCAGGCGGCGCCCCTCGGCGTGCTCACGAACTCTTGACAGCGGGCGTGCAAGAGAACGGGCCCCTCACGGCCCGTACCGCGTGCTCGCATCGATCAGCCCGCCCGAGGAGCCCCCGAATGAGCCTCATCTCCCGTCCGTCTCCCCTCCGCACCGGCAGGCCCGCCCGCGCCCTGATCGGCGCCGCCACGGCGGCCGCGCTGGTGGTCGGCGTCGGCGCCGGCACCGCGGCCGCCTCGGCCGACGGCTGCACCTACACCGAGTTCCCGCACGAGTACGTCTGCGCCTCGGTCACCGGCAAGAAGCTGAACGTGGAGAAGGTCGAGGTCGTCCGCGGCAAGCTCCCCGCGGGCGTGATCGACGACTACCACGGCGAGGCGAACGTCTATACGCCCGCCGGCAAGCACTACGTCTTCACGAGCAGCGTGCGCACCGGCAAGCGCTACACGCGCGCCCACGTCACGATCCGTATCAACCGCTCGTTCCCGAACGGCTCGAAGATCTGCGGCGCCTTCTTCGAGCGCGACTCCTGGATCGACTCCGCCTGCTTCAAGATCCACGACTGATCCCGCCGGAGCCGGCGCGGCGGTCCCCCTCGCCGCGCGCCGGCGGGGAATTTCTGGATCGATGCTGAAAGGCATCGCGGCGGATGCCATGGTCCTCGGCGCCGGCGACTCCCCCGCGGCGGCCGTGCACGAGATCGGCCGCCGTGACCCGAACCGGGCGAGCGACGAACACCGCTCAGGAGGACCCGGTCTGCTTCCGCATCCCGACCGGGGTTCCCAAAGGCTCGACGCGCGGCGAGCGGGCCGCGCGCCGAGAGTCCGGCCGGCGGGAGGGCGAGCCCCGCCGGCCGGGCATGCTCTTCGCCCGGTCAGGCCTCGCAGACCGGCTTGAAGCTCTGGATCACGGGAACGCGGGGGCAGGTTCCGCAGGTTCATCACGAGGCGGACCGGACCCGGCCCGGGGGTGATGCGGCAGGATGCGCGCGTGGCCCCGGCTGACGACCCCGCCCGCGTCGCCGCCGAGGCCGGCCTGCACGCGGTCCTCGAGCCGGTCTACCGCGAGGTGCTCGAGCGGAACGCGGGCGAGCCGGAGTTCCACCAGGCGGTGCTCGAGGTGCTCCACAGCCTGGGGCCGTTCGTTGCGCGCAACCCGGAGTACGCCGACGGCGGGCTGATCGAGCGGCTGGTCGAGCCCGAGCGGCAGGTGATCTTCCGCGTCGCCTGGCAGGACGACGCCGGCCGCACCCGGGTGAACCGCGGCTTCCGCGTGGGCTTCAACGGCGCGCTCGGCCCCTACAAGGGCGGCATCCGCTTCCACCCCACGGTGAACCTCTCGATCGTCAAGTTCCTCGGCTTCGAGCAGGTCCTCAAGAACGCCCTCACCGGCATGCCGATCGGCGGCGGCAAGGGCGGCGCGGACTTCGACCCCAAGGGCCGGTCCGATGCCGAGGTGATGCGCTTCTGCCAGGCATTCATGACCGAGCTGCACCGCCACCTCGGCGAGGACACCGACGTCCCGGCCGGCGACATCGGGGTGGGGGAGCGCGAGATCGGCTTCATGTTCGGCCAGTACCGCCGGATCACGAACCGCTTCGCGGCGGGGACGCTCACCGGGAAGGGCCTCGCGATCCAGGGCCTCCTGGGGCGCAAGCAGGCCACCGGCTGGGGGCTGGCGATCTTCGTCGAGGAGATGCTGCGCGCGCGCGGCGGCTCGCTCGACGGCGCCCGGGTGGTGGTGAGCGGATCGGGCAACGTGGCCATCCACGCGATCGAGAAGGTGACCGAGCTGGGCGGGACCGTGGTGGCCTGCTCGGACTCGGGCGGCGCCGTGGTCGACGAGCGCGGGATCGATCTCGAGCTGCTGGAGCAGGTCAAGGAGGTCGAGCGCGGCCGGATGTCGGACTACGCCGAGCGCCGCAGGGGCGCGCGCCACGAGGCGGGGGAGACCGTCTGGGGCGTGCCCTGCGACGTGGCGCTGCCCTGCGCGACCCAGAACGAGCTGACCGCCGCCGACGCCCGCCGGCTGATCGAGAACGGCTGCCGGGCGGTCGCGGAGGGCGCCAACATGCCGACCACCCCGGAGGCGGTGGAGCTGCTGAGGGAGGCCGGCGTCGCCTTCGGCCCCGGCAAGGCGGCCAACGCCGGCGGCGTGGCGACCTCGGCGCTCGAGATGCAGCAGAACGCCGCGCGCGAGACCTGGGGCCTGGACCGGACCGCCGACCGCCTCGAGGGGATCATGCGCGACATCCACCGCCGCTGCGCCGAGACCGCCGAGGCCAGCGGGCGGCCCGGCGACTACGTCGTGGGCGCCAACGTGGCCGGCTTCATCCGGGTGGCCGACGCCATGCGAGCCCTCGGAGTCTTCTAGGCGTTCAGCGGTACTCGGGGTTCATGTAGTCGAAGCGGCATCCGGCGTCCCACAGGGCGCGCTGGTTCCCGTGGGCCGGGATGCCGCCGGCGTCCTTCAGCATCCGCGCCATGTGCAGCAGGTTCCAGGTGAGGAAGGCCGTGTTGCGGTTGGTGAAGTCGTTCTCCGGCCCGCCGGAGTTCGGGTCGAGGTAGCTCGGTCCCGGGCCCGCCTCGCCGAGCCAGCCGGAGTCGGCCTGCGGCGGGATCGTGTACCCGAGGTGCTGCAGCGAGTAGAGGATGTTCATCGCGCAGTGCTTCGCGCCGTCCTCGTTGCCGGTGATGATGCAGCCGCCCACGCGGCCGTAGTACGCGTACTGGCCGGCGTCGTTGAGCAGGTGGCTGTTGCCGTAGAGCCGCTCGATCACCCGGGTGCAGACCGACGACTTCTCGCCCAGCCAGATCGGGGACAGCAGCACCAGGATGTCGGCCGCCATCACCTTCTCCGCGATCGCCGGCCAATCGTCGCGGTCCCAGCCGTGCTCGGTCATGTCGGGATAGACGCCGGTGGCGATCTCCTGGTCGATGGCCCGGATCACGTCCACCTCGACGCCGTGCCGGCGCATGATCGCGATCGAGTTGTCGGCGAGCCCCTGCGTGTGCGAGCGCTCGGGTGAGCGCTTCAGCGTGCAGTTGATGTAGATCGCCCGCAGGTCCGAGAAGTCCCAGGACGCGCCGTTCGCGTCGGTGGTGGGGGCTGGCTCGGGCATGGCGGTCTCCTCGTCCGGGGGTTCGGGGAGGGGTCCCCCGCCGGCCGCCGGCGTTCCGCCGGTCCCCAAACGCCGAGCGCCCGGCCCCCCTCTCGGGGACCGGGCGCTCGAGGCCCTGCTTGCTACGGGTGGATCAGCTGGTCGGGATGTAGACCGTGACCGCGTCGGCCTCG
>JAWVEV010000044.1:0-4807 GCA_033856535.1 Miltoncostaeaceae bacterium | reverse complement strand
TGGCGGTGAGGGTCTCCTTGGCGACCTGCTTGCCGGTGATGAGGTTCGTGGCGGCATAACCACCAGTGCTCACCGACGCGACCAGGGCAAGGGACGCGACGATCATCGCGGGGCGGGGCAGCTTCATTTCGGTGTCCTCCATGACACGCGAGTGCGGGCACACTCTCTCTTGGGCACTTAAGAGGGCGTCCGGCCCTCTGCAATGGAAGGTGAACCTGGCCGAGGCCGCCGGCGAGACCCGGGCGGGGGGACGCGAACCGCCGCACGTGGGGTTCTCGGCCCCGTGGCACCCGCCGGGAGGCCAGCCGGAGCGTTCACCGCGATGAACGCTCCGGCCGGGAACCCGCATGAGATCGCGCACTTGGCGCCGGCGGCGCCAATCGGCGTTCCGGGTCAGCGCATCGGGTTCAACGGCCCGGGCTCACCGCCACCTTGACCGAGCCCTCCTCGCGCCGGGCCATCACGCCGTAGCCGGAGGCCGCGTCCGCCAGGGCCAGGTCGTGCGTGATCACGGGGGTGGGGTCGACCTTCCCGCTCTCCAGCAGCTGCCACAGGTCCGGCAGGTACTTGCGCACCGGCGCGACGCCGCCGCGGATCGTGATGTTGCGCAGGAAGCACTGGTCCCAGGGGACCTCGGGCTGGCCGAGGAAGACCTCCATGCCGACCCACGAGAGCGTGCCCCCCGGCTGCACCGTCGACGCCGAGAACTTCATGCTGTCGGCGCTTGAGATCGCGTCGACGACGGCCTCGGGGCCGTGGCCCTCGGTGAGCTCGTTGATCAGGTCCGCCGGGTCGGCGTCCCCCTTGGTGTTGAAGACGTGTGTCGCGCCCAGCTTGGTGCCCACCGCCAGCCGGTCGTCGTGGTGGCCCAGGAGCACGATCGCCTTGGGGTCGCGAAGGCGGGCCGCGTGGCAGGCCAACAGGCCCACAGCGCCGTCGCCGACCACCAGCACCACGTCGCCGGCGTTGATCTCCGCGCCGGTCACCGCGTGATGGGCGGTCGTGTAGACGTCGGTCAGGAGCATCGTCTTGGCGTCGTTCGCGTCGTCGGCGAGCGACTCCGGGATCAGCTCGAGGGTCCCGTCGGCCATCGGCACGCGTACGTACTCGGACTGGCCGCCCTGCACGTCGCCCTCACCCGGCCAGAACGCCTGGAACCCGTAGCAGCCGCCGTGCACGCAGGACGTGAACAGGCCCTTGGCGCAGAAGTAGCACTCCCCGCAGGAGATCCAGAACGGTGAAGCGACCTTCTGGCCCGGGCGGACGCGCTTCACGTCAGGACCGACCTCCTCGACCACGCCCACGAACTCATGGCCCAGGCGGCAGCCGGGGGAGAAGCCGAACGCGTCGCCGTGGTTGTAGATGTGCATGTCCGAGCCGCAGATGCCGGCCTTCGTGACGCGCACGATCGCGTCGCCGGGCGCCAGGATCGTCGCGTCCGGGACGTTCTCCACGCTGACGTCGCCCGGGGCGTTGAACACGATTCCGCGCACATGAGCTCCTCTCGGAGGGGTCGGTTCAGCGACCCTACGCCGGCCCTCCTGCTTGCGCCCGCAACGGAACGGATTTGGGCGGGCCGCATGCGTGTCCCTAAAGCTTCTGGAGGTTGTGCCGATTGAAAGCGGCAGATCCTCCGAGTTCGTCTCCGTGGGCCGGCTCGGAGGATCGGATCTTTTCCGGAACGGGCGCACCGCCGGCTCCGAACGCGGGTCGCGCCGGGTGCTCCGGCCGCCTCCTGGTACCCTCGCGGGCCGTGATCGGGCCGCGATGACCGCCACCGCCTTCGGGGCCCTGCTGATCATCCTGTCGGGCGCGGTCGCGCGACGGTTCGGGCTGCTGAAGATCGAGCACGGCCCGGTGCTGGTGCGCATCGTCATCCACCTGGCGCTGCCGCCGCTGATCTTCTCGATCCTGGTCAAGGCCGACCTCCACGGGTCGCTGCTGCTGGTGCCCGTGGCCGGCTTCGCCATCCACTTCGTGATGCTCGCCCTGGTGGTGGTCTCCGCGCGCATCTGGGGGATGGACCGCCCACGCGCCGGCGCCCTGATCGTGGCGACCGCGGTCGGGAACACCGGCTTCTTCGGCCTGCCCCTGATCGCGGCCTCGGGCAACGGCTTCTCGCTGGCGGCGGCGGTGATGTACGACTCGCTCGCCACGGGGATCATCACCTGGACCTCGACGGTCTGGATCGCGACGACCTACGGGCGCGAGCCGGGCGCCGACCCGATCGACTGGCGCGGCTTCGGCAAGGCGCTGCTGCTGCCGCCGAACTGGGCGCTGGCGGCCGGCCTGATCGTGAACGCCGCCGGCGTGCACGAGCTGCCCGAGATGATCGAGCGGCCGCTGGACCTGCTCGGTGCGGCCGTGCTGCCGCTGGTGATGATCTATTGCGGCCTGATGCTCGACCTGCGCGGCCTGGGCCGCGTCCGGGGCGAGATCGTCTACGCCGTCGTCATGCGGCTCGGCGTGGCCGCCCTGGTCGGCCTGGCGATCGCGGCCGCGCTGCCGTTTCGCGGCGACACCTTCAACACGGTCGTGATCATGGCGGCGATGCCGACGGCCATGATGTCGCTCGTGATCGGATCCTCCCGCGGGCTGCGCGCCGACGTGATCGCCGGCGCGGTGGTCATCACGACCCTGCTCTCCACCGCGACCCTGCCCGCCGTGCGGGCGTTGCTTCTTTGAGAACCCCCTTCAAAATGACGCTACGGCTCCGCTCCGGATCGCTCAGGGCCGACGACTCGGAGCGGTGGTCGCGGAACGGTCGTCATGGCCCTGACCTGAATCGAATCAGAGGGTCATTTTGAAGGGGGTTCTGAGGCCCTTCGGTGAGCGGCTGGCCGAGGCGGTCGAGCGCCGGCGCAGCCAGGTGGTGCTGGGGCTCGACCCGCATCCGGAGCTCGGGCCCGGCGTCGCCGAGGCGGTCGAGCGCGACTGCCTGCGCCTGATCGGCGCGGCCGGGGCGTCGTGCGTCGCGGTGAAGCCGCAGCTGGCCTGCTTCGAGCGGCTCGGGCGGGAGGGCTGGGCGGTCCTGGAGCGGGTCTGCATCGCGGCCGCCGACGCCGGCCTGCTGGTGATCGCCGACGGCAAGCGCGGCGACGTGCCGGTGACCGCGACGGCCTACGCGGCGGCGCTGCTGCGCGAGCCGTTCGACGCCGTGACCGTGAACCCGATGCTCGGCTCCGACGCGATGGCGCCCTTCCTCGAGCGCGCCGCGGAGGAGGGGAGGGGGATCTTCGCGCTGGTGCGCACCTCGAACCCCGGCGCGGCCGACCTGCAAGACCTGCCGCTGGCCGACGGCCGGCCCTGGCACGAGGAGCTCGCCCGGTTGGTGGCGGGGTGGGGGGCGCCGCTGGCGGCCGGCGGCGGCCTGTCGTCGCTCGGGGCGGTGGTGGGCGCGACCGTGCCGGAGCGGATGGCGGCGCTGCGCCGCCTGATGCCCGATCAGCCCTTCCTGGTGCCCGGTGTGGGCGCGCAGGGCGGGCGGCCGGAGGAGCTGGGCGCGGCGTTCGGCGGCCGGCCGGCGGGGGCGCTCCTGGCGGCGAGCCGCGGGATCGCCGGCGCGGCCGACCCGGCGAGTGCGGCGGAGGAGCTCCGCCGCCTGGCCTGGGACACCTGGGAGGCCTCGGCCGCCTGATCGCGGGGCCGGCGGTCGGGGCCCGCCCCGATTGGCCTACCCCGCGCCAGTGGGCCGATCGGGCGGCATCGAGCCGCGGCGGACCGTCGCCCTCCCCGGTCGCACGACCGTCAGGCCCCCGGCGAGCTCATTCCGTAGGGGGCTCGGTCTCCGACAGGTCGAGATCGGAGAGGCGGCGCGCCAGGTCGTGGCGGTCCGCGCTCAGCGCGAGGACCGTCTCGGCCAGGCGCCGCTCGCCCTCCCAGGTCACCCGCAGGCGCACGACCCGCCCGTCGGCGGCGTCCCCCTCGCGGAGCACCAGGCCGGCGTCCTCGGCCCGGTCGATCAGCTCGGTGACCGTGTTCGGCGCGAGCTGCATCCGCTCGGCCAGCTCGCCCACGGTGGCCTGCTCGGAGCCGTCGGGCGCGCCCTTGATCATCAGCAGCAGGAGCTGGCGCTGGGGGGTGAGCCCCGCCGCCCGCGCCGCCCGCTCGCCCCGGCGCAGGAACTGGCGCACCGCCGCGCGCAGGGCGGCCGCGCTGCGGTAGTCCTCGGGGGTCGGCCGGTCGGGGGTCTTGGGCATCTGCCGGGACATTCTGGCGTGGAGTTTCCGTCAGCGCGCAAGGGGAAGCAATCACCTCGTGGCGCGAGATTCCCTGCAGGCCGATCGCGCGGCCCTGCGCACCGACCGCATCGCCGACCCCTGGGGCGCGCGGACGCCCTACGGCCCGGGGCGGGAATGGCCGGTTCGCGTCGACGCGTTCCTGGAGGAGGGCACCTCCGAGGAGGACGTCGAGCACTGGGCCCAGAGCGCCTCGATCCTCCATTCCAACGGCGACGCGATGGACGTCGCGGTGCCGGCGACGCCGCGTGGGCTCGGGGTACTGGAGGGCGATCTGGTCCGCGTCGAGTCGCTCCGCGGCGCGCTCGAGGGCCGGGCCCGGATCTCCGGCATCCGCCCGGGCATGGTCTTCGTCCCGTTCCACTACGGCTACTGGGATCGCGGCGACGGGGTCGGGCCCTCCGGCGCGCCGCGCGCCGCCAACGAGCTGACGATCACCGCCTGGGATCCGGTCTCCAAGCAGCCGGCCTTCAAGGTGGCCGCCGTGCGGGTGCGCCGGCTCGCCGCCGGCGACGGGCCCGCCCCGGCGCCCACGACCGGCGGCGCGGCGCCGGTCGATCCGGACGCGG
>JAWVEV010000043.1:0-34726 GCA_033856535.1 Miltoncostaeaceae bacterium | reverse complement strand
CGCTCTACCTGCGCGAGGAGGCCCCGCTGCTGGGGCCGCCGCCGGCCGACCCGGGGCCGGGCGGCGAGGCCGCCGACGCCCTGCGGGCGGCGCTGGCGGCGGGGGCGCGCTTCTGGGACGACCTGGCGCGCGCGGTGCCCGCCGGCCGCGAGGAGGCGTTCGCCGCGCTGTGGGGCCTGGTGTGGGCGGGCGAGGCCACCAACGACCTGTGGCTGCCGCTGCGGGCGCCGCGCCGGCTGCCGCCGGCTCCGCGGGCGCCCGTCCGGCCGGGCCGGCGCCCCGGCGGCGCCCGCCGGGGCGGGCTGTCGCCGGTGGCGGGGCGCTGGTCGCTGGCCTCGACGCTGTTCGAGCCCGCGCCGGCGGGGCCGGACCGCCGGCGCGCGCTGGCCGAGGTGCTGCTCGAGCGCCACGGCGTCCTCACCCGGGCGGCGGTGCTGGCCGAGGGGATCCCCGGCGGCTTCAGCGGCATCTACACCGAGCTGGGCGACCTGGAGACGCTCGGCGTCTGCCGGCGGGGCTACTTCGTGGCGGGCCTGGGCGGGGCCCAGTTCGCGCTGCCGGGCGCCGTGGAGCGGCTGCGCTCACAGCGCGAGGACGCGCCGGCGAGCGACGTCCCCGAGGTCCTCGTGCTGGGCGCCGCCGACCCGGCGCAGCCGTACGGCGCGGCGCTGCCGTGGCCGCGGCGCGAGGGCACCACGCGGTCTCCGTCGCGGATCTACGGCGCCCAGGTCGCGCTGGTGGACGGCGTCCCGGCGCTCTACCTGGAGCGCGGCGGGCGCGGCCTGCTCACGTTCACCGACGACGATCGCGCGCTGGACGCGGCGATCGCGGCCCTGGCGGCCTGGGTCACCGGGGAGCGCCGGCGGCGGGCGGCGATCGAGCGGGTCGACGGCGCGGCGGCCCTCGGCACACCGTGGGAGGCTCGCCTGGCGGCTCACGGCTGGCGCAGCGACCTGCGGGCGATGATCCTGCGGGCCTGACGACCCACCGACCGTTCTCGCCGACGCGGCGGCGTGGATCGCAGGAGGGGTGGCAGGAGCTCTCGCGTCCGTGGTGCTCCACCGGCTCGTCGCCCGGCGAGGAGCGCCGGAGCCGCCGGGCTTGCTCCCGATTTAGCCCGTCGCCGCGGAGGCTCGGGAGGCGGCCAGCCAGCGCGCCTCGGCGAACCAGCGGCGGATGGTCCGGACCGACGGACCGAGCATCTCGTCCCCGGCCCCGCGCACCCTCAGGTCGGCGGTGACCTGGGCCAGCGTCTCGCCGGCCGCGAAGCGCCGCTCGGCCTCGGCGCGCAGTTTCGGCCACGCGTAGGAGCCAGGGAGGCCCCGGAGCGCGCCGGCGTCCTGCACCCGGCGAAGGTGGGCGCTGAGGGCCTCGGAGCGCCGGCGGTCCAGGCACCCGGCGGATCGCCAGACGTGCAACAGGCTGGTGACCAGGTCCCGGCCGGCGCGCCGGGTGAGGAACTCGGGATCCCGGTGGCCGGCGCACAGCCACACCTTGACCCCGTAGGGAAGCTCGAGCACGGCCCGGCGCCCGCGCCCCGGCCCGCCACAGAGGATGCAGCCCGGCGTCTTTCCGAGGCGCTCGCCCTTGTACGCGCTCTTCAGCATGCGGCGATGGTGACCCGGGGCGGCGCACCGATCCGCACCCCGCCGTGCCGCCTCGGTCACGAAAGGGTGGCGACTCTGGCCCGGTCCGATTGGCCGCGCCGGGCCGGATTGGACAGGCGAGCAGCGAAGCCCCGGCCGGCCCCTCGCCGGCGAGCGCCACGCCATCGGCGCGGGAGATAGTGACCGGTCGCGGCTCCCGTTGTCCA
Source organism: Miltoncostaeaceae bacterium (assembly GCA_033856535.1). Taxonomy (GTDB): domain Bacteria; phylum Actinomycetota; class Thermoleophilia; order Miltoncostaeales; family Miltoncostaeaceae; genus JAWVEV01. The sequence goes on along the minus strand of JAWVEV010000043.1, from coordinate 32,913 downwards.
ACTGGCCGCACCGGACCGGAGTGGAAAGATCGGGAGCGATGGCGCTGCCGGCGAGCGCCAAGATCTGCGCGTGCTGGCGCAGCTACGGGCCGGGCAGATCCCTCCCGGCCTCCAAATGGCCGCACCGGACCGGATTGGACACGTCGGGGGCGATGGCGCTGCTGGCGAGCGCCGCGACCTACACGTCCCCGAGTCCTCGGGGCGGTCGACGCACTTGTTGTCCGACTGGCCGCCCCGGACCGGATTGGACAGGTCAGGAGCGATGCCGCTGCCGGCGAGCGCCACCACCTGCAAGCGCCGCGCTCCTTCCGAGCCGGGGCGATGCTTTGCTCGTCCAACTGGCCGCGCCGAACCGGATTGGACACGTTGGGGCGATGGCGCCCGCGGCGGGAGCGCCGCGACCTTCACATGCCGGGGCCCGTGGGCCGGTCGCTGCTTGTGCCTTTCCAACTGGCCGCACCGGACCGGATTGGCCGCACCGGGAAAACGATCCTCGCCGGGCGCCGCCTCGGTCGGGGAGATCGATGTCGATCGCCGGCCCGAGAGCATCCGGCTTTTCGCTGGGCCGCGACGCTCACCGAGCAAAGCGGCGTGGCCCGGCGACGGGCCCGCAGGGCCCGTGAGGGCTCCGGCCGCGGCCGCTCAGAGGTGCAGCACCTCGTCCAGGCCGGCCTGATCCTCGACGAAACCCCACGCCTCGGCGATGCGGCCGTCCGGCGCGAGTCGGAACAGGTGACCGCCGAGACAGGAGACCCGCCGGCCGACGCGCTCGGCGGCGACCTCGACCACCGCCATCACCAGGTCCTCGTTCGCCATCACCGCGCGCACCTCGAGGTCCCAGTCCTCCAGCCCGCCCATGCGAGCGCCGATCTCGCGGAACACCTCGTCGTAGCCGTCGTACCGACCCGACACGGCGTTGCCGCCGGGCACGTGCCAGACGAACTCGGGCACGGAGTAGTCGGCCCGGGCCGAGTCCTCGTCGGCCGGGCCGGCCGCGGAGAAGCGGCGCACCAGGTCGATGCGCGGGTCACCGTCCATCGGGGCGGATCCTCCCATGACCAGGCGGCTACGTCCCTTCGTCGTCGACGCGCCACCGGTCGGTCGGAGCGTCCCGCACCAGCACGTAGCCCCACGTCGTTCGGCCGTCCGTCGAGAAGCCCGAGAGCCCCGGGTCGCCCAGGTCGAGGTCCAGCTCGACCGGGACGATGACGACGTCGGGGTGCCGGACGGCGCTCCCCACCGCGTCGTCGCGGTGGGCAGGTCGCATCTCGGCGATCCGGATGTGCCTCAGGTTCGACAGCCAATGGATGGCGCTCTCGAAATGGTTCCTCGTCGTCAGCTCCCGCAGCGCGGCCAGGTCGCTCCGATCCAGCGCCTCCACGTAGGCCCGCGCCACCGCCGCCGGCGGCGCGTCGGCCGGTGGCAGCGCCACCGGCGGGCCCGCGTCCTCGCCGCATCCGCCCAGGGCCGCGACCAGCGCGATCACGGCGGCCAGCGCCGCCCCTCGAACGAGCCTCATCGCGCAAGTCTCCCCGAACCCCCGGCCGCGGCCGCGGCCACAGGGTGCGAGTACCGTCCGCCGGGTGACCCGGATCCGCACCGCCCTCGCCGCGACGGCCCTCGCGGCCCTCGTCGCCGCCGCCCCCGCCGCGGCCGCCACCGAGCAGCTCTTCGCCGGCGACGGCACCCCTCTCGGCCCGCCCCACCTGGCCGCCGCCGGCAGGATCGCGGTCGCCGCCTGGGACGAGACCGACCCGGGCACGGTGCGGGCCGTCATCCGGCGCGCGGGCGACTGGGGCCGCCCCGCGACCCTGCCGGTCCAGGCGCCGGCCGTGGTCTGGGACGTCGCCGTCGACGGCCGCGGCATCGCGATGGTGGCCGTCGTCGAGCGCATCACCTCGGCCCATCCCGGGCTCCGGGTCTTCTCGGCGGGCGCGAACGGGAGATGGACCCCCTCGACCCAGCTCGCCCCGTCGGGTGTGACGTACCTCCGCGGCGTGACGCTGGCCACCGCGGCCGACGGCACCGCGGTCGTCGCCTTCGAGCGCTACGACCCGCCCAACGGCCACTCGGTGGTGATGGCCGCCTCTCGAGCGCCCGGCGCCCCGTGGCAGCGGGCGGTCGAGGTCGGCCGGCCCGGCGCGGCGTACGAGTACGGCCTGGACCCGGACGCCGCCGCCGGCACCCGCGGCCGGGCCGTCGTGGTCTGGAGCGACCGCGGCAGCGGGATCCTCGCCTCGTCGCGCTCGGCCGCCGGGACGTGGAGCGCGCCGGTCGAGCTCGCCGGCCGCGGCTACGGCCCGAAGGTGGCCATGGCGACCGACGGCCGCGCCCTCGCGGCCTGGGCGACCACGGACCAGTCGGCCATCACCCAGCGGATCGATGTCCGGGAGCGGGCGGCGGGCGGGCGCTGGGCGCCGGTCCGCCGCGTCACCGGCCCCAGCGGCACCAGCGCCGGCGACCCGGTCCTCGCGATGGGCGCCCGCGGGCAGGCGCTGCTCGCCGTCCCCCGAGGCGAGGGCACCTCGCTCGCCGTCCACGTGGCGACCCGCCTGACGAGCGGCCCCTTCGACGCGCTCCGACGCCTGCCGGTGCCGATGGCCGTGCCCCCGCCACCCGCGCTCTCGCCGGCGGTCGACGCGGCCGGCGCGATCGCCGGGGTCGCCTGGCGCGCCGGCGATCGGGTCCGCTACGTCAGCCGCCGGCCCGGCGCGGCGTGGTCGCCCGTGCGCAGCCTCGGCGCCGCCTCCCAGCCGCCGGCCCTCGCCGCCGCGGGCGGGCGCCTGCTCGTCGCCTGGGTCCGCAACGGCGACGAGATCGCCGTTCGCGAGGTGCGCTCCTAGCCGACCGGCGTCTCGCGCGGCCCGGGCACCCGCGTCGCCGGCCGACCCGCCGCCTCCAGCCGCAGGGCGAGCCATCGGGCGTCGCGCGGCGCGCAGCCCTCGGTGTCGTTGTTGAGGTAGACGAAGACGTCGTCCTCGGGCCCGAACAGGCCGGCGAGCCGTCGCGCCCAGCCGTCGAGCGCCGCCCGCCCGTAGCAGGGCCGCGGCGACGACCGGCCCTCGTGCCGCCGCAGGTAGCCCCAGCGCGCCGGCCGGATCGGCTCCGGCCGCCAGCCCGGCCGGTCCGCCAGGCAGAGCGCGGCGTCGTGGCGCTCCAGCAGCCGCAGGGTCTCCGGCGTGAACCACGAGGCGTGCCGTGGCTCCACGGCCACGCGAAGCCCGGAGGGGAACGCCGCGAGGGTCGCCTCCAGGCGGTCGAGCTCGACCCGCATGTCCGGCGGCAGCTGGACGAGGATCGGACCGAGCTTCGGGCCCAGGCCGCGCGCGGCCTCCACCAGCCGCCGCACCGGGTCCTCGGGCTCGCGCAGCCGGCGTATGTGGGTCAGGTAGCGGCTCGCCTTCACGGCGAAGACCAGGTCGGCGGGGGTGCGCTCGGCCCACGCCGCGAAGGTCTCCCGCGCCGGCAGGCGGTAGAAGCTGGCGTTGACCTCCACGGTCGCGAAGCGCTCGGCGTAGTGCTCCAGCCAGCGCTTCTGGGGCAGGCCCCGCGGGTAGAGCCGCCCGGCCCAGTGCCGGTACTGCCAGCCGGAGGTTCCGATCAGCGCCGGCATCGGTCGTGCTCGCGCGGGTCGCACATCAGCCCATCACTACCCGCGAAGTCTGTGAGGCAACTGGAAGGTTTCCGTCAGACCCGTCGGAAACTCCCTCGCCAAGCGACGTTCGGCGGAGGATCATCGGGGCCCGCTCCACTCCTTGCCTGCCGTCCCGAGGTGCTCTCCATGGCAATCAGCCGTCTTCGCGGGCGCCGCGTGGCCACCGCGCTCGCCGCGTCCGCCGCGCTCGCCGCCATCCCGTCCACCGCCGCCGCGGTCGTCTCCACCGGCCATTCCGGCTGGGCCTGGTCCAGTCCAAGCCCGCAGGGCGAGGACATCGCCGACCTCGCGTTCGCCGGGAGCACCGGCTACGCGGTCGGCGGCTTCGGGACGCTGCTGCGCACGAGCGACGGCGGCCAGAGCTGGGCCGGGCTGCCCTCGGGCACCAGCCAGGGCCTGACGCGCGTCCAGGCCGTGGGCCCGGCGGGTCTCGTGACGGCCGGCGGCTGCGCGGTGCGCCGCTCCGAGGACGCCGGCGCCAGCCTGACCCGGATCGACCAGGGCGGCGGCGACACCGGCTGTGGCACCTCGGTGCGCGCGGTGGCCTTCGCCGACCCGCTGAACGGCCTGATCGCCTTCGATGGCGTCCCGACCGGCTCCATCCTCTCGACGACCGACGGCGGGAAGCACCTGTCGCGGCGCACCCCGGTGCCGGCTCCGGTCACCGACATGGTCGCGGTGTCGCCCACCACGGCCTTCGCGACCGCCGCCGACGCGATCTACCGCACCACCGACACGGCCAACTCGTGGACCCGCATCGCCGAGACGCCGCGCGACATCCCGCGGGTGTTCCCGCAGGGCCTTCGCGCGCTCACCTTCGCCTCGGCGAACGTCGCCTATGCGGTGGGCGACGCCGGCACGGTCATGAAGAGCACCGACGCCGGCGCCACCTGGGCCGCCATCCCCGGTCCGGCCGGAGCGCTCCCGCTCAACGGCGTCAGCTGCGCCGACGAGAACCTGTGCCTCTTCACGACCGCGATCGGCAACAGCGTCGTCCGCACGCCCGACGGGGGCGCGACCTACACCCAGGTCACGCCGAGCGGCTCGCCGATCCGCGCGGTGGCCTTCGCGTCCCCCACGCGGGCCATCGCGGCCGGCGCCGGCGGCGCGACGGTGATCTCCGACGACGGCGGGCAGACCTGGCGCGGCGTCGGCGGCAGCCTCGGCGGCCCCCTCGCGACGATCGTGGCCCGCGCCGGCGGCTTCGGCTACGGCGTCGGCGGGAACGCGATCGCGGTCACGGCCGACGGCGGCGACACCTTCCGCACCTTCGGCATCCCCACCCCGCTGCCGATCCACGTGGCCGCGTTCATCGACGCGGACCACGGCTACGCGCAGGACACCGGCAACACCCTGTGGCGCACGTCCGACGGCGGGGTGAGCTGGCAGGTGCTCGACCCCGGCCCGATCACGGGCCTCGTGCGGGACATCATCCCGCTGAACGGCAACCGGGTGATCATGGTGACGCGGGGCGGCATCGCCTACTCGTCGGACGGCGGCGACACCTTCACGCCGATCCAGAGCCCGGCGCTGCGCACGTCGAAGGCCATCCGCAACGGCGTGATCCGCACGGTCAGCGCCGGCTCGCGGGCGTTCGTGATCGGCGCGCGAGGGATCCTGCGCTCCCTGGGCGGCGGGGTCCGCTGGGACGTGGTCTCGCTGCCGCGCACCAACGGCCGGGTCGCGCAGCTCGCCGCCGGCGACTGCGCCGGGCCGGCGACCTGCTGGGTCGTCACCACCGGCGGCCGGCTCTACCGCACGACCAACGCCGGGAAGACCTGGAGCAACGTCACCCCGGGCGTCGGCGTCCCGCTGAAGACCATCCGTCAGGTGGCGGCCGGCAGGGCCGGTGAGGCCTTCATCGCGCCGGCTCCCGCGCCGACCGGGCCGGGCCTCGTCTACCACACCGTCGACGCCGGGAAGACCTGGACGCCGCAGCTGCTCCAGACGGTCGGGCTGCAGTCGATCGACGCGGTGCCCGGGCGCGCCTGGGCGCTGGCGTTCGGCGGGACGCGGGTTCTGACCACCACGACCGGCGGCTCGGTCGGGACGGCCTCGGTCCTCTCGATCAAGCCGACGCCGCGGGTCGCGAAGGGCCGCGGCGACGTCACCATCACCGGCCGGCTGCCCGGGGCGCTCGGCGGCGAGCAGGTGACCCTCTACGCCACCAAGCTGCCGACCCGAACGCTGACGGTCTCCTCCAGCGGGACCTTCACCGCCCGGTACCGCCTCAAGCGCGAGACGACCTTCGTCGCCCAGTGGGCCGGCGACGGCGTCCGCGACGGCGACGGCACCCCGGCCCTGACGGTGACGCGGGGGTAGCCTCGACCTCATGCCCGAGGGCCACGTCAGCCACCGCAATGCGATCCGGCTCGGCGGGGCCCTCGGGGGCAAGGTCCTGACGCTGGTCGAGGCGCCGGAGCCCCGCGTGGCGGCGCAGCGCATCCCGGAGCGGCTCGAGGGCGACCGGGTGAGCGGCGCCGAGGCCGTCGGCAAGCACCACCTGCTGCGTTTCGACAGCGGCCGGGTGCTGCACTCGCACCTGATGATGAGCGGGGTCTGGCGCCTTCGCCGCGCCGGCGAGCCGGTGTCGCGCGCCGGCCTGTTCCTCGCCCTCCACACCGACGCGCACGTGGCCGCGCTCTACCGCTGCCCGCACGTGCGGCTGCTCGAGCCCGGCGAGCCGCTGCCGGCCGCGGTCCGCCGGGTCGGGCCGGACCTGCTCGACGCCGCGATCGACCCGGCCGCCGCGACGGCCGCGGCGCTCGCCCGGACCGACCCCACCCGCCAGGTGGGCGACGCCCTGATGGATCAGCGGATCGTGGGCGGGATCGGCAACGTCTACAAGAGCGAGACCTGCTTCCTGGCCGGTGTCGATCCCTGGCGCGCGGTGGGATCGCTGAGCCCCGGGGAGGCCGCCGCGCTCGGCGCGACCGCGGCGCGGCTGCTGGCGGCCGGCGTGGCCGAGGGCGGGGCCATCCGCACCTGGTCGCCGCCCCCCGGCGCCCGCCCGGTGCGTTCCGGCGGCGGGCGCACCACCTGGGTCTACCGCCGGCGCGGCCTCCCCTGCCGGCGCTGCGGCACGCCGATCCGCTCGCGCGGCCAGGGCGACGACAACCGCACCACCTACTGGTGCGCCACCTGCCAGACGTAGCCGACTAGGGCTTCCGGCTCCCGCCGTTCGCGGCCTCGGAGCGCTCATCGGCCTCCCGGCCCTTGCGCCGCCACAGCTTGAGCCACCCTCGCCGGCGCCAGCGGCGCATCTCGATGAGCTGCTCGTTGAGCTCGGCCCCGAGCAGCAGCGACATCCCGGTCAGGAACAGGAACAGCAGGTAGACCACGATCGTCCCCAGGCTCCCGTAAACCCGGTCATACGACTCGAAGTGGTCGAGGTAGATGGCGAAGAGCCGCGCGAGGGCGAGCCAGAGGCCCACCGCGAAGAGCGTCCCGGGCAGGTCGAGCAGGATGCCGCGCCGCGGCGCGTTGGGCCCGTAGCGGTACAGCAGCAGCGTGAAGATCAGCAGGCCGGCCGAGCCGATGCCCACGATCGTCCCGGTGGAGATGTCCGGCGTCGGGCCGTCGGTGAGCCGGTCGGCGACCGCGCCCACGAGCCGCGGCCCGCCGATCAGGCCCAGCACGACGACGAGCACCAGGACGCTGGTCATGGCGGCGAAGGCGATCGAGAGCAGCTTGTTGCGCAGGAAGGGGCGGTGCTCCACGTCGCGGACCCGGTCGAGCCCGCCGATGAGCGAGCCCATCACGTTGCCGAGGATGTAGAGCGCGCCCACGAGGCCGATCGCGAGGAAGAAGGCGGTCTGGTTGGTGTTGTCGTTGGCCGACGCCAGCGCCCGGGTGAGGATGTCCCGGATCTCGACGGGGATCTTGTCCTCGTTCTGGATCAGGAAGTCGTTCAGCTCGTGGGGCTCGATGAGCAGCCGCGCCAGCGCGACCAGCACGAAGGCCGTCGGGACGGTGGCGAGGAAGCCGTTGTAGGCGAACTGGCTCGCGACCTGAGGGATGTCGTCGCGCATGGAGCGCACGACCATTCCGCGCACGGCCGTGAGGAGCCAGGTCACGGCCCGGCGGACCGGCGGGGGGGCACGCCGCAACCAGGCGCGGGGGGCGACGAGGGACACGAGGGCGCAAATCTAGGGCCTCCGCCGGTCGGCGGACGCCGATCTCCCCGTTCGGCACCCCCCTTGGGGGGAGCGACGACCAACCGCACGGGGGGCGCGGCCAGGGGTCCCCTGAGGGCATTCTTTCTCGCAGAGGATCGCCCCGCCGCCCACGCGGCATCGGCGGCCGGGGACGCCCGGGCACAGCGTCTCCGACCCCCACGTGCACCGCTCCCTCATCGGTCGAGCGGTCGGGGCGGTCCTCTCCTTCTTTCTCGGCCCGGCCCGGCCACTCGCCCACTGGTAGAGATACCGGCATGAGAATCGGATTCGTGGGCGCCGGCCTCATGGGAGCCGGGATGGTGCGCAACCTGGCGGCGGCCGGACACGAGGTGCGCCTGTACGCGCGCACGCGGGCGCGGGCCGAGGGCCTGCCGGCGGAGCTCGCCCCGAGCGTGGCGGAGGCCGTCGACGGCGCCGACCTGGCCTGCTCCTGCGTCACCGACTCGCCGGACGTGCGCCAGGTGGTCGCCGGCCTGCTGGCCGCCCCCTCCCCGCCGCCGGTCCTGGTCGAGCTGAGCACGATCGCGCCGGCGGTGGCCCGCGAGCTGGCGGCCGCCTGCGCCGAGCGCGGCGTCGCCTACCTGGACTGCCCGGTGAGCGGCGGGCCGATCGGCGCCGAGGCGGGGACCCTGGCGATCATGTGCGGCGGCGACGCGGACGCGCTGGAGCGCGCGCTGCCGGCGCTCGAGGCGATGGGCGATCCGGCCAAGCGGGTTCACTGCGGGCCGGTGGGCGCCGGCCTCGTGGCCAAGCTGGCCAACAACCTGCTGGTCGCCGTCATCGCCGCCGGCACCGCCGAGGCGCTCGGCATGGCCCAGCGGGCAGGCCTCGACCCGGCGGTCGCGCGCGACGTGATCCTGCGCTCCTCGGGCGCGTCCTGGCAGCTCGAGAACCTGTTCCCGCGCGTGCTCGCCGGCGACCACCGGCCCGGCTTCAAGTCGAAGGACCTGCGCAAGGACCTGGGGCACGCCCGCGACCTGGCCGGCGGCCCGCTGCCGGTGGGCGACGCGGCGGCGGCCCTCTACGAGGACCTGCCCGCCGAGGCGGACTACGGCGCGGTGGCGCGCCAGCTGATGGAGCTGCCGGACCCGGACTAGCGGGCCCGCGGGGCCTACTTGCTCTGGGAGAGCAGGACCGCCAGGTCGGCGTAGGCGAGGCCCTCGGTGTTCTCGGGGAGCCCCAGGTCGTGCTGGATCGCCTCCGCGAGGGCGCGGGCGCGGGCCAGGACGGCCTTGTGCACCGGCTGGCCGGGCGCGGACTCGGCGATCCGCTTGGCCTCGTTGCGCAGCTGGTTGAGGTCGGCCGCGGGAGAGTTGAACGTCGCCTTGGGCGGCGGGGTCCAGGTGGGCGGCTCGGTGCTCGCTGAGGTGGTCACACGGCCACGATACCGCAGCGGGGCGGGGTCTCCGCCCGGCATCCGTCCCTCATCCGCCGGCCCGCGCCTCGCGCCGGGCGTGCTCGACCAGGGCCTCCTGGCTGTTCAGCGGCGGGCCGGCCGCCGGGTCGTCGGCCAGCCGCGACCAGGAGCCGTCGGCCTCCAGGCGCCAGGCCAGCGACGTATCGCCCAGCTGCAGGTCGATCACGTGCTGGATCTCCCGGCAGGCGATCGGGTCCTCGATCGGCGTGACCACCTCGACCCGGTGGTCGAGGTTGCGGGCCATCATGTCCGCCGAGCCGATGAGGTAGCGCGTCTCGGCCCCGCTGGTGAAGGCGAAGATCCGCGCGTGCTCGAGGAAGCGGCCCACGATCGAGTGGACCCGGATGTTCTCGGACACGCCCGGGACGCCCGCGCGCAACCCGCAGATGCCGCGCACGATCAGGTCGATCCGCACGCCGGCCTGTGAGGCCCGGTAGAGCGCCTCGATGACCGGGCCGTCGACGATCGCGTTGATCTTCATGAACACCCGGCCGGGGTCGCCGGCCAGGTGGGCGGCGGTGACCCGCTCGATCTCCGCGAGCAGCCCGTTCCGCAGGTGCCGCGGCGCCACCAGGATCTTCCGGTAGGTGGGCGCCCGCGCGAACCCGGTGAGGTTGTTGAAGAGGTCGGCCACGTCGGCCGCCAGCTCCTCGTTGGCCGTGAACAGGCCGAGGTCGGTGTAGAGGCGGGCCGTCGAGGGGTTGTAGTTGCCCGTCCCCACGTGGACGTAGCGGCGCAGCGTGTCGCCCTCGCGGCGCACCACCAGCGCGAGCTTGGCGTGCGTCTTCAGGCCGGACTGCCCGTAGACCACGTGCACGCCGGCGCGCTCCAGCGCGCGGGCCCACTGGATGTTGCGCTCCTCGTCGAAGCGGGCCTGCACCTCCACCAGGCACACGGTCTGCTTGCCCTGGTCGGCCGCGCGCATGAGCGCCGGCACGATCGGCGAGTCGCCCGAGGTGCGGTACATGGTCTGCTTGATCGCGAGGACGTTGGGGTCCTCGACCGCCTGCTCGACGAAGCGCTCGACGCTGGTGCGGAAGTCCTCGTAGGGGTGGTGCACCAGCACGTCGCCGGCGCGGATGGCGGCGAAGAGGTCGACCGGGTCGCGGCCCTCGGCGCGCAGGCGCGGCTGGGTGCTCGGCTCGAAGGAGGGGTCGCGCAGCGCCGGCCGGTCCAGCGTCGCCAGCTGCCAGAGCGAGGTGAAGTCGATCGGCGAGCTGACGCGGAAGACGTCGCGCTGACTGACGCCGAGCGAGGTCGTGAGCTCCTCCACCAGGTCCGGCGGCGCGTCGGCCTCGACCTCGATGCGCACCACGTGGCCGAAGCGGCGCCGGCGCAGCTGCGCCTCGACCGCGCCCAGCAGGTCGTCGGCCTCGTCCGAGATCGAGAAGTCCGCGTCGCGGGTGACGCGGAAGAGCGTCGAGGCGGTGATCTCCATGCCCGGGAAGAGCCGTTGCAGGTGGCGCTTGATCAGGTCCTCGATCGCCACCAGGGCGCCGTCGGCCTCGAGGAAGCGCGGCATCCGCGGCGGCACCTTCACGCGCGCGAAGCGGGTCTCGCCGTCGACCGGGTCGCGCACCCGCAGGCCCAGGTTGAGCGAGAGGCCCGAGATGTAGGGGAACGGCAGGCCCGGCCCCACCGCCAGCGGCGTCAGGACCGGGTAGACCTCGCGGTCGAAGCGCTCGTCGACGTCGCGCCGGGCGCGCTCATCGAGCTCGTCGAAGGTCAGGATCGGCAGGTTGGCCTCGGCCAGCGCCGGGCGCACCTCGTCGTTCCAGATGCGGAACTGCCCGCCGGTGAGCTCCCGGACCCGCGCCGCGACCCGCTCAAGCACCTCGGCCCGCGTCATCTGGTCCGGCGTCGAGGGCAGCCGGCCCGACTCCAGGGCCTCCTGCACCGCGGCCACCCGCACCATGAAGAACTCGTCCAGGTTGCTGGAGAAGATGGCGAGGAACTTGCACCGCTCCAGCAGCGGCACGCTCGCGTCGGCCGCGAGGGCGAGCACGCGCGCGTTGAAGTCGAGCCAGGAGAGCTCCCGGTTGACGTAGAGCGCCGGGTCGCTGAGGTCGACGCCGGTCGTACGGGACTCGACGGTGGCCATGGGGCTTCTCCTAGACGCGGAAGCGGATCGCGAGGGCGATCAGCGCGACCAGCAGGACCACGGCGACCAGCAGGCCCAGGACGACCGACAGGCCGAGCACCAGCGGCAGGATGACCACCATGGCCTCGGCGATGGCGACGATGACGAGCACGTCGCGCAGCACGCCCTTGCGCACCCGGGTGGCCAGCGCCAGCGCCACCACCAGGACCAGGAACGCCACGAGCGAGGCGAGCAGGAAGCCCGGGTCGAAGACGACCACGGCGAGCACCTGGGCCAGCGCGAGGATGCCGGCGAGCAGAAAGCGCCGGCCGCGCAGCCAGAGGGAGAGCCGGGCCCCGGGACCGCGCGGGCCCTGCTCGATCACATACGGCGCCTGCGCCATCCGAAGGAGTGTAGCGACGGCCGGGTCGCGGCCCTCGCGATGTTCACCGGCCGTTCACATCCCCGACGGGCGGAAGCGGACGTCCACCCGGGGCCGCGGTCGCCCGCGGCCCCGTCGGGGCGCGTCAGGAGCCGTCGTCCTTGAGCACGGCCCTGCTGCGCCGGAACTCGTCCTCGGTGATCTGCCCGCGGGCGTACCGCTCGGCCAGCACCGCCTCGGCGGAGCCGTGGCCGCGTGGACCGAAGCACCCGCGCCGCGCGCGGATCACGACCACCGTGACGACGGCCGCCAGGAGCGCCAGCCAGACGAGCCCGATCCACGGACCCGGCCCGTCCCACCCCGCGTGCAATGCGATGGAGCCCATTTCCCGCCTCCGTTCCTTCGACCATGGGATGTCCCAATGGTCCTGGCGAAGGCGCGGGCTGTCGTCGCACGGGAGGCGGCTTCTGCCGTACGCCCCGGGGAGCATCGGCGGGAGGGCGCGACCGCCCGGGGCGGTACCGGGCATGATCCCTCCCATGCGCGGGACGCCTGAGCGGTCGGGCGGCGCAGGGCCCGGCGGGCCGTGGGTGGGCGCCCAGGCCTGGGAGGACGTCCTGTTCGCCCACTGGCCGGTCCCCGCCGAGCACCTGCGGCCGCTGGTGCCGGCCGGGCTCGAGCTCGACACCTTCGAGGGCCGGGCGTGGATCGGGGTCGTGGCCCTGCGGATCGTCGGCTCCCGGCTGCGCGGGGGCCCGCCGGCCTCCGCGTTCCCCGAGATCAACGTCCGGACCTACGCCACGGCCGGCGGCCTGCCCGGGGTCCTGTTCCTGAGCCTCGATGCCGACAGCCCGGCGATGGTCGCCGTGGGGCGCCACCTTTACGGCCTCCCCTACCTGCGCGCCCGGATCGCGGTGCGGCGGGAGGGCGACGCCGTCGACGTCCGCAGCCGGCGCGTCGACCGGCGCGGGCCCGACGCCGCCTTCGAGGCGCGCTACCGGCCGGCCGGGCCGGTCGCCCCCGCCGCGCCGGGCTCCTTCGAGTGGTGGCTCGTGGAGCGATACCGGATGCTCTCGGCCGGCCGGCGGGGCGCGGCGCGCCGGGCCGAGGTGCGCCACCCTCCCTGGCCGCTGCAGGCGGCGGAGGCCGACATCGCCGTGAACACCCTCACCCGGCCGTTCGGGATCGAGCCGCACGGCGAGCCCGTCCTGCACCTCGCCCGGCGGGTCGAGGCGCGCTTCTGGCTGCCGCGTCCCGCGGCGGCCCGCCCGAGGAGGAGACCATGAGGATCGCCGTGATCGGCGGCACCGGCCTGGCCGGCCGCCACACCGTCGAGGCCCTGCGCCGGGCGGGTCACGAGCCGGTCGCCGTCGCCCGCGCGACGGGCGTCGACGTGTTGACCGGCGAGGGGCTCGACGACGCGCTGGAGGGCGTCGAGGCCGTGGTCGACGCCAGCAACCACTTCGCCGACGAGCCCGCCGAGGCGATCGCCCTCTTCGGGGCCGCCACCGAGATCCTGCTGGCGGCCGAGCAGCGCGCCGGCGTGCGGCACCACGTCCTGCTCTCGATCCTCGGTCTGGACCGGATCGAGGGCAACGCGCACTACGCCGGCAAGCGCCGCCAGGAGGGGCTGATGGCCGAGAGCCCGGTGGCCGCCACGATCGTGCGCGCCGCCCAGTTCCACGAGTTCGCCGAGACGGTGGTGGCACGGACCCGGCGCGGCGGCGAGGCCGCCGTGGCGCCGCTGCTGATGCAGCCGGTCGCCGCGGCTGACGTCGGCGCCGTGCTGGCCGAGGTGGCGGCCGGGCCGGCGCTGGGTCGCGCGCCCGACCTGGCGGGGCCGCAGCCGGAGGACCTGGTGGACATGGCGCGCCGGGTGATGGCCGCCAAGGGCGACCCGATCCGGCTGCTGCCGAGCTGGCGCGGCGGCGTCTTCGGGCCCGAGGCCGCCGGCGAGGTCCTGCTGCCGGCGCCGGGCGCCCGGCTGGCGGCGACGACGTTCGACGCTTGGCTCGGGGCGCGCTTCCCGGGGCCCTGAGCCGGGCGGACGGACCTCCCCTCGACGGGCCGCGCGGAAGGTGGGAGGATCGCCCCGGGTGCGGGTGAACCGACCAGCTCAAGGGCAGGATCCTGGGGCTCAGAGGCCTGCCGCGCTGCCGCGCCACTCTGAATTCGGCGCCTGACGCGCCCCGTTGTCGTCACCCGCACCCGCCACCGACCGAGAGGCCGGCGGCGGTGTGCTCGGGGGATGGCATTTGGCGGCGCCGGGGCCGATTGCTCCGGGCCCGTGGGCTCACCCAGCGCGTAGAAGCGCTGCAGCTCCGGCTGGGACAGCTCTCGAGTCACAAACCTTCTGGACAGATCCCGAAGCGCTCCGCTCCGCCGATCGTCCGAGGGCTTCGAGGCCGGCCGGCGCGCCCCGCGAGCGCTGGACAGCCTGCCTCGACGGGACCGCGGGGCCCGTGGCCGTGAGAAATCAAGTGGGCGCCCGCGGCCGATCGGCCGCGCCCGGGCCGATTGGACACCGGGCGACGGGGCGGCGTCGGAGCCCGGCGCCACCTGACGTCGCGGACGCCAAGTGGCGCCTCGGGGGAGAGCGGGAGGCCCTCGCGTCAGCTGACGTCGCGGACGCCAAGTGGCGCCCTGCACGCGGTCCCGGCCCGCGTCAGCCCGAGGTGACCACCGCCGTCGGGATCGCCGCCAGCGCCGGCCTCGCCCGCTCCGCCGCGGCCGCGTCCTCGAACAGGCCCGCCACCGCCGACCCGCTGCCGCAGAGCAGCGCCGTCTCGGCGCCGGCGGCGCGCAGCGCCCGCGCCACCGCCCCCAGCCCCGGCCGCAGCGCCAGGGCCGGCGGCCACAGGTCGTTGCGGACCCAGCCGGCCAGCGCGGGGAGCCCGGCCGGCGCCGGCCGCCCGTCCCCCGCCGGCGGGGCGGGCAGCCGGTCGAAGGCCCGGTAGACCGCCGGCGTCGACAGCCCGAAGCCCGGCATCGCCAGCAGGGCCGCGAACCGCGGCGCCGGCGCCGGCTCCAGCAGCTCCCCACGCCCCCGCGCCCATTGGCACCCGCCCCGCACGAAGAACGGCACGTCGGCGCCCACCCGCGCCGCCACCGCCTCCAGCCGCGCCGGCCCCAGGCCGAGGCCGTACAGCTCGTCAGCTGCGCGCAGGGCCGCGGCGGCGTCGCTCGACCCCCCGCCCAGACCGGCCTGCGCCGGGATCCGCTTCTCGATCCGCACCTCGAGGGGCAGCGGCCGGCCGGCCTCGCGCTCCAGCTCGTCCAGCGCCCGCCAGGCCAGGTTGGCCGGCCCCTCGATGCCGGGGCACGTCACCGCGCGCGCCGGCGCGACCCGGGCGTGCACCGTGTCGGCCAGCCCGTCCAGCGCGACCATCAGGCTCTCGAGCGGGTGGTAGCCGTCCGCGCCCAGCGGCCCGACCAGCAGCCGCAGGTTGAGCTTGGCCGGCGCCTCGAGCGTCAGCCGGTCCATGCCAGCCGCTCCGCCAGCCGGGGAAACGCCTCCGGCGCGAGGTCCGCCGCCCGGGCCCCCGCCGGGATGCCGAGGTCCGCCAGCGCCCCCGCCACCTGCCCCTTGTCCGCGCCGGCGCCGGCCAGCGCGTTCGCCAGGGTCTTGCGCCGCTGCCCGAACGCCGCCCTCACCAGCGACCGCGTCGCCTCCGAGGGCGCCGGCCCGGTCCGGCGCAGCGCCACCAGCGCCGAGTCGACCCGCGGCCGCGGCGTGAACACCTCGCGCCCCACGGATCGCCGGAACGCCGGCTCGGCCGCCAGCGCGATCAGCACCGACGCGCCCCCGTAGAGCCGGCTCCCCGGCGGCGCCAGCCACCGATCGGCCACCTCGCGCTGCACCATCACGCACCACATCGCCACCGACGGCAGCCGCCACAGGCTCTCGACCACCAGCGGCGTCGCGATGTCGTAGGGCAGGTTCGCGACCAGCCGGGTGGGGGCCGGGTCGAGCCCCTCCAGGTCGACCCGCATCGCGTCGCCCCATTGCAGGCGCACGTTGTCGAGGCCGGCCAGGGCCTCGGCCAGCGCCGGCTCCAGCCGCCGGTCGAGCTCCACCGCGTGTACGACCCGCGCGGCCCGGGCGAGGGCCACGGTCAGCACGCCGACCCCGGGGCCCACCTCCAGCGCCACGTCCTCGGGCCCCACCTCGCCGGCGCGCACGCTCAGGTCGACCAGGTTCTCGTCGAGCAGGAAGTGCTGGCCGAGCTCCGTGTCCGGGCGCAGGCCGTGTGCCTCCAGCAGGCGCATCACGCCGAGCCGCGGCCCCGGCGCGCTACCAGCCGAAGACGCGGGCGGCGTTGGCGGTGGTGAGGGCATCGAGCGCGGCGGGCTCCACCCCGCGCAGCTCGGCCAGGAAGCGCAGCGTGTGGGCGACGTTCGCCGGCCGGTTCGGCCGGCCGCGGCGCGGCACCGGCGCGAGGTAGGGGCTGTCGGTCTCCACCAGCAGCCGGTCGTCGGGCACGAGCCGGGCGGCCTCCTGCAGGTCGGTCGCCTTGGGGTAGGTGACCTGGCCGGCGAAGCTGGTCATGTAGCCGCGCCCGAGCACCTCGTCGAGGCGCTCGGGGAGGCTGAAGCAGTGGAGCACGACCGGATGCTCGCCGGCGCCGGCCAGCTGGGCCAGGGTGTCGTCGGCGGCCTCGCGAGTGTGGATCACCAGCGGCTTGCCGCACTCGATCGCCACGCCGATCTGGGCGTCGAAGGCCCGCCGCTGAGCGTGGGGCGGCGAGAGGTTGCGGTGGTAGTCGAGCCCGCACTCGCCGATCGCGACCACCGCCGGGTGGGAGCCCAGCTCGCGCAGCCAGGCGTCGTCGGCGGGCGTGTAGCCGGCGGCGTCGTGCGGGTGGATGCCGATCGCGGCGGACACCTCGGGGTGGGCCTCGGCCAGCGCGATCGCGCGCTCGCTGGAGGCGCGCCCCACGCCGATGGTCACGATGCGCTCCACGCCGGCCGCCCGGGCCTCCTCGACGAGCGCCGCCGGCGCGTCCTCGCACGAGTCCAGGTGGGCGTGCGTGTCGACTACGCCGCCTCCTCCTCCACGCGCGGGAACAGCGGATCGCCGGGGCTCACGCGGGCGCCCGGGACGCCGGCGCCCCAGGCGGCGCGCGCCAGCGACACCTCGTCGGCGGGCTGCCCCAGCCGCTCGAGGATCCGCTCGGCCGAGCCGGGGATGTAGGGCCACACGAGGATCGCCGCCGCGCGCAGGCCCTCGGCCAGGCTGGCCAGCACCTGGTCGAGCTCGCCGGCGCGGTCCGGGTCCTTGGCCAGCGTCCAGGGCGCGCGCTCCTCGACGAGCTGGTTGAGCCGGCGCACCAGGCTCCAGGCCTCCTCGAGCGCCCGCGTCAGGTCGAGCGCGTCGATGTGGGCCGTGACGGCGTCGACCGTGGAGGCGACCTCCGCGGCCAGCGCGGCATCGCCGCCGGGGTCCGCGGGGACCTCGCCGCCGCGGTAGCGGTCCACCATGCTCGTGACCCGGTTGATGAGGTTGCCGAGCTCGTTGGCCAGCTCGCGCGCGTACCGCTGGTCGAAGCCCTCGGCGGTGAACGTGCCGTCCTCGCCGAAGCGGATCTCGCGCGCCAGGTAGTAGCGCAGCGCGTCGATTCCGTAGCGCTCGATGAACGGGTTCGGGTCGACCACGTTGCCCGTGGTCTTGCTCATGCGCTCGCCGCCCTTCAGCACATAGCCGTGCACGGCCAGGCGGCGGGGCACCTCGATGCCGGCGGCCATCAGCATCGCCGGCCAGATCACCCCGTGGAAGCGCAGGATGTCCTTGGCCATCACGTGCACGTCCGCCGGCCAGTAGCGCGCCACCAGGTCCTCGCCCGGCCGGGCGTAGGTGAGCGCGCTGTAGTAGTTGATCAGCGCGTCGACCCAGACGTAGACGACCTGCTCGTGGTCCCAGGGCACCTGGACGCCCCAGTCGATCTGGGACCGCGAGATCGAGAGGTCCTCGAGCCCGCCGGCGACATAGCTGCGCGCCTCGTTCAGGCGGTGCCGCGGCGTGATGAAGTCGGGGCGCGCCTCGTAGAGCGCCAGCAGCGGCCCCTGGTAGGCCGAGAGGCGGAAGAACCAGTTCTCCTCCTCCAGCCACTCCACCGGCGTGCCGTGGATCGGGCAGAGCCCGCCCTCGCGCAGGTCGTCCTCGGCGTAGAAGGCCTCGCAGGCCGTGCAGTACCAGCCGCCGTAGCTGCCCTTGTAGATGTCGCCCGAGGCGCGCATCCGCTCGACCAGCTCCTGCACCACCGCGACGTGGCCGGCGTCGGTGGTGCGGATGAAGAAGTCGTTGCTCGCCCCGAGGTGCTCGCCCAGCGCGCGGAAGCGGGCCGACAACGCGTCGGCGTGCTCGCGCGGCGTGCGCCCGAGCGCGGCGGCCGAGCGGGCCACCTTGTCGCCGTGCTCGTCCGTGCCGGTCAGGTACCAGACGTCCTCGCCCCGCTGGCGGTGATGCCGGGCCAGGATGTCGGCCATGATCGTCGTGTAGGCGTGCCCGATGTGCGGGTCCGCGTTCACGTAGTAGATCGGCGTGGTGACGTAGAAGGTGCCGTCGGCCATGACGATCCAGTGTAGTCGGCGACCTCCCGCCCGGCGCCGCCGGGGCGCCGGGCGGGGCCGGGTGGCGCTACGGGACGGCCGCCGGGGTCGGCCCGACGCAGACGGCGGAGAAGGTCACCTTCAGGTCGTCGCCGCCGCTCGAGGCGCCGTTGCGCATCACGAACGACCAGGTGTCGGAGTCGGACCGCCACGAGCTCACCAGCGTGCCGAGCTCATTGTCGCCGGTCGTCTGAAAGCCGCCGGAGATCGCCACGGTGCCGGCCGGGCAGGTCACATCGACCTGGTTGCCGGTGGTCTCCGCCGGGATCGTCGTCTCGTCCTCGGTCTCCACCGTGACCGATGTCGAGGCGAGACCGCCGGGGGGGCCGGGAACCCCCGGGGCGCCGGCCGGACCGGCCGCGCCCGTGTCGCCCTTGGGGCCGGCGGGGCCCTGCGTCGGGGGCGCCGCCTGAAGCTCGGCGATCTTCTGAAGCGCCTCGTTGGCGCGGCGCACGCCGGCCTGGGAGATGCGCTGGTTCACCAGCAACTGCTGCGCGGTCACCCTCACGTCGGACGACTGCGCGTTCGCCGGGACCGCCGCGAACCCGAAGATCGCCGCGGCGAGGACCCCGGCCGCCGCCGCGGCCGCGATCGCGACCCACCATTCCATTCGCTGCCCTGTGGACCTCATGATCCCCCCTGTCTCGGACTCCGGCCGACCGCCCGGATCGCGGCCAGTCTCGTCCGAACCGGGGGGGCCGGTCCAGGGTCAGCGCGCGGCATCGCCGCCCGGCGCCGCGAGGGCGCCGGGCGGGAGGCCGTGGAGCTCGGCTTTAGGGGGTCGACTCGGGGGTGACCGCCAGGCAGACCGCCGAGAAGGTCATGCCGAGGTCGTCGCCGCCGCTCGAGGCGTCGTTGCGCATGACGAAGGACCACGTTCCGGCCGCGGACTGCCACGAGCTCACCAGCTCGCCGAAGCCGTTGTCGTCGGTGGTCTGCAGGCCGCCGGAGACCGCGACGGTGCCCGTCGGGCACATGACGTCGATCTGGGCGCTCGTGGTGTCGGCCGGGATGGTCTCGTTCTTGCTCTCGATGCTCACCGCGTCGGTGTCGAGCCCACCGGAGGCGCCGGGGGCGCCCGGGGCGCCGGCGGGACCGGCGGGACCGGTGTCACCCTTCGGGCCGGCGGGGCCCTGCGGGCCCGGCGTGACCGCGAGCTCGGCGAGCTTCTGCAGGGCCTCGTTCGCGCGGCGGACGCCGGCCTGAGAAATGCGCTGGTTCACGAGCAGCTGCTGCGCCGTGACCTTCACGTCGGACGCCTGCGCATTCGCCGGGACCGCCGCGAACCCGAAGACCGCCGCCGCCAGGATCCCGGCCCCCGCCGCGGCCGCCATCATCAACCACCACTCCAACCGTTGCCTCGCCGACCTCATCTCTGTCCCCTTGTCGTTGCTCCGTGGGCCTCCCTGGTGGCGGGCAGTGTCGTCGGAATTGGCGGGTTCGGTCAATCGAATGTGGGAGCGTGCGGGACGTGCCGAACTCGCCATCGGGCCAAGTCGCCCTCGCCGAGCTGGCCCGCCGGCTGGACGGCGCCGGCGTCCGCTGGCTCCTCGCCGGGAGCGCGGGGCGGGCGCTGATCGGTTACGAGGTCGTCCCGCGCGACCTGGATGTCGAGGTCGACGGCCCGGAAATGCCGGCCGCGGCGGCGGCCCTCGGCCTCGTGGCGCGACCCGAGCGGGGCGGCGGCGTGAGCTCGCTTCGGGCCACGGGGACGATCGCCGGCGTCGCGGTGGACCTGTCGGCGGACATCGCCGTCGAGGGCCCCGGGGGACGCCTGGAGCCCGACTTCGCGCTCCAGGTCGAGCATGCCCACCCGGCTGAGGTCGGCGGCCGCCCCGCCCTCGTGGCCCCCGTCGAGGAGACCCTCGCGCGGGCCATGGTGCGCGACGACCTCGCGCTGGTCGCCCGCATCACGGACGCGGCCGGAGACCGGCCCGCCCTACGGCCGGCCTACCTGGCCCGGCGCCTCTCCGCGGCGGCCAGCGCCGCCCGGTAGGCCGCGTTGCGCGGCGCGACCCCGAGCGCCGCGAGCGCCTCGGCCGCCTTCGCCGGGGTCAGACCGGCATCGAGCAGCACCTCCACACCCTCGCCGACGCGGCTCTCGTCGGGCCCGGCGGCGGGCGCCGGCGGCCCGATCACCACGGTCACCTCGCCCTTCGGCGGCTCGGCGAACCGCGCCGCGAGCTCGGCGACCGTCCCCCGCGTCACCTTCTCGTACAGCTTGGTCATCTCGCGGCACACGGCGGCCTGCCGCTCCGGGTCGAGCGCGGCCAGGTCGGCCAGCAGGCCGGGCAGCCGGCGCGGGCTCTCGAACCCGACGACGGTCATGGGCGGCTCGGCCAGCGCCGCGATCAGCTCGCGCCGCTCGGACGCCTTGCGCGGGAAGAACCCGGCGAAGACGTAGCGGTCGGCCGGAAAGCCGGACGCCGCCAGCGCCGCCTGCACCGCGCTGGGCCCGGGGATCGCGATGACCGGGATGCCGGCCGCCAGCGCGGCCTCGACCACCCGCGCGCCCGGGTCGCTCACGCCGGGCGCGCCGGCGTCGCTCACCAACGCCAACCTCTGGCCGGCCAGCATCCGCCGGCAGAGGTCCGCCGCGCGCGCCGCCTCGTTGTGGGCGTGGGCCGGGATCATCGGCGCGGTCGAGCCGGCGTGGCGGAGCAGGCCGGCGGTGCGGCGGGTGTCCTCGCAGGCCACCAGGTCGGCGTCGCGCAGGACGGCGGCCGCCCGCGGGCTCAGGTCCTCGAGGTTGCCGATCGGGGTCGCCACGACCCACAGGGCGCCGCGCGCCATCGCCCCTCCTCGCCGCCGGGCCGCCCCGTCGCGCGACCCGTCACCCGGGTGCGTCGGGGGGCGGACGCTACCATTGCCCGCCGATGAGCCGCACCAGGAAGCCTTACCGGCGCTACAAGTCGCGCGGGGGCGACGGCGCGGGAGGGCTCGAAGAGCTGCGGGACATGACGGCCGCGGCACGCGCCTCCGCGCCCGCGCCCCCGAAGCCCGCCAGGATCGGACCCACCCCGGCCGAGCGCGTCGCGCGGCGGGAGGCCAAGCAGCGCGCCCGGCGCTGGTGGTCGCCGCGCGGCAAGGGGCCGAAGGGCTGGATCCTGCGCGGCCTCGCGGCGCTGGTGATCATCTTCGTCCTCTGGCTGGCGGCCGGCACGCTGACGCTCTACTTCGCGGTCAAGGACGCGAACGGACGCGTCACCAACGGCGCGCTGGCCTCGCTCAACTCGGCCGGCGGCGGGATGCTCGGCACGGCGCAGAACACGCTGATCATCGGCGCCGACGCCCGGCCCGGACGGACGCGCAGCCGCGCCGACACGATCGTCGTCATGCGGACCGACCCGGACGCCGGGAGGATCCGCTACCTCTCGATCCCGCGCGACTTCCGCGTGGACCTGCCCCGGATCGGCGCGGCGAAGATCAACGCGGCCTTCGCGCTGTACGGCCAGCAGGGGATCATCCGCGCGGTCAAGCGCCTGACGGGCCTGCCCATCAACCACCTGATCGTGCTCAAGTTCAACGGCTTCGAGAAGATCGTGAGGGCGCTGGGCGGCGTGACCGTGAACAACCCGACCGCCCTGAACAACTGCGCCTACCCGGGGGGCCGGACGGTGAGCTTCCCCAAGGGCGAGCTGCGCCTGAACAGCGCCGACGCGCTGGTCTACTCGCGGGTCCGCTCCTGCGACAGCGACTTCCAGCGCGCGCTGCGCCAGCAGGCGCTGCTCTCGGCGATGAAGTCCGAGATCTTCTCGGCGAGCAACCTGTGGCGGGCGCCTTGGCGCGGGGCCACGATGGTCCGGGCCATGAACACGGACATCGGCACCTTCGAGATGGTCAAGTTCGGCTGGCTTCAGGCGAAGCTGACGCAGGACCCGGGCGACCGGATCCTGCTCAGCGGCGAGCCGCTGACGATCGACGGCCAGTCGTTCGTGGTCGCCACCGACCCGGACGCCAACGAGCAGGAGATCGCCCGCTTCATGGGCCAATAGCCGGCCCAGGCCGGCTCGTGGCCTAGAGGACGCCCTTCACGGGGTCGCCCGACGGAAGCGCCTCCAGGAAGTGGAGCTCCACCGGGCCGGTGGTGAGCCCGGCCATCGCCTCGCCCAGCCGCGTGATGTAGGGCTGCTGCCCGTGGGCGGCCAGCGCCTCCGCCGACTCCCAGCGCTCGACGAACATGACGACCTCGCCGCCGTCGAGGGCGCGGTGCAGGGCGTAGCGGATGCACCCCGGCTCCTCGTGCGTGCGCCGGATCGCGTCCTGCAACTCCGCCTCGACGGCGTCGACCTGCCCGGGCCGGGCCCGGAAGATGGCCACCACGACGACCTCGGACACCTCGACCCCCCTCGCTCGCCTCCGACCCCGGGGGACCCTACTCGAGGGCCGCGAACGCCTCGGCCTTGCGGCATTCCCCGGCGACCACCAGCACGTCGTCCTCGTTGATGACCGTGTCGGGGGTGGCGTAGTCGAAGGTGCCGCCGGGGCGCTTCACGCAGACCACGCTCACGCCGTGGCGCTTGCGGACGCCGGCCTCCTCGAGCGTCTTCCCCGCCATGCCGCGCGGCACCGTGGTCTCGATGAGGGCGAAGTTGGCGTCGAGCTCCAGGTAGTCCAGCGTGCGCCCGCCGAGGGTGTGGGCCACCCGCACCCCCATGTCGCGCTCGGGGAAGACCACCCGGTGAGCGCCCACCCGCTGCAGGATCGCGCCGTGGGCGGCGGTGATCGCCTTGGCCCAGATGCGTTTGACGCCCACGTCGACCAGCGCGTAGGTGGCGAGGATGCTCGCCTGCACGTCGTTGCCGATCGCCACCACGGCGGTGGCGAAGTCGGCGGCGCCGATCTGGCGCAGGGCCTCCACGTCGGTGGCGTCGGCCTGCACCACGTGGGTGAGCCGGTCCATGGCGTCCTGGACGATCTTCACGTCGGTGTCGACGCCGAGCACCTCGTGCCCCATGGAGACCAGCTCCTCGGCCATGGCCCGCCCGAAGCGACCGAGGCCGATGATCAGGATGGACTCGCGCTTACCCAATGATCGGCCTCTCCTCGGGATGGCGGAAGCGTGGCTCGGACTCTCGCAGGACCAGCGCGACGCCGAGCGTGAGCGGCCCGACGCGCCCGATGAACATCAGCACGCCGAGCAGGACGTGCGCCGGCGTCGACAGGTCGGGGGTCACGCCGGTGCTGAGGCCGGCCGTGCTGAAGGCCGACACGACCTCGAAGAGCGCGTCCGAGAGGCCCAGGTCGCTGAGCAGCATCAGGGCCAGCGTGCCGGCGAGCACGGTCGCCGCCGAGACCACCGCGATCGAGAGCGCCTGCCGGCGGGCCGACACCGGGATGCGGCGCCGGAACGCGACGACGTCGGGCTGCCCGCGCACCTCGGACCAGACCACCAGCATCAGCACCGCCAGCGTGGCCACCTTGATGCCGCCGGCGGTCGCGCCGCTGCCGCCGCCGATGAACATCAGCACGTCGGTCACCAGCAGGGTCTCGGGGCGCATCGCCCCGTAGTCCACCGCGTTGAAGCCCGCGGTCCGCGGCATGACGCCGGCGAACGCCCCGGCGGTGATCCTCCCCTCCGGATCCAGCGTCCCCAGCGTGCCGTGGTTCGTCCACTCGAGCGCGGTGATCGCCACGACGCCCACCAGCAGCAGGATCCCGGTCGTGGCGAGGGTCAGCTTGGTGTGGAGGGTCCAGCGGTTCGGGCGCCGGTCGCGGCGCGCCATGTCGAGCCAGACCGGGAAGCCGAGCCCGCCCGCCACCACCGCGATCGAGATCGCGGCGACGATCCAGCCGTCGGTGACGTAGGGGACGAGCCCGCCCGAGAAGATGGTGATCCCGGCGTCGTTGAACGCCGTGACCGCATGGAAGATCCCGAGCCAGGCGGCGCGCGCCGGCGAGACGTCCCCTCCGATCCCCAGGCGCAGGCCGATCGCGAGCGCGGTCGCGGCCTCGAACGCGAGCGTCAGGGCGCCGACCCCGAGCACCACCCGGCGCACGTCGCCGAGGTCGATCGCGTGGGTCTCGGCCTGGGCGGCCAAACGCCCGCGCAGACCCAGCCGGCGGGCGGCCAGCAGGAAGAGCAGCGAGGCGCCGGTCATGAGGCCGAAGCCCCCGACCTGCACCAGCAGCAGGATCACCAGGTGCCCGAAGCCGGACCAGTGCTCGGCCGGATCGGCCAGCGCCAGCCCGGTCAGGGTGACCGACGAGGTCGCCGTGAAGAGGGCCGTGCCGATGGGCGCCGAGCCCGGCCCCGCCGACGCCGCCGGCAGCCAGAGAAGGAGCGTCCCCACGATGATCGCGGCGAGGAAGCCCGCCACGACCACCCGGGTGGGGTGGCGGGCGCGGAACAGGTCGCGCAGGCGGCGCCTCACGGCGGCGGCTCGCCGGCCGGGCCCGTCGAGGCCCGAGCGCTCTCGCTAGACCTTGTCGAGCCCCACGGTCTTCTTGCTCCCCGACGAGGTGGTGGCCGGCTCCTTCTTGGCCGCCCCGCCTTCACCGCCGCCGGTCTTCGCGCCGTCGCCGGCCTTCGCGCCATCGGACGATCCGGAGTC
Organism: Miltoncostaeaceae bacterium; assembly: GCA_033856535.1. Lineage (GTDB taxonomy): Bacteria > Actinomycetota > Thermoleophilia > Miltoncostaeales > Miltoncostaeaceae > JAWVEV01. The sequence goes on along the minus strand of JAWVEV010000043.1, from coordinate 8,038 downwards.
GCCGCCGCCATCGCCGCCCACGGGGCGCTTGCGGGTGCCGTAATCGGTGTTGTGGAAGCCGGTGCCCTTGAAGTGGATGGCCGGCGCGAACAGCATCTTCTGAACCTGGCCCTGGCAGACCGGGCACTCGGTGAGCGCGTCGTCGGTCATGCGCTGACTGACCTCGAACTGGTGGCCGCAGTCGGAGCAGCGGTATTCATAGATCGGCACGAGCACTCTCTCCCGTGGCTCAGGACGAAACGGCTCCGGCCAGTATAGCGGCCTCCGTCAGGGGCCTTTTGGCACTCTCAGGCGGAGTGTGCCAACTCCGGCAGGCGGTGGGCGAGGTGCCAGGTGCGCGGCGCCGGCGAGGGCGCGCCGGCGCGATCGAGGACGGCGGCGAGGTCGGCGGCGGGTGCCGCCTCGAGCCGAAGGAGCTCGGCGTCGGAGCCGACGGGCGGGGTCGAGAGAACCGCGACGCCGGGGGGCAGGAGCGCGGCGACGAGGGAGGCGGCGGCCGGGTCCTCGATCACGACGCGCACGAAGGCGGGCGCGCCGGTGACCGCCGCGGCGGCGTCGACGGCGTCGAGCCGCGCGCCGAGGGCGAGCGCCGCGGCGGCGTCGGGTGCGAGGCCGGAGGGCGGCGCGGGGGGCAGCAGGACGATGGGCGGGCGGGCGCCGGGTGCGGCCACCCGGCCAGGGTACCTCCCCGCTCGCTCCGCAAGAAACAGGAACGAGTCTCAAAAATCTCTCTTGTGGGCGCCCCGTCCCACGCCCAGGGTCCGGTCCGTCCACGACCGAGGAGTCTCCGTGAAGCATCGTCCCCTGCTCGCATCGCTCGCCGCCTGCGCCGTCGGCGTCGGCGCCTTCGCCGGCGCCGCTCTCGCCCACCACTCCCACGCGGAGGCGTACACCGCCAAGCTGGCGGCCCCCGACGGCGGCGGTGCCGCCGGAACGGCGCGCCTGCTGGACAAGCCGGGCAAGGGCCGGGACGTCCTCACCGTCGTGGTGCGCGGCCTGGCCCCCCGGACCGCCTACCTGTTCCACATCCACGAGACCGACGAGCCGGGCGACCCGTGCGCCGCGCACGAGGAGCACGAGCACGAGGAGCACGCCCCGATCGCCGGCTGGAAGCCCGGCAAGCTCGTCTCGAGCAAGAAGGGCCGCGCGGTCGCGACGGCGCGCGCCCGCGGCTTCGAGAAGGACGCCGACGAGACCTACTGGGTCGAGGTCGAGACGCCCGCCGGCGACGTGCTGGCCTGCGGGGTGCTGAAGGCCCGCTAGACCAGGCCGGCGCCCAGGCGGCCGCCCTCGGCCACGCCGGGGAGCGCGAAGAAGAAGCCGCCCCCCTCGGGGAGGATGTACTCCTCGAGGGGCTCGCCGGTCAGGCGCGCCTGCACCGCCAGGAAGCCGTCCCTCAGGCTCCGCTGGTAGCTGACGAAGGCCAGCCCCTGGTCGAGCCGCCCGGCCCGGTCGTAGCCGCGCGCGTACGAGAAGCCGCGGCGCAGGATCAGGCTCTTCTCCGTGCCGGGCGTGCGCGGGTTGGCCAGCCGGATGTGGGCGTCGAGCTTGATGCGCGCGCCGTCGGGGTCGGAGCCGTAGTCCGGGTCGTCGGTCTCGTGCTGGAGGCCGAGCGGCGCGCCGCTGGCCTTGTCCCGGCCCATGATCGCCTCCTGCTCGGCGAGCGGGGTGCGGTCCCAGAACTCCACCAGCATGCGGATCACCCGCACCGCCTGGTAGGAGCCGCCGGCCGCCCAGGAGGGCTCGCCGTCGCCGGCGCCCACCCAGACGTGCCGGTCGAGCTGGGCGTCGTCGTCGGCGCGCAGGTTCGCCGTGCCGTCGACGAAGCCCATCAGGTTGCGCGGCGAGCCGGTGGTCTTCGCGCCGGGCTCCGAGCGCCGCGAGAAGCCGTCGAGCACCCAGCGCAGCACCAGCGTGCTGCGCGTGCGGCGCATGAGCTGGCGGAGCGCGAAGAGGGCGGTCTCGAGGTGGCCGGCCTGGACGGTCAGCAGCAGGTCGCCGTGGCTGCGGTCGGGGTCGAGCCGGTCGTTGGCGAGGAACGGCATCGTCACCAGCTCGCGCGGGCGCTTGGGGCCCAGGCCGTACCGGCCGTCGAAGAGCGACGCGCCGACCGAGACGATCACCGACAGGTCGTCGGGCGCCGGGTGGGGGCCCATCACGCCCGAGTCGGACGGCGGGTAGGCCGGGTCGCGCACGACCGGCGGCCGCCCGGACATGAGGCCCTCGATCTCGTCGGTCAGGTCCTCGAAGACCCGGCGCAGGTCGTCTTTGTCGCGCGCCAGCACCTTGAACGCCGCCATGAGCGACGCCGCCGGCGCCGGCGCGGCGATCCCCGTCTGGTGCGCGCCCCGGAAGGGCAGGAACGTCGCCTCGATCCCGCCGTCGGCGGCGCCGGCGGCGCCGGCGGCGCCGGTGCCGCCGCTCCCGCCGCACCCGGCCAGCAGGGCGCTGCCCGCGAGGGCGGTGGAGCCCGCGCCGGCGAGGAAGGCGCGACGGGAGAGGCGGCGCGTCATCGGCCTACTTGAGCTTCAGCGCGCCGGGGACGAGGGCGAGGTCCTCGGACAGGCCGGCGAGCTCGGCCTTGAGCTCGTCGATCTGGTCCGGGGTCACCGTCGTGCCGGTGCAGATGGGGCTCGGGTAGGGGTCGTTCTCGGTGCAGAAGGGCACGAAACCGTCGCCCCGGCGCAGCGGCTCGAGGCTGCGCTCGAGCTCGCCGAGGCCCTTCTCGATCCGGTCGTACAGCGCCGGGTCGGCCTCGGTCAGGGCCGGCTTCAGCAGATCCACCACGGTCCGGGCGCCCTGGACGTTGCCGTCGAAGTCCCAGAGGTCGGTCTTCGAGTAGCGGTCCTCCTCGCCGGTGATCTTGCCCTCGGAGACCTCCTCGATGAGCTCCGCGGCGCCGAGCGCCATCGCGACGGGCGGGATCTTCAGGGTCTTGAGCTCCTTCCGCAGGTCGGCCAGGTCGGCGTCGAGCTTGTCGGCGAACTTCGCCCCGCCGGCCGTCGTGCCCTCCTCGAAAAGGAGGTACTCCAGGCGGTGCCAGCCGGTGAAGGCGGGGTCGTCAACGCCGGCGAAGTCGTCGACGCGGGAGTCGACGGCCCCGTCGACGTTCGGGATCAGGCCGGCGATCGGCTCGATCTTCTCCCACGGCACGCGGGACGGGGCGTAGGCGGCCTTGGCGGCGCCGAGGTCGCCGGCGCGGACGGCGTCGGTGAAGACCGTCGTCAGCCGGACGAGGTCGGCGGCGTCGCGCTGGACCTGCTCGCCGTAGCTCGCCACGGCGGCCTGCACGGCCGCGCTGCCGGCCTTGCCGCCCTCGATCTCCTCCTCGGAGATGCCGCTGCCCGACCCGGAGGTCGAGGTGCTCGCGCAGGCGCCGCCGGCCGAGCCGCTGGCGGAGCCGGACGCCGAGCCCGACGCCGAGCCGCTCGCGCTGCCGCCGGCCGATCCGCTCGCGCTGGCGCAGTCCGTGCCGACGTTGCGGACGTCGGCCCCGTCGTCGTCACCGCAGCTCGCGGCGAGCAGCGCAACCGCCGCCGCCAGCATCGCGAACACCGCCAGCATGCGGCCGCGCCGCCTCCCCTCGCCCCCTGCAGCCATCCCCGTCCTCTCGTCGCCCGTCCGCCAAAACGGCGAAAGGCTAACCGAATCTGACGAGGTCGGTGGACCTATCCGCGCCGCCCGGGCAGCTCGGCCGAGAGCCAGCCCACGAACTCGGACGGGTTCCGGCTCTGGGTCCAGACGCGGCCGGGGCCGCCGAACTCGAAGACGAAGCCCTCGCCGCTCTTCAGGGTCTGCACGAGGCCCTTGGCGACCTTCCGCAGGCTCACCCTGAGCCCGTCGTCGTAGGCGACCATGTGGCCGGAGTCGAGCACGAACGAGTCGTTCTCGCCGAGCTCGACGAGGTCGATCGCCCCGTACGCGGCGATCACGACGGTCCCGCGACCGGTGGCGCGCACGAGGAAGCCGCCCTCCCCGCCGGCCAGGTTCTTCAGCCCGCCCCACTTCGAGTCGATCTCGATGCCGTCGTCGGAGGCGAGCCAGCCGCCCCGGCCGATGTTCACGGCGCCGTCGACCGGGAGCACCAGCACGTCGCCGGGCAGCCGGGCCGCGACGTCGACCCAGCCGCCGCCCGCGGGCGCGGTGTAGGCCGACACGAACAGCGATTCGCCGCCGAGCACCTGGCGCTTCAGGGCGCCCTTCAGGCCGCCACGCATCGACGACTCGATCTCGACGCCGGCGGAGGTGGCCATCATCGCCCCCGACTCGGCGTTGACCGCCTCGCCGCCGGCCAGGGCGCAGCGGGCGACGGCGAAGCTCGGGGCATGGCGGACCATGACGTCCATGGGTCTCCTTCGGAGAGCGCGGTTGCGCGGCGAGACTAGCCGGGAATGGCGGCGGCTACGATCGGCCGCCCGGGCGACGAAGGGAGACCGCATGACCGAGGACGAGCGGCTCGAGCGCGGGCGGGAGCTCGCGCGGCGGTACCTGGGCGACGAGACGATCGAGCGCTGGCGCGCGGTCTCGCCGGACCTGGAGGAGCTCACGTCGCGGTTCGGCTTCGGCGATCTCTGGAGCCGGCCGGGCCTGGGCATGCGCGACCGGGCGATGGTCGCGATCGCGATCACCGCGACGCTGCGCGCCCTTCCCCAGCTCGCCTGGCACGTCCGCGGGGCGCTCGGCGCCGGCGTCACGCCGGACGAGATCCGCGAGACCATCCACATGGTCGCGGGCCTCGCGGGCTTCCCGGCGGCCTGGTCCGCCCTGGAGGCGGCCGAGGAGGTCCTCGCCGAAGGGAGTGGCCCGGCCTGACCGCGCGCGGGGCGCGGCGCGGGGGGCCTCCGGCTACCGTCGCTGGATGATCTCCGCCTCTCCCCGGCGCGCATGGGCCCCGGTCCCCCTGGACCGGGCGACCGACGAGGAGCTGGCGTCGATGGTGCGCGAGGGCGACGAGCGCGCCTTCGACGAGGTCTACGCGCGGTACCGCGACCCGCTGCACCGGTACTGCCACTCGATCGTCCGGCAGCGGGAGGACGCCGAGGAGGCCTACCAGGCCACGATGCTCGCGGCCTTCCAGACGCTCTCGGACCCCGACGGGCCCGAGGTGTCGCTGCGGCCGTGGCTCTACCGGATCGCCCACAACGCCTGCGTGAGCGTGCTCCGCCGGCGCCCGGCCGACCCCCTCGCCGCGCTGACCGGGCTCGAGCCGGCCCCCGGCGGGGTCGAGGAGCGCAGCGAGGTCGCGGCCGACCTCCGCCAGCTGCGCCAGGACCTCGGGCAGCTCTCCGAGGGCCAGCGCGCGGCGCTGGTGATGCGCGAGCTGGGCGGCCTCGGTCACGAGGAGATCGGGCGGGCGATCGGCGAGGACGCCGCGATCGTCAAGCAGCTCATCTACAACGCGCGCCTCGCCCTGCACGACCTGGCCGCCGGCCGCGAGATGGCCTGCCACCGGGTGCAGCGGACGCTGTCCGACGGCGATCGCCGGGTGGTCCGCGGGCGCGGCATCAAGGCGCACGTGCGGGCCTGCCCGGCCTGCGCGAGCTGGCAGGAGGCGATGCGCACGCGGCCCGTGCGGCTCGCCGCGCTGGCGCCGATGCTGCCCGCGATGGCGCTGCACGAGCTGCTCGCCGCCGTCGGCGGGGCGGCCGCGACCGGAGCGGGGGCGATCGGCGCCGCGGCGGGCGGCGGGGGGATCGGCGCCGCGGCGGGCGGAGCCGCCGTCGGTGCCGCCGCCGCGGGCGCGACGGCGGGGGTCGGAGCGGGCGCCGGGGCCGGGCTGATCGCGCAGGTGGCGATCCTCGGGTCCACCGCCCTCGTCGGCGGGACCGCGGTCGTGCCGGCCTTCAGCACCGCCCCCGTGACCGGCGCGAACCACGGCGTCGTGATCCCGCCCCTCGTCGCAACCGCGACCGGCGCGGCCCCCCTGACCACGCCGGCGGCGCCGGTGGGCGGCGAGCTGGGCGCACCCGTGCGCGGCACGGCGCACGCCGACCTGGCCCCGAAGCGGGACGACTCCGGCGCTTCGGGTGAGAACGAGGGCATGCCCGGCCCGTCCGAGTGGACCGGCGGCGAGGACGACCAGGGCGAGGCCGCCGAGGCGTCCGCGCCTCCGTCGGCGCGTGAGGACGAGGACGGGCAGGGCGGCGACGCCCAGGAGCTCGCCAAGGACCGCCCGACGACGCGCGAGATGCAGCGGGACGAGGACGGCGACCAGGATGGGGCGTTCGAGCTGCCGTCGCCGCCCCCTCCCGCCGGCGGGCAGGAGGACGAGGACCAGGGCGAGGGCGGCGACGGGGCGCAGGAAGCCCCCGCCGGTCCGCCCGCGACCTCCGGAGCCCAGGGCGGAAACGGCGCGGCCAACGGCGCCGCCAAGGGCGGGATCGCGAAGCCCCAGAACAACCAGGGCGAGGACGCGGAACCCGTGACCACGATCGCCGAGGAGCCGGCGCCACCGGCTCCTGAGGCCACCCCCGCGAAGGGGAACGGAAACGGAAGCGGATCCGCGAACGGGAACAACTCCGCGAACGCGAATGCGAACGCCGACCGCGGCGGAATTGCCCAGGGGGCGACGGCCCCCGCGTCCTCCGGCGGTCAGGGAAAGGGCCAGGGCACCGGCAAGGGATCCGCGAACGGGGCCTGATCGACCCGACCCCGGGGGCCGCCGCGCGTCATAGGTGATGCGGAAGGTGGTCGCGCACCTCCCGCAGGCCTCGCGCCGGCGCGGAACACTGCCCGGGCGCCGCGCCGGCGCCGGGTCTCCCTCACCTGGTGGGCTGCGCCGGTGCCGCCTCCGCCGGTGCGCTTACGCGGAGTCGCGGAGGCGCTGGGCCTCCGGCAGGCACTCCAGCTTCTTGAGGGTGTTGTTCTCGATCTGGCGGATGCGCTCGCGCGTGACGCCGAAGGCGCGCCCGACCTCCTCCAGCGTTCGCGGCTGCTCGCCCTGCAGGCCGAAGCGCAGCTCGATCACCTTTCGCTCGCGCTCGGGGAGCGCGTCGAGCGCGCGCTGGATGTCGTTGCGGCGCAGGTTGACCGAGGCCTCGTCGAACGGCGACGTGGCGCCCTCGTCCTCCACGAAGTCGCCGAGCTCGGACTCCTCGTCCTCGCCGATCGGCTTCTCGAGGCTGACCGGCAGCTGGGCCATGCGCAGGATGTCGCGCACCTCGTCGGCCGTCATGCGCAGCTCCTCGGCGATCTCCTCGGCGACCGGCTCGCGGCCGAGGGTCTGCACCAGCTGGCGCTCGACGTGGACGACCTTGTTGAGCTTCTCGACCATGTGCACCGGGATGCGGATGGTGCGCGCCTTGTCGGCGATGGCGCGCGTGACCGCCTGCCGGATCCACCAGGTGGCGTAGGTCGAGAACTTGTAGCCCTTGCGGTAGTCGAACTTCTCGACCGCCCGGATCAGCCCGAGGCTGCCCTCCTGGATCAGGTCGAGGAACGAGAGGCCGCGGCCGAGGTAGCTCTTGGCGATGCTCACCACCAGGCGCAGGTTGGCCTCGACCATCTGGGCCTTCGCGGTCATGTCGCCGCGCTCGATGCGCTTGGCGAGCGCGACCTCCTGCTCGGCCGTGAGCAGCGGCACCTTGCCGATCTCGCGCAGGTAGAGCCGCAGCGAGTCGAGGCTAGGCTCGACCGTGAGGTCGAGCTCCGGGGCGCGCTCGTCCTTGGCGGTGGCGCCGCGCCCGATGGCCTCGCCGTCCGCGTCGAGGACCTCGATGCCGAGCTCGACCAGGTGCGAGTAGAAGTCCTCGACCTGATCCTTGGAGACCTCGGCCTCCTCCAGAACCCCGACGATCTCGTCGTAGGTGAGGTAGCCCTTGTCGCGGCCGTCGACGACGAGGGCCCGCATCTCCTCGACGTCGGGGAGCGGGGTCTCCACGGTGCTTCTGCGCGGGGATGCGTCGGAGGCCATCCTTCTCCTTACCGCTTGCGCTGTGGCACGTGCCGAGAGGCACGAACATCATAGCCCCCCTTTGAGATGCCCCTGAGGGGGTCGGGTTGTGCGCCCCGGCCGCAGCGCGCGAGACTTTTCGGGGTC
>JAWVEV010000042.1:0-5482 GCA_033856535.1 Miltoncostaeaceae bacterium | reverse complement strand
CGGCCGAGCGGTGCGAGGGGGCGTCGGCGAAGAGTGTCCTTCCCAGCACCAGGGGCAGGCCGTCGCCGGCCGGCTCGGGCGCCTCCCGGTCCCCCCGGGGCGCGGGGGCCGACGGCCCGCCCGGGATGGGCGCGCCGAAGACGCCGAGGGCGTCGTAGGTGAGCCCGGCCAGCGCCGGCGAGGCCGCGGCCGCGGCGGCGAACGCCTGGGCGGGGGTGCGGTGGGCCGGCGGGGCGCCGAGGCGGTGGGCCAGCGCGAGCAGGATCTCCCAGGCCGGCGCGGACTCGGCCGGCCCGAGCGAGCCCGGCCGCGCGCGCTGCGCCCGCTTGGCCATCGAGACGTAGACGCCCTCCTGCTCGTAGCCCGTCGCGGCCGGCAGCACCACGTTGGCCGCCTCGGTGAGGGGCGAGCGGTGGCTGGCGATGACGATCAGGTGGCCCATCCGCGGCAGCGCCGCGTCCCAGGCGGCCGCGCCGGCCTCGGTCAGCGGGTCGGCGTGGACCGCGAGGAGCGTCCCGATCTCGCCGGCCCGGGCGGCGTCGAGGAAGCCCTCGGCGGCGGCCGGCAGGCCGATCGCGCGCAGGCCGGCGCCGTTGACGTCGGCGGCCAGCTCGAGCTGCAGCGCGGCCGGGGCCCCCTCGAGGGCCAGCGCCAGCGCCGCGGCCGCGGCCGGGTCGGCGGCGAGGTCGGCCTCGTCCCACAGCACCACCGGCCTCCGCGCGGCGCGCAGCGGCGCGTGCAGCTCGCGGATGGCCTCGGAGAGGTCGCCCGGCGCGGTGCGGATGCTCGGCCCGAGCGGCTCGAGCGCGTGCGGCCGGGGGCCGGCCGACCAGATGGTCGCGCCGAGCCGGCGCGCCTTGCGCACCCGAAGCTCGGACACCGGCTGGGCCTGGGCCGGGTCGCCGCCGACGATGGCCACGAGGTCGGCGCCATCCAGGTCCGAGAGCTGGGCGCCGGGCCGGGACCGCAGGGCCGCCAGCTCCGGGCTCTCCGGGATGCCGAGCCGGGCCGCGCGCGCGTCGCGCAGCGCCCGCCCCGCCAGCTCCCGGGCGAGGAAGCCCTCCTCGACGCTGGCGCCGGCCCCCACGAGCACGCCGGCCCCGGTGCCGCGCCCCAGCAGCAGGGCGGCGGCGTCCACGGCCTCCTCCAGCGCCACCTCCCGCGCATCGGTGGCGTCGCGGATGACGGGCTGGGTGATGCGGTCCGCCGAGCGGTCGGCGTCGTACGCCCACCGTCCCCGGTCGCAGAGCCAGCCCTCCTCCACCGCGTAGTTCGGCAGCGGGCGCCCGCTGACGCGCTTGATCGCGCCGTCGCGGGAGGTGAGCTCGGTGTTGCAGCCCACCGGGCAGTGGGTGCAGACCGTGGGGGCGTTCTCGAGCTCCCAAGGGCGGCTCACGAAGCGGTACGGGATCCCGGTGAGCGCGCCGACCGGGCAGAGGTCGATCACGTTGCCGGTGAAGCGGCCGGTGTAGGCCTCGCCGGTGAAGGTCGCGATCTCGGAGCCCGCGCCGCGGTCCTCCATGATCAGGTTCTTGTCCTCCGCCACGTCCTGGCTGAAGCGGACGCAGCGGTAGCAGGCGATGCAGCGCTCGCGGTCGAGCGCGACCAGCGAGGACAGGTTCAGCGGCTTGGGGAAGTGGCGCTTGTTCTCGATGAAGCGCGTCTTGCCGGGCCCGAAGCGGAAGGTGCGGTCCTGCAGCGGGCACTCGCCGCCCTTGTCGCAGACCGGGCAGTCCAGCGGGTGGTTCACCAGCAGCAGCTCGAGCACGCCGTCCTGGGCGTCCTTGGCGGCCGGCGAGTTGGTGCGCACGACCATGTCCGGCTGCACCGGCGTGCTGCAGGCGGTCTGCAGGCCGCGCATGCCCTCCACCTCGACCAGGCACATGCGGCAGGCGCCGATGGCCGGCCCGAGGCGCGGCTCGTAGCAGAAGACCGGCACCTCGACGCCGTGCGCGTACGCCGCGTCGACCAGCATCGTCCCGGCCGGCGCGGTCACCTGGCGGCCGTTCAGCTCGAAGGTGATCTGCTCGGCGGCGAGCAGGTCGACGGGGGCGTAGTCAGCCACCGGCCACCGCCAGCCCGGGCATCATCGGCTCGGGCGCCGGCGAGCCCTCGCGGACCGCGTGCACGAAGTCGTCGCGGAACAGGTGCAGGGCGCTGCGGATCGGCGCCACCGCGCCGTCGGCCAGCGCGCAGAGCACCCGTCCCGAGATCCGGCCGAACATGGACTCGAGCAGCTCGAGGTCCTCCATGCGGCCCTTCCCGTCGACGATCCGCTGCAGCACCTTCTCGAGCCAGCTGGTGCCCTCGCGGCAGGGCGTGCACTTCCCGCAGCTCTCGTGCCGGTAGAAGCTCGCCAGCCGTAGCGAGGAGCGGACGATGCACCCCGAGTCGTCCATCACGATGCAGCCGGCCGAGCCCAGGAAGGTGCCGGCGGCGTTCAGCGACTCGTAGTCGAGGGGGGTGTCCAGGTGCTGCTCGCCGAGCACCGGGACGCTCGAGCCGCCGACCCAGCAGGCCTTCATCTTCCGGCCCGGCCGGAAGCCGCCGGCCATGTCGTAGAGCAGCTCGCGCAGGGTGGTGTCGCCGAGGACGATCTCGTAGTTGCCCGGCTTCATCACGTGGCCCGAGACCGAGAAGATCTTGGTGCCCGGCGACTTCTCGGGGCCGAGCGCCGCGTACCAGTCCGGGCCCTTCTCCATGATCGGCGGGATCGCCGCGAGCGTCTCCACGTTGTTGATCAGCGTGGGCGAGGCGTAGAGGCCGGCGACGGCCGGGAAGGGCGGCTTGAGACGCGGCTGGCCGCGCTTGCCCTCGAGGCTCTCGAGGAGGCCGGTCTCCTCGCCGCAGATGTAGGCGCCGGCGCCGCGGTAGAGCGTCACGTCGAAGTCGAAGCCCGAGCGGCAGATCCCGAGGCCGAGGTACCCGGCCGCCCGCGCCGCGCGGATCGCGGTGTCGAGCACGCGCGCCTGGTGCTCGTACTCGCCGCGGATGTAGATGTAGCCGCGCCGCGCGCCGATCGCGTAGCCGGCGATCGCGATCCCCTCCAGCAGCTGGAAGGGGTTGAGCTCCATGATCTCGCGGTCCTTGAAGGTCCCCGGCTCGCTCTCGTCCGCGTTGCAGACGACGTAGGACGGGAGCGGCGAGTCCTTGGGCAGGAAGCTCGCCTTGCGGCCCATCGGGAAGCCGGCGCCGCCGCGGCCGCGCAGGCCGCTTCGGTGGAAGGCGTAGAGGACCTCGTCGGGCTCCATGTCGGCCAGCGCGTCGCGCAACGCCGTGTAGCCGCCGGCGCGCCGGTAGTCGGCGAGCTCCGTGAGGGGGCGACCCGCCTCGCGCTGGCGGTAGACGCTGTTCAGGATCGGCACCGCTACCTCCAGTACCGCTCGGGCGCGGGCGCCGCGCGCAGCTCCTCGAGGAGCGCGTCGGCGTCGGCCAGGCTCAGCGGCCCGCGGGTCTCCTCGGCGTCCACCTGGACGCACGGCGCGCGGTCGCAGTAGCCCAGGCACTGGGCCTCCTGCACCGTGATCAGGCCGTCCGCGGAGGTCCCGCCGTCGTGCCCCAGGCCCTCCGCGCGGCAGAGGTGCTCCAGGAGCTCGTCGGAGCCGCGCAGCATGCACGAGAGGGTCACGCAGACCGACACCACCCGCCGGCCGACCGGCGTCAGGTAGAGGCGGTCATAGAAGGACGCCACGGCCTCGACGTAGGCCGGCGAGAGGTTGGTGGCCTCGGCGACGGCGGCGATGTCGTCGCGCGTCAGGTGGCCCTTCTCGGTCTGGGCGTACTTCAGCGCCGGCAGGATCAGCGACCGCTCCTCGGCGAACTCGCCGCGGATCGGGTCGAGGTAGGTGCGGATCTCGGCGGCGGTCACCGGTCCACGCCCCCCATCACGTTGTCGAGGCTGCCGATCATCGTGATCAGGTCGGCCAGGTAGGCGTTCTTGGCCATCGGCCGCAGCGCCTGCAGGTTCACGAAGCTGGGGTCGCGCATGTGCACCCGGCGCGGCTTGGGACCGCCGTCGGCGACCACGTAGCAGGCGAGCTCGCCGCGCGGGCTCTCGACGGCGGTGTACGCCTCGCCCTCGGGCACCCGGAACCCCTCCGTGACCAGCTTGAAGTGGTGGATCAGGGCCTCCATCGAGGTGGCGAGCTCGCCCCGCGGGGGCAGGACCACCTTACGGTCGTCCGCGATGTGGCGGCCCTCCGGCATCCCGTCGAGCGCCTGCCCGATGATCCGCACCGACTCGCGCATCTCCCGCAGCCGCACCGAGTAGCGGTCGTAGGCGTCGCCCACGGTCCCCGTCGGGACCTGGAAGTCGAAATGCTCGTACCCGGAGTACGGGCTGGCCTTGCGCAGGTCCAGGTCGACGCCCGCGGCGCGCAGCGGCGGGCCGGTCACGCCCAGGTCGATCAGCTGCTCGGCCGGCAGGATCCCGACGCCCTTGGTGCGCTCGAGCCAGATCGGGTTGCGCGAGAGCAGCTCCTCGTACTCGTCGATCCGCCCGGGCATCTCGGCGAGGAAGCGCCGCAGCCGCTTCTCGAAGCCGGGCGGCATGTCGTCGGCGCAGCCGCCCACCGTGAAGAAGCGGTGGTTCATGCGGTCGCCGGCGATCATCTCGAACAGGTCGAGGGCCGCGTCGCGCTCGCGGTACGCGTAGAAGAAGACCGTGATCGCGCCGAGCTCCAGGCCGCTGGTGCCCAGCCAGACCAGGTGGCTGGTGATGCGGTTGAGCTCGCTCAGCAGCACGCGCAGGTACTGGGCGCGGTCCGGCACCTCGAGCCCGAGCAGCCGCTCCACGCTCATCGTGTAGGCGTGGATGTTGAAGAACGGCGCCAGGTAGTCCATCCGCGTGACCAGCGTCACGCCCTGCCAGAAGGTCTTGTTCTCGGTCTGCTTCTCGATCCCGGTGTGCAGGTAGCCGATCACCGGGTGGATGTCGCGGATCACCTCGCCGTCGAGCTCGGTGATCAGGCGCAGCACGCCGTGGGTGGAGGGGTGCTGCGGGCCGAGGTTGATGATCATCGGCTGGCGCAGGCCGGGGCCTGCCTCGCCGGCGGCCGCGGCGGCGGCCTGGGTGCGCGCGAGCGCCTCCTGCGGGGTGAAGGCCTCGGCGTCGGCGATCGCCCGCTCGGTCTCGGCCATCGGCCGGCCCTCGCGCGCGGCCGCCTCGCGCGCCTCGCGGGCCTCCAGCTTGACCGGGATGCCCGAGTTGTAGGCGTCGTCAGCCATGCCTCGAGTCCCTCCCGCGCGTCGGCCCCAGTGCCGGGGGCCGACGAGGTCGGGAATGCGTCAAGTCCCTCCCGCGCGCCGAGGCCACTGCCGGGCCTCGACGAGGTCGGGAATCGCGTCGGCGGAGAGGGTCAGCGCGCATCGGAGAACTCGACCTCCTCGCCGCCGATGGGGTAGTCCCGGCGCAGCGGGTGCCCCTCCCAGTCCAGCGGCATGAGGATCCGGGTCAGGTCCGGGTGGTCCTCGAAGCGGATCC
>JAWVEV010000041.1:0-8134 GCA_033856535.1 Miltoncostaeaceae bacterium | reverse complement strand
AGCCCGCGCTGGAGTCGAGCCTCCGACCCCGCTTCCTCGGCGAGTACATCGGCCAGCTGCCACTCAAGCAGAACCTGTCGATCCTCCTCGAAGCGGCCCGCCAGCGCGGCGAGGCGTCCGATCACGTGCTGCTGTACGGCCCGCCCGGCCTCGGCAAGACCTCGCTGGCGGCCATCGTCGCGGCCGAGATGGGCGTGGGGTTCCACGTCACCAGCGGGCCGGTCCTGGAGCGCAAGGGCGACCTCGCGGCGGTGCTCACCGCGCTCGAGCCGCACGACGTGCTCTTCATCGACGAGATCCACCGGCTCAACCGATCCATCGAGGAGGTGCTCTATCCCGCGATGGAGGACTTCCAGCTCGACGTGGTGCTCGGCCAGGGGCCGTCGGCGCGGACGCTGCGGCTGGACCTGCCGCGCTTCACGCTGATCGGCGCCACCACCCGCACCGGCCTGCTCACCACGCCGCTGCTCGGGCGGTTCGGGGTGCTCCAGCGTCTCGATTACTACGGGCCCGACGACCTCGCGCGGATCATCCGCCGGTCGGCGGGGATCCTCGGCGTGGCGATCGACGAGGCCGGCGCCGGCGCGCTGGCCTCCCGCGCCCGCGGCACGCCCCGGATCGCCAACCGGCTCCTGCGCCGGGTGCGCGACGTGGCCCAGGTCCGCGGCGAGCCCCTGGTCGACCGGCGCGTCTCGGAGGAGGCGATGGCGCTGCTCGAGGTGGACGCGCTCGGGCTGGACGAGCTCGACCGCCAGATCCTCCGCCGGCTGGCCGAGACCTTCGAGGGCCAGCCCGTCGGCCTCGGGACGCTGGCCGACAGCGTGGGCGAGAGCCCGGACACGATCGAGGACGTCTACGAGCCCTACCTGTTGCAGGAGGGCCTCTTGAAGCGGACCCCTCGCGGCCGGGTCGCGACGCCCCGCGCGTACCGGCACCTCGGCCTCGCGCCGCGCGCCGGCGGGGAGCAGCCGGGCCTGTTCTGACCCCGCCCGATGGTCGGGGTTCCGCCGGAACCCGCTGACCGTATGGGCGGCTTCGCTGGTCGGAGGTCTCGTGGAGCGCGGGACCGCACCGCGACTAGCGTGCGTCGCGATGCGTGAAACCGATTCCCCTCAGCCCTCACAGCGGCCGGCGGGACGACCGCTGCGCCGCCGCACCTGGTCGGCCCTGGTCGTCGCGTGCGCCCTCGCCCTCGCGGGCCTCCGCCTGCTCGGCATCGCGGGAGCCGCGCCGGGCGACGGCCCGGTCACGTTCACCGGCGGGCTGGCCGTGGTGGAGGCCGAGGACTTCGACGCGAAGGTGCCGCGGTCGAGCCACGACTGGGTCGCGGGGCAGAGCCCGACCGGTTCCGTGGCCGGCGCGCTGAAGGCGGCGCCCGACACCGGGACGCGGCTCAACAAGCAGATCGCCACGACCAGCCCGGAGCTCGGCTATCGCGTGCGGTTCCCCGCGGCCGGCGCGTACACCCTCTGGGTGCGGACGTACGGCGTCGCGAGGGGCAACACGCTGCACCTCGGGTGGGACGGCCAGGTCACCGCGCAGAACGTCTCGGTGCCGGCCGGCGCGTGGAGCTGGACCAAGGTCTCGCTCAGCGTGTCGAGCGCCGGCGACCACCTGGTCCAGGTCTGGATGCGCGAGGACGGGCTCAACATCGATCGGCTGCTCCTGGCGACGAGCGCCGGCTACGTCCCCTCCGGCGCCGGGCCGGCGGTCACGCCCCGCGCCGGCTCCGTGCCGGCCGACACCACGCCGCCCACCCTGACGGGCCGCCAGCCCGCGAGCGGCGCCACCGGCGTCGCGCCCGGGACGAACGTGGTCGCGACCTTCTCCGAGGCGATGGCCCCGGCCTCGATCACCGCCGCCTCCTTCTCGCTGGCCCCGTCCGCCGGCGGTGCCGCGGTCGCGGCGAGCATCGCGCCCTCGGCGGGCGACACGGTCTTCACCCTCGATCCGGCCGCCGACCTGGCCCCCGGGACGGCGTACACGGCCACCGTCACCACGGGCGCCCGCGACGCCGCCGGCAACGCCCTCGCCGCGACCCAGACCTGGAGCTTCACCACCGCCGCGGCGCCCCCGCCCGGCGACGGCCCCGTGGTCTTCGCGAACGGGCTCGCCGTCGTCGAGGCGGAGGACTTCGACGGCAAGGTGGGGCGCAACCAGCACGACTGGCTCGCGGGCCAGAGCCCCTCGGGGTCGGTCGGTGGAGCGCTCCAAGCCGCGCCCGACACGGGCCTCACCATCGACGCGAACGTCGCCTCGACCAGCGCGGAGCTGTCGTACCGGGTCCGGTTCCCGGCCGCCGGCAAGTACTACCTGTGGTTCCGCGTCTCCGCGCCCGACGGTGGCGGGAACTCGCTTCACTCGGGACTCGACGGGGTGGTCCAGGAGGCGTCGGACTCGATCTCGACGAGCAGCCTCGGCGCGTGGGCCTGGGTCGCGGGCACGCTGACCGGACCCGGTCCCGCCGCGGTCACCGTGCCGAGCGCCGGCGAGCACGCGGTCGACGTCTGGATGCGCGAGGACGGCCTGCACCTGGACCGCATCGTGGTGACGGCCGACGCGGGCTTCGCGCCGAGCGGGCAGGGGCCGGCCGCGACGCCTCGCGACACCTCCGGCGACGACGTGGTCGCGCCGACGGTCGCCGTCGTCCAGCCCGCCGACGGCGCGAGCGGCGTCGGGGCCGGCGCCAACGCGGTGGCCACGTTCTCCGAGCCCATGAACGCCGCGACGATCGGCTCCGCCAGCTTCACGCTGGCGCCCGCGGCGGGCGGCGCCGTCGTGCCCGCGTCGATCAGCGCCTCGGCCGACGGCAGGACCTTCACCCTTGATCCGAACGCGGCCCTGCTGCCGGGCACGGCCTACACCGCCTCCCTCAGCGCCGCGGCGAGGGACGCGGCGGGCAACGGGCTCGTCAGCCGCGGCTGGACGTTCACGACCGGCCCCGCGCCGGGGGACCCGAGCGCGCCGACGCTGACCGGCCGGACGCCCGGCCCGGGCGCCGCGGCGGTCCCCGCGGACGCCGCGGTGGTCGTCGAGTTCTCGGAGGCGATGAGCCCGTCCAGCGTGACCTCCTCGAGCTTCCGGCTGGTGCGCGCCGCGACCGGGGAGGCCGTCCCGGCGACCATCGCCGCATCCGGCGGCAACACGGCCTTCACGCTCCAGCCGAAGGGGCCGCTCGCCGGCGGCGTCGCGTACACCGCGACGGTCACGACGGCGGTGCGGGACGCGGCGGGCAACCCGCTGGCCGCGGCCCAGTCGTGGGGCTTCACGACCGAGGCGCCAGTGACGGCCGGCGGCGGGGGCCAGGACGGGCCGGTGACCTTCCAGAACGGGCTCGCGGCGTTCGAGATCGAGGACTTCGACGGGCGGATCGCGCGCTCGGCCCGCGACTGGGCCGCCGGCACGAGCCCCGCGGGGTCCGTCGGCGGGTCGCTTCAGGCCGCCCCGGACGCGGGGGCCGCCATCACGACGTCCGTCACCACGACGAGCCCGGAGCTGGTCTACCGGGTGGCCTTCCCCGCCCCGGGCACCTACCACCTGTGGCTGCGCGGCAACCCCCCGGACACCGCGGGCAACTCGGTCTATGTCGGCCTGGACGGGGCACTCGGGGCGAGCTACCTGTTCGACAACGTCTTCGGCGCCTGGGGCTGGATGGGCAACCTCTTCTCCGGCCCGCGGGCCACGCTCGCGGTCCCGAGCGCCGGCGAGCACGCGGTTCACCTCTGGATGCGCGAGGACGGCTTCCACCTGGACCGGGTCGTGCTGACCGCCGACGCCGCCTACACCCCGACCGGCTCCGGACCGCCGGCGACCTCCCGGCAGGGCGCCGGGGACGCCGTGGCCCCGGTCGTGGTCGACCGCGGGCCCACGCCCGGGGCGGCGAGCGCGCCGCAGGGCTCGACCGTGACCGTGCGGTTCTCCGAGCCGATGGACCCCTCGACGCTGACGCCGGCCACCGTGACGCTCGCTCCCGCCGCCGGCGGGGCCGCCGTGCCGGCGACGGTCACCGTCTCGACCGACGGGCGCTCCGCGTCGCTCGACCCGTCCTCGGACCTCGCCGCCTCCACCGGCTACCGCGTGTCCGTGAGCACCGCCGCCCGCGACCTGGCGGGCAACCCCCTGGCCGCGGCGGCGACGTGGACCTTCACGACCCGTGCGCCCGTCCGGTACGAGCCGGCCGACGGCCGGATCTACTCCGGCGTGAGCACCCGCGGGGTGGACGCGGAGCTCGACGGCTTCCTCGCCGTGAGCTCCCAGCCCTCGGTCGCGCTCCACAACCGCTTCAACCGCCGCGGCGACCCGGAGGGCTTCGACGTGATCCTGGGGGACCTGAAGCGCAAGGGGCTGACCGGGATGATCTCCTGGTCGCTCTTCGAGGGGAACTTCTACAGCCCGTCCACCCCGGGCGCCAACCACGCCTCGATCGCCCGAGGCGACCTCGACGGGTACATCCTCCAGCGCGCGGCGGACGTCCGGGCGTACGGCGACCCGCTGTTCCTGCGCCTGCACTGGGAGATGAACCATGACTTCTTCCCGTGGGCCGTCTACGGGCCGGACGGGACCGTCAGGCCCGGCAACACCCACGCCGACTTCCGGGCCTCGTGGCGGCGCGCGGTGATCCTCTTTCGCGGTGGCACCCGAACGGCGGTGAACGCCGCGCTCGCGGCCGCGGGCCTTCCCGGTCTCACCACCGGCGACGCCTCGGTCCCGGCGACGACCAACGTGGCGTGGGCCTGGGTGCCGGGCTCGGACGGAGCGCAGGCCGGGGACGACATCCACGCCTACTGGCCCGGCGACGGCTACGTGGACTGGGTCGGCGTGGACTGGTACCCCCAGAGCACCGGCGACGCCGGCCTCCACCAGGCTCGCGCCGCCGCGCCGGGCGGCCCCAACGAGCTCTACCGCCGCTACTCGGCGCTCGCCGAGGCCGCCGGCAAGCCGTTCGTGATCGGCGAATGGGGCGTCTTCGGGCAGGACCGCCCGGCCTGGGTGTCCGACATGTTCGCCTGGCTGGCCGAGCGCCCGATGGCCAAGGCGCAGCTGTACTTCAACATCGACGCCAGCGACGCGAACAGCCGGCTGCAGGACTTCCCCCAATCAGCGGCCGCCTTCCGGGCCGGGATCGCCGGAAGCCGCTGGATCCGCGATCCGGGGGCGGTGGGCGGCGGGGCGTAGGCCCGCTCGCCGGCGGGACGGTTCTGCGGGAACACCGCTTCGTGCTCCGATCCTGCCCGATCGTCGGTTGCGCCCGGACCCGGCCTGACCGCACGGGCCGGCAGGCCTGGACCTCGGTCCGGTGTCCCGCTCCGTGGGACCGCCATTAGCGTGACTTCCCGAGGCAGGCGCGCCTCGGGTACGGCGCGCGCTCGACCACGGATCGGGAGGACGCCTCGGTGCGTCGTTTTTGGACACGGATCGGTCTGCTCGCCACGGCCGTCGTTCTCATGGCGGCCGTCGGCCTGCGCGTGGCCGGAGCGGCTCCGGGCGACGGGGCGTTGCTCTTCCAGGGCGGGGTGGCCGTCGTCGAGGCGGAGAACCACGACGTCAAGGTGGCGCGCTCCTCGCACGACTGGACCACGGTCGCCGGCCCGGCCGGCGCGACCGGCCAGGCGATCCAGGCGACCCCGGACACCGGGGCGCGCATCACCGGCTCGATCCCGACGACCAGCCCCGAGGTGGGCGACCGGGACCTGTTCCCGGCGGCCGGCACCTACCAGCTGTGGGTGCGGACGTACGCGGTCTCCAACGGCAATACCTTCCACGCCGGCCGCGACGGCCAGGTCACCGCCCAGGGCCTCTCCGCATCGGTGGGGTCGTGGACCTGGGTGAAGACCGCCCTCTCGATCGCGACCGCGGGCGAGCACACGGTGCAGCTGTGGATGCGCGAGGACGGCCTGTACGTCGACCGCGTCCTGGTCGCGCAGAGCTCGACCTTCACGCCGAGCGGGACCGGCCCGGCGGTCACGCCGCGCCAGACCACCGGCCCGGACATCACCCCGCCCAGCTTGACCGGCCGGTCGCCGGCCTCCGGCGCGACCGGCGTCTCCGCCGGCGCCAACGTGGTCGCGACCTTCTCGGAGGCGATGAGCCCGGCCACGCTGACGGCCTCGGCGGTGACGCTGGCCCCGACCGCGGGCGGCGCGGCCCTGAGCGCGACGGTCACCCCCTCGGCCGGCAACACGGTCGCGACGCTCGATCCGGTGGCCGACCTCGCGCCGGCGACCTCGTACACCGCGACGGTCGCGGGCAGCGTCGCCGACGCCGCCGGGAACCCGATGGGCGCGCCGCAGTCCTGGTCGTTCACGACGGCCGCCGCCGCCCCCGGCCCGGCCGCCGGCGCCGTGCTGTTCGCCTCCGGCCTGGCGGTGGTCGAGGCGGAGAACTACGACGCCAAGGTCGCGCGCTCGAGCCATGACTGGGTCGCGGGGCAGAGCCCGGCCGGCTCGGTGGCCGGCGCGCTGAAGGCGGCTCCCGACAACGGGGCGCGCATCGAGGCGAAGATCCCGACCACCAGCCCGGAGCTGGCGTACCGAGTGCACTTCCCGGCCGCCGGGACGTACCAGCTCTGGATCCGCGCCTACGCTCCGGTCAACGGGAACAGCTTCCATCTCGGCCGCGACGGACAGGTGACCGCCAGCAACGTGGGCTCGCCCGTGGGCGCCTGGTCCTGGGTGAAGCAGTCGTTCGCGGTGCCGACGGCGGGCGAGCACACGGTCCACCTGTGGATGCGCGAGGACGGCTGGAACGTGGACCGGCTCCTGCTCGCGCAGAGCGCGTCCTACACGCCCACGGGCACCGGTCCCGCGGTGACGGGCCGCCAGAGCGGCGACACGACCGCGCCGACGCTCACCGGCCGCCAGCCGCCGCCCGGGGCGACCGGCGTCGCCATCGGCGCCGATGTGGTCGCCACGTTCTCGGAGGCGATGAACGCCGCGACGCTGACGGGCACCACCTTCACGCTCGCCCCGACGGCCGGCGGGCCGGCCGTGAGCGCGAGCATCGCCGCATCGGCGGGGAACACGGTCTTCACGCTGAACCCGGCGTCCGACCTGGCGTTCGCGACCTCGTACACCGCGGCTGTGACCACCGGCGCGACCGACGCGGCGGGCAACGGCCTGGCCGC
The DNA here is from genome assembly GCA_033856535.1 of Miltoncostaeaceae bacterium. GTDB lineage: Bacteria > Actinomycetota > Thermoleophilia > Miltoncostaeales > Miltoncostaeaceae > JAWVEV01. Next base: position 1,011 of record JAWVEV010000041.1, on the reverse strand, counting down.
CCAGCAGAGCTGGAGCTTCACCACCGCGCCGGCGCCGGACACCACGGCGCCGACGCTCACCGGCCGCCAGCCGGCGCCCGCGGCGACGAATGTCGCCATCGGCGCCGATGTGGTCGCCACGTTCTCGGAGGCGATGAGCGCCGCGACGCTGACGGGCACCACCTTCACGCTCGCCCCGACGGCCGGCGGTCCCGCCGTGAGCGCGACGATCACCCCGTCGGCCGCGAACACGGTCTTCACGTTGAACCCGGCCGCGGACCTGGCGTTCCAGACGAGCTACACGGCGACCGTCACCACCGGCGCGACCGACGTCGCCGGCAACCCGATCGCCGCCCCGCAGACCTGGTCCTTCACGACGGCTCCGGCGCCGGACACCACCGCCCCGACCCTGACCGGCCGCCAGCCGGCGACGGGCGCGACGGGCGTCGCCATCGGGGCGAACGTGGTCGCGACCTTCTCCGAGGCCATGAGCCCGGCCACCCTGAGCGCGTCGACCTTCACTCTGGCCCCGACCGCGGGCGGGCCCGCGGTGAGCGCGACGATCACGCCTTCGAGCGGGAACACCGTCTTCACGCTCGACCCCGGGGCCGACCTCGCGTTCGCGACGAGCTACACCGCGACGGTGACGACCGGCGCGACCGACGCGGCCGGCAACCCCATCGTCGCCCCGCAGACGTGGTCCTTCACCACCGCGCCGGCGCCGGACACGACCGCGCCGACCCTCACCGGCCGCCAGCCGGCGCCGGGCGCGACCGGCGTCGCCATCGGCGCGAACGTCGTCGCCACGTTCTCCGAGGCAATGAGTCCGGCGACGCTGACCGGCTCGACCTTCACGCTGGCCCCGACCGCGGGCGGGCCCGCCGTGAGCGCGACGATCACGCCGTCCGCCGGGAACACGGTCTTCACGCTGGACCCCGCGGCGGACCTGGCATACGAGACGAGCTACACCGCCACGGTCACGACCGGTGCGACCGACGCCGCCGGCAACCCGATCGCCGCCCCGCAGACCTG
>JAWVEV010000040.1:0-4024 GCA_033856535.1 Miltoncostaeaceae bacterium | reverse complement strand
CGCCACGGGCGCGGCTCGGGGGCGGCGGCCCGCCTGCGCGCGCTCGAGCGCGCCGACCCGGCCGAGCTGGCGGCCCTGCGCCTGGAGGAGGCCGGCCCGGCCGGCCTGCCCCCGGGAGCGGCCGACGCGGCGGCGCTCCGGGCCGCCGGCGCGGTCCTGCTGCCCGGCGGCTGGGCGCTGGCCGCGGCGCGCGCGGCCGCGGCGCGCGCGGCGCTGTTGACGTCGGCCGCGCCGACCGGCGCGCCCGCGGCCGCGGCCCTGGCCGCGTCGGGGCTCACCGGCCCGGTCGCCGAGGCCCTCGCCGAGGCGCTGGTCGCGGAGGGCCGACTGGTGCGCGACGGCGCCCGCCTTCGCCCCGCCGGCGCCCCCGCTCCGGCCGACGCGCCGGCCGCCCTCGCGCTCGCCGCCCTGCTGGCCGAGGCCGGGCGGCGGGGGCCGTCGGCGGCCGGGCTGGCCGAGGCGGCCGGCCTGCCGCCGGCCGAGGCCGAGCGGGCGCTCGGCGCGCTCCGCGCCGCCGGGCGGGCGGTGGAGGCCGGAGGGCTCTGGTTCGCCGCCGCGGAGGCGGAGGCGGCGCGCGCCGAGGCCGCGGCGGCGCTGACCGGCGGCCCGATGACGATCGCGGAGCTGCGCGACCTGTGGGGGGTCGGCCGCAAGCACGCCCTCGCCCTCGCGGCCCACCTCGACCGCAGCGGCCTCACCCGGCGCGAGGGCGACGCCCGCATGCTCCGGCGCGGCGCCGCACCCCCGGCCCTACCCTGAGAGGTCGATCCGCTCCTCGCCGGCGTACACGTTGAACCCGTCGCCGCGCAGGAACCCGACCAGCGTCAGCCCGAGCCGCTCGGCCGCTTCCACCGCCAGGCTCGACGGCGCCGACACCGCGCACACGATCGGGATCCCGGCCACGGCCGCCTTCTGCACGAGCTCGAAGCCGGCGCGGCCCGACAGCATCAGGACCCGGTCCGACAGCGGCAGCTCGCCGGCGAGCAGCGCCCAGCCCGCCAGCTAGTCCACCGCGTTGTGGCGCCCGACGTCCTCGCGCAGAGCGATCAGGTCGCCGCCGGCGTCGAACAGGCCGGCCGCGTGCAGCCCGCCGGTGCGGTCGAAGACCTCCTGGCCGGCGCGAAGCGCGTCGGGCAGGCCGAGCAGGGTCGATGCCGCCACCCGTAACCCCGGCGGGACCGGGTCGCAGCGCACCTCGACGGCGTCCAGGCTCGCCTTGCCGCAGACGCCGCAGGCCGCCGTGGCCGGCGTCGCGCGCCGGGACAGGCCGGCGTCGAACGCCTCCCGGGTGCGGACCGAGACGACGTTGAAGAGCTGCTCCTCGGCGTCATCGAGGCCGCAGTAGCGGACCTCGGCGACGCCGTCCGCCGCCAGCAGCCCCTCGGTGAGCAGGAAGCCCACGGCCAGCTCGAAGTCGTTGCCCGGGGTGCGCATCGTGACGGCCACCGGGGCCGCCTCCTGGCCCGGGCCGCCGGCCCGGATCTCCATCGGCTCCTCGCCGGCCAGCCGGTCGCGGCGCCGGCGCGCGACCCCGCCGCGGACGGCGATCACGCGTCGGGCGGGGGCGCTGCCGCGGGAGGTCGTGGCCACGGGCCAAGGGTAGCCTTCGCCCGTCCGCCCGAGCCGAGGAGACCGCATGACCGCCGACGAGTGGATCGACCGCTACGCGGCGGCCCTGGGGGTGACGCCGCCGAGCGCCGAGGAGCGCCGGACGCTGCTGAGCCTGGCCGGCGTGGCCGCCCACGCGTCGGAGCGGATCGCCGCCCCGATCGCCTGCTGGCTGTCGGCGCGCGCGGGGGTGACCCCCGACGCGGCGCTGGAGGCCGCGTCGGGGATCGGCGACTGACTCAGACCTCGAACCAGACGAAGAACGGGCCGTCGGCCTTCTGGCCGTCGAGCCCGAAGACGATCACCGACGGCTCGTCCACGCCGCAGCCGTCGACCTGCCCGTTCGCGCCCGGCATGTTGACCGACACCAGGTGCGGCACGGCGCCGAAGCTCACCGCGACCATCGCCTTGGGCGCGGTGGCGAGCCCCGTGAAGCAGTAGACCCCGGTCCCGGGGTTGGGCTTGATCACCTTGTCGTCGGAGACGCCCTTCGAGCGCGCCTCGACCACGTCGCCGTCGCCCTGCACCAGCGCGTAGCCGGCGGCGCTGCCCGGAACGCCCTGCGGGCCGACCGGGCCCTGGGGCCCGATGGGACCCTGCGCCCCCGCGTCGCCCTTCGGGCCGGCCTTCCCGCCGCCCTCGGTGAGCGCCGTCACCTTCGGCTCCAGCGCGTCGAGCCGGGAGATCGCCTGGTTCCCGCGGCGCACCGCGGCCTGGGAGATCTTCTGGTTGATCTTCATCTGGTTCACGCTGAGCTGGAACCCCGCGGGCGCCGGCGCCTCCTGGGCGGCCGCCTGGCCGACGACGGCGACCGCGATCAGGCCGACCGCGAGGCCGAACGCCACGGCCATCCACCACTCCAGCCCCCTGGCCAGACCCCTCATCCGCGTCCTCCTGTCATCTCTCCAGAATCTTCAGCGCGCTCCCCCGCGGACGGCGAGCGTACCCGCGCCCCGCGCCGCGCGGGCGGGTGCCGGGTGCGGCGAGGCTCAGGCTCGGCCGCGGGCGCCGGCCGGGCGCCGGACGGCTCGCGCCGGGCCTCGGCCGTCTCTCGTCAGCAGCTCGCGCGCGGCGTTCACCGCCACGGTCAGGCCCTCGGCATGCCCCCGGATCGAGGGGTGCAGGCCGGCCACCCGGTCCGGGTGACAGCGGGTGATCAGCTCGCGGTAGGCGCGGTCCACCTCGGCCGGCGGCGCGTCGAGCGGCACCTCGAGCAGCGCCGCGGCCTCGCTCGCCGTGCGCGGGATCGCGACCTTCGCCGGCAGGATGCCGTTCCCGCGCGGCGGCGGGGGCGGCGCGGCGGGCCGCGACCGCCGGCGCTGCTCGGCCTCGGCCCGCAGCGCCGCGCGCTCCTCGGCCACGGCGACGCGCTCGGCCATGAGCTGGGCACGCTCCTCGCGCACCTCGTCGGCCAGCTGCAGGAGGCGCCGGTCGCGCGCCGCGGGGTCCTCGCGCAGCGCGTCGAGCATCGCGTGGGGGTCGAGCTGGGCGGGAGCGTCGCCGGGCACCGTCCGTCCGGCGCCGGCCTCGCCGCGGCGGACGGCGGCGATCACCTCGTCCAGCGCCAGCTGGGCGCGGTTGCCGGCCGAGGGGCCCTCCGAGGGGGCCAGGCGCACCAGCCGCAGCGCGTCCCACTCCGGGTCGACCAGGAAGGCGGCCGAGGAGCGGCCGCCGATCAGCACCCGGCGGTCGGGTCGGGCGCGGTGGCCGAGCAGCGCGAAGCGCGCACCGTTCGCCGCGCCGCCGGTCAGCTCGGCCACCTCGGCGCCCAGGTCCTCGAGGCGGCGGGTCACCTCGCGGCCGTCCGGGCCCCCGGCCGGGACGGCCTTCGCGCGCGCGATCGCGTCGGCCAGCGGGGCCGGGTCGGCGGCCTGGCCGGCGGCCAGGGTCGCCCACCAGCGCGCCCACGGATCGCCGTGGCCGGCGCGCTCGGCCACCCGGGCGGCCTGCTCGGGCAGGTCCAGCGCGTGCAGCGCCGCGGCGAGGCCGGCGGCCGCGCGCGGGTCGTCCGAGATGGCCGCCGAGGCCGCGAGCAGCGCCACCTGGCGCCAGCGGCCCTCCTCCGCCCGGGCGGGCGCCGGTCCGGCCGCGACGATGAAGGGGTCCGTCACCCGGCCAAAGGTAGCGGAACGGTCCGAGGCCGCCACGGTGGGGCGTCGATATCCTCGCCGCCGTGAACCGGCTCGCCCACGAGAGCAGCCTCTACCTGCGCCAGCACGCCGAGAACCCGGTGGACTGGTACCCCTGGGGCGAGGAGGCGCTGACCCGGGCCCGCGAGGAGAACCGCCCGATCCTGCTGTCGATCGGCTACTCGTCGTGCCACTGGTGCCACGTGATGGCGCACGAGTCGTTCGAGGACCCGGCGACCGCCGCGGTCATGAACGAGCTGTTCGTGAACATCAAGGTGGACCGCGAG
>JAWVEV010000039.1:0-40110 GCA_033856535.1 Miltoncostaeaceae bacterium | reverse complement strand
CCCCGCGGAGGGCGTGCACGAGGTGAACGTGAACACCCCGCGCCACGTGGGCCGCATCGCCGACCTCAGCGCCGAGGAGGCCGCGCGGGCCGCCGGGGCCTGGTCCGAGCGGCTCGAGGCGATCGCCGGCGACCCGCGGGATCTCTGGCCGTTCCTGTTCCTGAACCAGGGCGCGGAGGCGGGCGCGTCGCTGGAGCACACCCACGCCCAGCTGGTGGGCCTGCCGTTCGCGCCGCCGCACCTGGTCGCGCGCGAGCGCGCCTTCGCCGAGGCCGGGCGATGCCCGGTCTGCGCCGAGCTGGCGATGGCCGGGGAGCGGGCGGTCGCCGAGGGCGAGGGTCTGGTGGCCTACGTGCCGGAGGTGCCCCCGCTCTCGGGAACCGTGCGGGTGGCGCCGGCGCGCCACGCCCCGGCGTGGGGTCCGGAAACCGATCCCGCGGCCGTCGGGCGGCTGGTCCGGCGCCTGCTGGCGCGGCTCGGCGCAGCGTTCGACGCGCCCGCGGCGAACCTCTGGCTGTACGCGCGCCACCCCGGCGGCACCGACCGGTACCACTGGCACCTCGACGCGGTGCCGCGCCTGGGAACCCTCGCCGGCCTCGAGCTCGGCGCCGGCGTGATCGCCGCGGCCCACGCCCCGGAGGCCGTCGCCGAGCGCGTCCGGGCCGAGCCCGACCCGGTCTGAGGGCCCTAAGGGGCGGCGGGGGCCGGAGCGGGGATGTCCTCCCGCGGCGGCCGGGGGACGCCGGCGACGCGGTAGGCGTCGTCCTCGTCCAGGGTCTCGCGCTCGAGCAGCGCCCGGGCGAGCGCCTCCAGCTTGTCGCGGTGATCGGCCAGGAGCGACAGCGCCTCGGCGTAGCAGGCCTCCACGATGCGCCGCACCTCGGTGTCGACGATCTCCTGCGTGCGCTGGCTCACCGGCGGCCCGATGCCGGGGAAGAGCGGCCCCTCGTCGGGCCCCGGCAGCACCGAGATCGGCCCGATCGCCTCGGACATCCCCCAGCGGCCCACCATGTGCTTGGCGATCGCCGTCACCTGCTCGAGGTCGGACTCGGCGCCGGTGGTCACGTCGCCGTAGATCAGCTCCTCGGCCGCCCGGCCGCCGAGCGCCCCGGTGATGCGCCCGCGCAGGTAGCCCTCGCCGTAGCCGTAGCGGTCGGCGTCCGGCGCCTGGAAGGTCACGCCCAGCGCCCGCCCGCGCGGCACGATCGAGATCTTGCGCACCGGATCGGCGCCGGGCTGCAGCATCCCGAGCAGGGCGTGGCCGGACTCGTGGTAGGCGGTCCGCTCGCGCTCGGCCGGCGAGAGCACGATGCGCCGCTCGGCCCCGAGGACGATCCGCTCGAGCGCGTCGGCGACGTCGGCGCCGCTCACGCGCTCGTGGTCGCGCCGGGCGGCCGTGAGCGCCGCCTCGTTCACCAGGTTGCGGAGCTCGGCGCCGACCATGCCCGGCGTGGAGGCGGCGATCGCGGCCAGGTCCACGTCGTCGGCGAGCGGCACGCCGCGCGTGTGCACCTTGAGGATCTCCTCGCGGCCCACGCGGTCCGGCGGGCTCACGACGACGCGCCGGTCGAAGCGGCCCGGCCGCAGCAGCGCCGGGTCCAGCACGTCCGGGCGGTTGGTCGCGGCCAGCACGATCACGCCCTCCGCGCCCGAGAACCCGTCCATCTCGGTGAGGATCTGGTTCAGCGTCTGCTCGCGCTCGTCGTTGCCGCCCAGCGACTGGCTGCCGCCGCGGGCCCGGCCGATCGCGTCGAGCTCGTCGATGAAGATGATCGCCGGGGCGGCGGACTTGGCCTGCTCGAACAGGTCGCGCACCCGGCTGGCGCCCACGCCGACGATCATCTCGACGAACTCCGACGCCGAGAGCGAGAAGAACGGCACGTCGGCCTCGCCGGCCACGGCGCGCGCCAGCAGCGTCTTGCCCGTGCCGGGCGGGCCCGAGAGCAGCACGCCGCGCGGGATCTGCCCGCCGAGGCGCCGGTAGCGGTCCGGGTTGCGGAGGAAGTCGACGATCTCGACCAGCTCCTCCTCGGCCTCCTCGATGCCGGCGACGTCGTCGAACGAGACCCGCCGGGCGCTGGCGTCGTAGCGCTTGGCGCGCGAGCGGCCGAGCGAGGCGAGGGCGCCTCCGGCCCCGCCGGAGGCCCGGCGCACGAGGTAGAAGAGGACCGCGAAGATCAGGACCACGGGGCCGAACGAGAGCAGCAGCGTGAGGATCAGCGAGCGCCCCTCGTCGATCGGCTCGGCGTTGACGACGACCTTCTGGTCGACCAGCAGCGACAGCAGCTCGTCGTCCGCGAACGCCGGGCGCTCGGTCTCGAAGGCGGTCCCGGGCTCGCCCTTCTCGCCGGCGTCGGCGGGGTCGACCGCCTCGCGGAAGGTGCCCTGGATCGTGTCGCCGCGGGAGGTGACCTCGGCGACGTTCCCCGACTGAATCTGCTCGCGGAAGAAGGTGTAGGGCACGTCGATCCGCTTGTCGCCGTCGGGCAGCAGCGAGACCACGAACCAGTTCAGCCCCAGCAGGATCAGGAGCACCCCGGCCATCCGGCGCCAGGAGACCTTGCGCCCGCCGCCGGGCGGCGCCGGCTCGCGCCCGCCCTCCACCCGCCAGCCGGGCGGGCGCTCGGGCCGGCGCTCGGGGGGACGGCGGCGCCGCGCGAGCGGGCCGGGCGAGCGGTCCGGGGCCATCGGCCCACTGTGACAGGCCGCGCCCCCGGCGGGGCCGCGGCCTACTCCTCGGTGCCGCCGTCCTCCAGGGCGTCCTCCACGGCCTCCGCCGCGTCGGCCTCCGCCTCGGCATCCTCCATCGCGGCCTCGAGGGCGTCGTCGGTCTCCATCGCCCCCTCGGCGTCGTCGCCGGAGGCCGCCGACGGCTCCACCACCGACGCCACCGCCGACACCTGGTCCTCGTCGCCCATGTCCATCAGCCGGACGCCCTCGGTGGAGCGCCCGGTGCGCCGGACGGAGCCGGTCTCGATGCGGATGATCTTGCCGAGCTGGGACATCAGGAGCAGCTCCTGGCCCTCGCGCACCGGCCAGGCCGCGACCAATTCGCCCTTCTTGTCCGAGACCTTGATCGTCCGGACGCCCTTGGTCGGACGCCCCTTGCGCGGGTAGTCCGAGATCGGCGTGCGCTTGCCGTAGCCGTTGCCGGTCACGACCAGCAGGTCCTCGCCGTCGCGGGCCACCGCGATCGCCAGCACGCGGTCGTCGCCGTCGAGCGTCATGGCCTTCACGCCGCGCGTCGCGCGCCCCATCGGCCGGGCCTGGCGCTCGTGGAAGCGCGCCGCCTGGCCGCGGGCCGAGACGATCAGCAGGTCCTCGTCGCCGTCGGTGAGCTGCACGCCCACCAGCTCGTCGCCCTCCTCGAGGTTGATCGCGGTCAGGCCGGCCTCGCGCAGGATCGTGTCGTAGCTGCGCATCTCGGTCTTCTTGACCATGCCCTCGCGGGTGGCGAGCACCAGGTAGCGCCCCTCGGAGTAGTCGCGCGTCGCGAAGACCGCCCGCACCTCCTCGCCCGGCTGGAGCGCCAGCACGTTGGCGATGTGGCGCCCGCGCGAGTCGCGCGCGCCCTGGGGCAGCTCGTGCACCTTCTGCCGGTAGACGCGCCCCTGGTTCGTGAAGAAGAGCAGGTAGTGGTGCGTCGAGGCGATGAACAGGTGCTGGATGAAGTCGTCGTCCTTGAGGCGCACCCCGCGCAGGCCCTTGCCGCCGCGCCGCTGGGCGCGGTAGGTCGAGACCGGGAGGCGCTTGATGTAGCCGCCCGAGGTGATGGAGATGACCATCTCCTCCTCGGCGATCAGGTCCTCGAGGTCGATCTCGCCCTCGCCGGGCACGATCTCGGTGCGCCGCTCGTCGGCGACGCGGCCGCGGATCTCGAGGATCTCCTCGCGGATGAGCGCCATCACGCGCGACTCGTCGCCGAGGATCGCGCGCAGCTCCGCGATGCGCTGCTGCAGCTCGTCGAACTCGGCTTGGATCTTGCCGGCCTCGAGCTGGGTGAGCCGCTGCAGGCGCAGGTCGAGGATCGCGCGGGCCTGGATCTCGGTGAGCTCGAACCGGCTCATGAGGCCCTCGCGCGCCTCCTCCGGGTCGGCCGCCGCCCGGATCAGCGCGATCACCGCGTCGATGTCGCGCAGCGCGATGAGCAGGCCCTCGAGGATGTGCGCGCGGGCCTCCGCCCGGCGCAGCCGGTAGCGCGAGCGGCGGGTGATGACCACCTTCTGGTGGTCGAGGTAGTGCCCGATCAGCTCGCGCAGGCCGAGCGTCTTGGGGACGTTGTCGACCAGCGCGATCGCGTTGACGCCGAAGGTGGTCTGCGCGGAGGTGTGCTTGTAGAGCTTGTTGAGCACGACCATCGGCACCGCGTCGCGGCGGAGCTCGACCACCACGCGCAGGCCGTCGCGGCCGCTCTCGTCGCGCAGGTCGGCGATCTCGGGGATCACCTTCTCGTGGGCCAGCTCGGCCATCTTGCGCACGAGCTCGGCCTTGTTCACCTGGTAGGGCAGCTCGGTGAACACGATCGCGTTGCGCCCGTGCTTCAGCGGCTCGTTGTGCGCCCGGCCGCGCAGCACCACCCGGCCGCGGCCGGTCCGGTAGGCGTCGAGGATCCCCTGGCGGCCGACGATGATGCCGGCGGTCGGGAAGTCGGGCCCGCGCACGTGGCGCATCAGGTCCTCGACCGTGATCTCGGGGTCGTCGATCATCGCGACGACCGCGTCGATCACCTCGCCGGCGTTGTGCGGCGGGATGTTGGTCGCCATGCCGACGGCGATGCCCGAGGAGCCGTTGACCAGCAGGTTCGGCAGCCGCGAGGGCAGCACCACCGGCTCGGTGTTTGCGTCGTCGTAGGTCGGCTGGTGGTCGACCGTCTCCTCGTCGATGTCGCGCAGCAGCTCGCTGGCGATCCGCGACAGGCGGGCCTCGGTGTACCGCATGGCCGCCGCCGGGAACTCGGTCGAGCCGAAGTTCCCCTGGCCGTCGATGAGCGGGTAGCGCGAGGCGAAGTCCTGCGCCAGGCGGACCAGCGCGTCGTAGATCGCCGAGTCGCCGTGCGGGTGATAGTTGCCCATCACCTCGCCGACGATCTTGGCGCACTTGGTGCGCGCCCGATCCGGCGTGTTGCCGGCCTCGTGCATGGCGTAGAGCACGCGCCGGTGGACCGGCTTCAGGCCGTCGCGCACGTCGGGCAGGGCCCGGCCCACGATCACGCTCATCGCGTAGTCGAGGTAGGAGGAGCGCATCTCCTGCTCGAGCTCGATCGGCTCGATGCGCCCGTGACGATCGATCGCCACTAGGCGGTCCTTCCCTCGGGTTTACACATCCAGGACGGCGGCCTGGGCGTTCTTCTCGATGAACGCGCGCCGGGGCTCGACCTTCTCGCCCATCAGCATCGAGAAGAGCAGCTCGGCGGCCGCGGCGTCCTCCATCGTCACGCGCTGCAGGATGCGCCGTTCGGGGTCCATCGTGGTCTCCCAGAGCTGCTCGCTGTTCATCTCGCCGAGGCCCTTGAAGCGGTTGAGCGCGATGCCCTCGCGGCAGAGCTCGAGCACCGCCCCGCGCAGCGTCTCGTAGGTCGGCGCCGGCCGGCGCTTCGTTCCCCGGCGCACCTCGAACGGCGGCGAGCCGATCACGTCGCGCAGGCGCCCGCGCGCCTCAGCCAGCCCGGCCAGCTCGCGGCCGCGGAAGACCGTCAGCGGCACCGTGACCGTGTGGGCCTCCCCGGTGTCGGTCTCGATCGACCGCACGCGCAGCGTCTCGGCCTGGGCGTCGAGGCCGACCACCGAGAGCGCCACCGCGCCGGTGCCGGAGGCCGGGATCACCTCGGCCAGCCCCTCCAGCGACGGCGGCCGCACCTCGACCAAACCGTGGCGCTGCAGGAAGGACACCAGCGGCGCCCCGAGCACCGCGCGCAACGTCGAGGCCCACCGCTCGTGGTCGCGCAGGTGGCGCGTGAAGCGCTGGAAGCGCGCCTTGGTGAGCTGGATCCCCTCGCCGCCCTCCGCGCCGACCACGGTCAGGTCGCCCAGGTTCCGGTCGAGCAGCCACTCCTCGAGCTCGGACTCCTTCTCGATGTACTGCTCCTGGTTGCCCTGCTTCACCTTGTAGAGCGGCGGGCAGGCGATGTAGACGTAGCCGGCGTCGATCAGGGCCGGCATGTGCCGGAACAGGAACGTCAGGATGAGCGTGCGGATGTGCGCGCCGTCCACGTCGGCGTCGGTCATCACGATGAGCTTGTGGTACCGGGCCTTGGCGAGGTCGAAGTCCTCGCCGATGCCGGTGCCCATCGCGGTGATCATCGCCTGGACCTCGGTGTTGCCCAGGACCTTGTCGAAGCGCGCCTTCTCGACGTTGATGATCTTCCCGCGCAGGGGCAGGATCGCCTGGAAGCTGGACTGGCGGCCGCTCTGCGCCGAGCCGCCGGCCGAGTCGCCCTCGACCAGGAAGAGCTCGGTGTTCTCGGGGTCCCGGTCCGAGCAGTCGGCGAGCTTGCCCGGCAGGCCGGTGTTGTCCATCGCGCCCTTGCGGCGCGCCAGGTCGCGGGCCTTGCGGGCCGCCAGCCGCGCCTGCGAGGCGCTGGTGGCCTTGTTCACGATCGCCCGGGCCTCGACCGGGTGCTCCTCGAGATACTCGGCCAGGCCCTGGGCCACGGCGGCGGCCACGAAGCCGGCGATCTCCGAGTTGCCGAGCTTGGTCTTGGTCTGGCCCTCGAACTGCGGCTCGCGCAGCTTCACCGAGATGATCGCGGTGAGCCCCTCGCGGGTGTCGGGACCCTCCAGGTTGTCGTCCTTCTCCTTCAGCAGGCCCTTGGCGCGCGCGTAGTCGTTGAGCGTTCGCGTGAGCGCGGTGCGGAAGCCGGTGAGGTGGGTGCCGCCCTCGTGGGTGTTGATGTTGTTCGCGAACGAATAGACCGACTCGGTGTAGCCGGTGGTCCACTGCAGCGCGACCTCGAGCGCCCCCTCGGGGCCCTCGAGCGACAGCGAGATGACGTCCTTCTGGACGGCGTCGCGGCTCTCGTTGAGGTGCCGGACGAAGTCCTCGATGCCGCCCTGGTACTGGAACTCGACCTCGCGGCCGGCATCGCGCTCGTCGACCAGGCGGATCAGCAGCCCCCGCGTGAGGAACGCGGTCTCGCGGAAGCGCTGGGCCAGCGTGTCGAAGTCGAAGTCCGGCTCCTCGAAGATGTCGGGATCCGGCTTGAAGCTGATCGTCGTGCCGGTGGCGGCCGAGGTGCCGTTGCGCTGGATCGGCCCCAGCGGGATGCCGAGCGCGTAGCGCTGCTCGAAGGTGTGGCCGTCGCGGTACACCGTCGCGGTGAGCGCCTCGGACAGCGCGTTGACCACGCTGAGGCCCACGCCGTGCAGGCCGCCGGACACCTTGTAGCCCTCGCCGCCGAACTTGCCGCCGGCGTGGAGCACGGTGAGCACGACCTCGAGAGCGCTCCGGCCGCCCTGGTCGGCCATCTCGGCCACCGGGATGCCGCGCCCGTTGTCGACAACGGTGCAGGAGCCGTCGGGGTGAAGCGTCACCTCGACCCGGTCGCCGTAGCCCTGCAGCGCCTCGTCGACGCTGTTGTCGAGCACCTCGTACACCAGGTGGTGCAGCCCGCGGGGGCCGGTGGAGCCGATGTACATGCCGGGGCGGCGACGCACCGCCTCGAGCCCTTCGAGGACGGTGATGTCCTCGGCGTCGTAACTGTGGGTGGCCACCTGGGCCTGGGGGCTGGACTCGCTCAAGTGCCTCCCGACGGGGACGTTACTCTCGTGTGAAGTTTAGCAGCCCGGGTCGGCGGATCGCCTCCTGCATGTGCGCGTTTTGCAGGAGAAATCAGTTCCGATCATCCCGATTCAGCGCCGCGGCGGCGGCCCGCTCGAGCAGCTCGCGAAGGCGCGGGTCGCTCACCTCGCCGACGGCCTCGCGGGCGGCCTCGCGCACCGCGGCCGACGGGGGCCTCGGCGGCGCCTTCGGGGGAGGCGGCGGTTCGGGCAGCGCGTCGTCGCTCACGACGAAGCGCAGGCTCGTGACGCGGGCCTCGGGGGCGGCCTCGGCGAGGCGCACCAGCAGCTCCTCGGCCCGCGCCTGGAGCGCCTGGGCCCAGGCCGCGCTCGCGCAGGCGACGGTCAGCACGCCGGCGCGGCTGCGGCGCAGCGGGATCGATTGCGCCGCGAGCGCCGGGCCGCCGGCGCGCGCCCAGCCCGCGCGCGCGGCCGAGAGCTCCGGCCCCGGCGCGCCCGACTTCCCGGTCGCCTTCCTCTGCCACCGGGCGAGCTGGTCCGCCGCCGGCGCCAGGTCCCGCTTGCGCCGCCGCCGGCGCCCGTCAGGCCGCGACACGGCCGTCCTCCACCCGCACCAGGTGCGCGCCGAGCCCCTCCACCACGGCCGGGTCGGCGCTCGTCACCACGACCTGTCCCTCGCGCCCCACCGCCAGCAGCAGGCGCTCGCGCCGCTCGGGATCCAGCTCGCTCAGCACGTCGTCCAGCAGCAGGATCGGCCGCGCGGCGCGGGCCGACAGGTGCTCGCGGCCGGCGATCAGCAGCGCCAGCGCGGCGGTGCGCTGCTCGCCCTGGCTGCCGAGCTTGCGCACGTCGGTCTCGCCGGCGGCGATCTGGAGGTCGTCGCGGTGAGGACCCGTCAGGGTCTGCGCGGCCGCGATCTCGCGCTCGCGCCGGGAGGCCAGCGCCTCGGCGAGCGCGCCCTCGAGCTCGGCCTCCGGCACCTCGGCGAGCTCCGCGGGGGAGACCTCCACCGCGAGCCGCCCCTCGGGGCCGCCGCCGAGCGCCTCGAGCCAGCGCGCGAAGGGCTCCACGAGCGCCGCCACCGCGCGGCGGCGGCCCGACGCCACGGCCGCGCCCAGCTCCGCCATGCGCGCCTCGAAGGCGGGCAGCGTCCCCGGCCCGGTCTGTCCGGCGCGCACGCGGCGCAGCAGGGCGTTCCGCTGGGCGAGCGCCTCCAGGTATCCCGAGAGCCGCTCGGCGTACCCCGGCTCGGCCGCCTCGATCAGGCGGTCCAGCGCGCGCCGGCGCGCCGCCGGCGGGCCCTTCACCGAGCGCAGCTCGTCGGGGATGAAGACCAGCACCGCGCCACGGGCCCGCCAGGCGGCCAGGGAGGGGGCCGGCTCGCCGTCCAGGCGCAGGCGCCGGCCGCGGCGCGGGGCGAAGCCGATCTCGCGCCGGCGCGCGCCGGCCGGGCCCTCCAGGTCGAGCGTCACGTGCAGCGCCTCGGCGCCCCGGCGCACGATCTCGGCCTCGCGCGCGGTGCGGGGCGACACGCCCAGGCAGCCGAGCACGATCGCCTCCACCAGCGAGGTCTTGCCGGCGCCGTTGGGGCCGGTGATCGCCACGAGCCCGCTCGGCAGCTCCAGCTCGGCGCGCCGCCACGGCCGCACGTCGGCGATCTCGAGCCGGAGCGCGCGCCAGGCCGCGCTCGCGCTCGGGCTAGGCGTTGAGCCGGATCGGCATGAGGAGGTAGCGGTAGTCGTCGCCCTCTCCCCGCAGCAGCCCGGGGCGCAGCGGGCTGATCAGCCCGAGCCGCACCTCGTCGCCCTCGACGCTCTCCGCGCCGTTGCGCAGGAACTCGTGGTTGAAGCCCATCTCGAGCGGATCGCCCGAGAACGCCACCGGCAACGACTCGCGGCCCTCCCCGAGCTGCTCGCTGATCGCCGAGATCGTGACCTGGCCGTCCGAGAAGGCCAGCCGCACCGGCGCCGTCCGCTGGGCCAGGACGCCGATGCGCGCGAGCACCGCGAGCAGCTCGCCGCGGTCGAAGACCACCTCGTGCTCGAAGCCGTCCGGCACCAGCTGGCGGTAGTCCGGGAACTGGCCGTCGATCACGCGGCTGGTGAGCCGCATGCCGCCGATCCGAAAGAGCGCCTGGGCCTCGGTCAGCACCACCTCGACCGCGTCGGCCTTGGACGCGCCGGCCAGGCGGGCCACCTCGGCCAGCGCGCGCGCCGGCACGATCGCCTCCCGCCCCTCCGACGGCGGCGACTCGAGCGCGGTCTCCTTCACCGCCAGGCGGTAGGAGTCGGTCGCGACCATCACGATGCCGTCGGGGCCGATCCGCAGCAGGGCGCCGGTCAGCACCGGGCGGGTCTCGTCGCGAGACGCCGCGCGCACCACCCGCTCCACGGTCGGCACCAGCCGATCCGCGGGGATCGTGATGCCCGTGCCCTCGTCGGCGGGGAGCTCGGGGAAGTCCGTGGCCTGGAGGCAGTTCAGCCGGAAGGACGACGCCCCGCCGGTCAGCGTGACCACGCCCTCGTTGGCCCGGTGCTCGATCGTCACCGGACCCTCGGGCATGCTCCGGACGATGTCCGCGGCGAGCCGCGGCAGCACCACCGCGCCGGACTCCTCGACCGTCGCCTCGAGCGGCACCCGCAGCGACAGCTCCATGTCCGTCGCCGCCAGCTCGGGGGCCCCGTCCTCGGCCCGCAGGAGGATGTGGGACAGCACCTGGATGGTGCTCTTGCCCGAGGTGGCCCGGCCGGCCGCGGACAGCTTGTCGGCCAGCTCGGCCTTCGGGCTCACGACGCGCACGACCTCGACCCTACCGGCTGCGAGACCCCCCTACCAGCGCCAGGACCCTGCACTCCATGCGGGTCCTCGGCTCTCCACGGTTCACTCCCGGCCGGTCTTTAGGGGGTAAGACAGAGCACATTCAGACGTCGTCGTAATAGGGGGTGTGGAGGCTGGGGAACGGGCTCGAACGCCCCGCGTGCGCCGCCCTTCGCGCTGAGGACGCGGGGGTGGAGGAGGCGGTGCGCCACTCCACCTCTCTCCACCGCCGCGCGGCGAGCCCGCCCGGTCGCCGGCGCGGCGGTGGAGCCTGGGGAGTGGGTGGCCCGGCGGTCCCCCGCCCCGTCCACCGCCCTTATTGCTCGTACCCCTCCACCGTCTCGGCGTCGCGGAGGCTCGCGTCGGCGGGGTCGAGGTCGGCCTCGCGGCGGGCGCGGCGCTGGCGCAGGAGGTCCCAGGCCTCGTCGAGCGCCACCTCGAGGTCGCGCAAGCGCGCCACCCCGACGCCGGTCAGGTCACCGCCGTCGCGCAGCGCCCGCTCGTCCTCGATGAGCTCCTCGATCCGGTTCAGGATGTCGCGGTCCTCCACGGGGTGGAGGGTTCCCGTCGCTCCGGGCTCGGAAACCGGTGAAGGAGAGCGGTGTTTGCCCTGCTCTCGGTCGGGAACCACCCCTGCCGTGCCCGCCACCGCAACCCGTCCCGCCGGCGCCCCGCCGGCCGAGCCGGTGGAGGTGAGGCTCTCGGTCCCGGCTCAGCTCGAGTCGCTGCCGGAGGTTCGCGGGGCGCTCAGCACGGCGCTCGCGCGATCGCGCTGGAGCGACGGCCGGCCGGCCGAGGTCGTCCTCGCCGTGACCGAGGCCGTGGGCAACGCGATCGAGCACGGGTCCCGGCCCGGGGAGCCGGTCGAGGTGCACATCGCCGTGACGCCGGCGGACGCCCGGGTGCGCGTGGCCGACACGGGGCGCGCCGGCGCGGCAATCCCCTCAACGCCCGCCGTCGCGCCGCCCGACGAGAGCCTGCGCGGCCGCGGCCGTCTGATCATGCACCGCTTGGCCGACCGCCTCGAGGTGGCCCGCGCCGGAGCGGGCACCGAGGTGGTGTTGCACTTCTCGAGCGTCAAGTCCCTCCCGTGCGACGGGCCCACTGCCGGGGCCCGTCGAGGTCGGGAATTTTGCGCAGGCCCTGCCGTGTGAGCCTCCCGTACCTCGGGCCCACTGCCGGGGCCCGTCGCGAGGCTATTTGCCGCCGCCCCCGGTGAGTCGAGACCGCAGGGTCTGGACCGCGGTCAGGAGCTCGCCTTCGTCGCCCATGTGGGCGGCCACCTTCTGCACGGCATACATGACCGTGGTGTGGTCGCGGCCGCCGAACGCGCGGCCGATCGCCGGCAGCGAGGCGTCGGTCAGCTCGCGGCTCAGGTACATCGCGACCTG
Organism: Miltoncostaeaceae bacterium; assembly: GCA_033856535.1. Lineage (GTDB taxonomy): Bacteria > Actinomycetota > Thermoleophilia > Miltoncostaeales > Miltoncostaeaceae > JAWVEV01. Next base: position 28,166 of record JAWVEV010000039.1, on the reverse strand, counting down.
GCGGGGGGCGACGATGCGCCGGGTGCGCTTGGCGCCGGTCAGCTCGTCGCGCGTCACGCCGAAGTAGCGGCAGACCTCGCCCTGGATCGACTCGACCTGCACGGCCCCCTCGCCGGGGTGCAGCTTCCCGAGCACCTCCGTCGCCAGCGAGACCGTGATCGGGCGCTTGCTGAGCGAGGCCTCGGCGACGATCTGGGTCAGCGCGCCCTCCAGCCGGCGCACGTTCTCGGACACCCGCTGGGCGATCACCGCCAGCACCTCGGGCTCGTGGATCTCGTAGCCGTCGCTCTGGACGCGCTTCTGGAGGATCGCGATCCGGGTCTCGACGTCCGGCGGCTGGACGTCGGTGATCAGGCCCATCTCGAACCGCGAGCGCAGCCGGTCCTCGAGGGTCGCGATCGCCTTGGGCGGGCGGTCGGAGGAGATCACGATCTGCTTGCCGCTGTCGTGCAGCGCGTTGAACGTGTGGAAGAACTCCTCCTGGGTCTGCTCGCGGCCCTGGAGCGACTGGATGTCGTCGATGAGGAGGATGTCCGTGTTGCGGTAGCGGTCCTTGAAGGAGCGCATGCCCCCGTCGCGCAGGGCGTTGATGAACTCGTTGGTGAAGGTCTCCACCGAGACGTAGTGCAGCGCGAGCTCGGGGTGGTTGCGGTCGACGAAGTGGCCGATCGCGTGCAGCAGGTGGGTCTTGCCCAGGCCGACGCCGCCATAGATGAAGAGCGGGTTGTAGGCGCGCGCCGGCGCCTCGGCCACCGCCAGCGCGGCGGCGTGGGCGAAGCGGTTCGACGGGCCGGTCACGAAGGCCTCGAACGTGAAGCGCCGCTGCAGGCCCTGGGCGCGTCGCGGGATCGGGGCGGGCAGCGCCGCCTGGCCGGGCGCGTCCTCGCCGCCGCCGCCCGTGGCCTCGGCGGGCTGGACGACCACCTCGACCTCGAGGTCGGCGCCGAGGACCTCGAAGAGCGCGTCCTGCAGCAGCCCCATGTAGCGCTGGCGGATCCAGTTCCGGGCGAAATCGGTCTCGACCGCGATCGTCAGGCGCCGGTCGTCGAGCCCCACCGGGCGCACCCGGTCGAAGGCGAAGGTGTAGGTCGCCGAGTTGAGCGTGCTGCGCAGCCGGGTCCGGACCTCGTCCCAGACCGGCTCCAGGGTTGCCCCGCTCACGATCGCCAACGCACGATTCCTAGAAGAGGGTGGCGACGAGTGAGCGGCCGGCCTCGGTGAGCGACCGGGCCCCGCCCGGCTCGCGCGCCACCAGGCCGCGGTGCTCCAGCAGGACCAGCTCCCGGCCGCACTCGGCCAGCGGGATGCCGAGCTCCCCGGCGAGCCGCTCCGGGCCGGCGCCGCCGAGCTCGAGGAGCAGGGCGAGCACCATGCGCGCGCCCTCGTCGGGTCCGTCGGGGGCCGAAGGGGGGGCCGCGCCGCCGGCGGACTCGGGCAGCTCGAGCGTGACGACCGCGCCGCCGCCCAGGTTCTCGGCGATCTCGAGGCGCCCGCCGCGCTCGGCGAGCACGGCCGCGGCCAGCGGCAACCCGCAGCCGACGCCGCGGATCACGACCCGCTCGTCGGCGGTCGCGGTGCTGAAGCCGGGCTGCAGCGCCCGCTCGCGGTCCGCGATGCCCGGGCCGGTGTCGGAGACGCGCACCGTCCGCCCGTCGTGAAGCACGCTCACCAGCGCGTCGGCGAAGCCGGCGTGGATCAGGTTCTCGACCACCTCGCGCACGGCCAGCGGCGGGACGCAGGAGACCTCGGCCGCGGCGGTGAAGGCCGCCTCGACCAGCTCGGCCGGGCCGTCGGCCCGCAGCTCGCGCACGAAGGGGGGCTGGGTCGGCGCCCGGTGGACCGCGAGGCGGACCATGCCCTCCCGTCCACGGGCAAGGCGATGAGGCTCGATCGAGCTGAGGGCGAGCTTTGGAGGCACGGTGGGGGACCCCGATAAGTCGCTTGGAGGACGACGGGGCGCGGACTCTAACCCGGCCCCCCGGAGCGGGGGAAGGGGCCGCCGCGGCCTGTGGAGAACAAAGGGCCGTCAGTGCGGCCAAATTCGGTTCCAGACCCCCTCAGGTCCCCATCGGCCGCATGCGAGATCGCCGTCACCATACGGGATCCCACTCTTTTCCCCATGGGTCTCCACACCTGTGGACAACCCCGGATCGACGCTCCTTGCGGGGGTTGCGTGCGCTCGGAGGTGGCGCCATCGGCGGGGCGCGCGTATTGGCGCGGGGCCCCGGCCGCGGCGGGGCGGCACGTCCGCCGAGCCGCCCCGAGGGACCCTTGCTATGCTCGCGGCCTTGATCGGCGGCGGGGGCGACGCATGCCTCCCGACCGCCGCGCCCCCCGACGCCCACCCCCTGAAGGAGCGCGGCGCGTGAAGCGGACGTACCAGCCCAACCGGCGCAAGCGCCAGAAGACGCACGGCTTTCGCAAGCGGATGAGCACTCGCGCCGGTCGCGCGATCCTCAAGCGCCGCCGCGCGAAGGGCCGCGCCCGGCTCTCCGCCTGACGGCGCTGCACGGACGTGAGCGCCGCGACCCCCGGTCGCGCGGGCGCGACGGCCGAACGGGATGGGGACGGTCCGCTGGAGCAGCCGCCGAGCCACGTCACGAGCCCGCCCCCGGATGGGCGGTCGCGGTCGCGCGCCCGGATCACCCGGTCGGGCGACTTCGACGCGGTCTACCAGCGCGGGCGCTCGGCGGCCGGACGGCACCTGGTGCTGTACGCCTTCACCAGGCCGGATGCGACGGCCGAGCCGCCGCGGCTGGGCCTCTCGGTCTCGCGCAAGGTGGGCGGCGCCGTGGAGCGCAACCGGGTGAAGCGCGTCCTGCGCGAGCGGTTCGCCGAGCTGGCGCCCTCGCTGCCGGCGGGCACGGACTTCGTGGCGATCGCGCGGCCGGGCCTGGCCGCCTACCTCGAGGAGCGCGGGAGCGCCGCGGTGGGCGAGCGGCTGGCCGAGCTCGCCGGGCGGCTGGCGCCGCGGGCGGAGGGCCCGTCCTGAGGCGCATCCTGATCCTGCCCATCCGCGCCTACCAGCGCGGGGTCTCGCCGATGCTCGGGCAGCGCTGCAAGTATCACCCCAGCTGCTCGGAGTACGCGGTCCAGGCGATCCGTGAGTTCGGGGCCGCGCGCGGTGTCGTGCTCGCCGCCTGGCGCCTGCTGCGCTGCAACCCCTGGAGCCACGGCGGCGTGGACCACCCCGCCGACCAGCGGGTGTTCGGCCGGTGAACCCGCTCCACCTGCTCGAGCGCCCGCTCCACGCGCTCCTCGAGTTCCTGCACGAGAACGCCGGCCTCAGCTGGGGCTGGTCGATCGTCGTCCTGACCGTGATCGTGCGGAGCCTGCTGCTGCCGCTGGTGATCAAGCAGTACCGCTCGATGCGGCGGCTGCAGGAGGTCGCGCCGGAGCTCAAGGAGATCCAGGCCAAGTACAAGGGCGACCGCAAGAAGCAGCAGGAAAAGCTCATGGAGTTCTACCAGGAGAAGGAGGTCAACCCCTTCGCCTCCTGCCTGCCGCTGGTCGCCCAGATCCCGATCTTCCTGGCGCTCTACTACACGCTGAAGGGGTCCGCGGACGAGTTCGTGGACGGCACGCCGCTGTCGTTCATGTGGGTGATCCCGAACATCACCCAGCAGCTGACCGACATCGGCTGGGGCGCGTTCGTGGTGCTGGCGATCTACGGCCTCTCGCAGCTGCTCTCGACGGAGCTCTCGGCGACGCCCGGCATGCCCGAGATCCAGCGCCGGCTGTTCCGCGTCATGCCGCTGTTGATCGTGTTCTTCGTCTGGCAGTTCCCGGTCCCGGCCGGCCTGGTCCTGTACTGGATGACCACCAACGTGTGGACCGCCGGCCAGCAGCTGGTGATGCGGCACAAGATCGGCCTCCACATCGCCCAGCTGCCGAGCGACGCGGGCAAGAAGGGGTCGCGCACCCCCTCCAAGGTCCCGACCGCGACGGCCCTGGTCGAGGAGACGCCCGAGCCGGAGGCGCGGTCCACGCCGCGCAAGCGCCGCCGCGGCGGGCGGCGCCCGGACGAGGCGGACGGAGGGGCCGAGGTGACCCTCGCGGAGGCGGTCGAGGCGCCCGAGCCGCAGCAGGCGCCGGAGGCCCGGGAGGCTCCCGAGGCCCCGGAGGCGCCCGCGCTCGAGCCCGCCGCGGAGGCCAACGGCGCCGGTGACGGCGCCGACGCGGCCGAGCCGGCCTCGGCCGGCGCACGGCCGGCCGGTGGCCGCCGCCAGCCGCGGCCCAAGGACGCGGGCCGCCCGGCGCGCCCGGCATCGGCAAACCGAAAAACGGCGAAGAAGAAGCGATGAGCGAGGACGGGATCCCCGAGGAGCTGGCCGAGATGGGCGCCGGGGCGCGCGCCTTGGCCGAGACGCTGCAGGCCGTCGCCCGCGGGTTCGGCGTCGAGGCGCGGATCGCCGTCACCCCCGGCGAGGAGGGCACGGTCGTCGGCGCGATGGACGGCGAGGACGTCACCGCGCTGGTCGGCAAGGGCGGCGGGACCATCGACGCCATCCAGTACCTCGCCACCCAGATCGTCAGCCGCGCCGAGGGCGGCGCCCGCCGCCGCGTGACGGTCGACGCGGGCGGCTACCGCGCCCGCCGCGCCGCCGCGCTCGAGGAGCTCGCCCTGCGGGCGGCCGAGGAGGCGGTCGAGTACGGCGAGGAGATCGAGCTCGACGCGATGACGCCGCACGATCGGCGCATCGTCCACCTCGCGCTCCAGGGGCGCACCGACGTGGTCACGCGCAGCGAGGGCGAGGAGCCCCGACGCCGGATCATCGTCGAGCCGGCCGACCCGGCGGACTGACGCCGGCCGCGGCGGCGGCCCACCCCCACCCTCGATGGTTTCACGTGAAACGCATGGCCGATCCGGGCCGGCGGCGCGCCTGGTGGAGCGCTGCGCCGGGATCGGGGTGGCCCTCGAGCCGGCCGCGGCGGGCGCCCTGGTCGCGCTGCTCGACCGCCTCGCGCTCGAGCCGCAGAACCTGACCGCGATCGAGGGCCTGGACGACGGCCTCGACCGGCATCTGGCCGACAGCCTGGCCGCCCTCGCGCTGCCCGAGATCGCCGGCGCGGAGGGTCTTCTGGACCTCGGCAGCGGTGCCGGGTTCCCCGGCCTGGCGCTGGCGCACGCGCGCCCGGAGCTGGCCGTGACGCTCGTCGAGAGCGAGGGGCGCAAGGCCGACTGGCTTCGACGGGCATCCGCCGATCTGCGTAACGTCCGCGTCGTGGCCGATCGGTCGGAGCACCTGGCCCGCGAGGAGCGGGAACGGCACCCGCTGGCCGTCGCCCGGGCCCTCGGGCCCCCGCCCGTCGCGCTGGAGCTCGCCGCGCCGCTGGTCGCGGTGGGCGGCTTCGTCGCGCTCTGGCGCACCCTCCCGATCGCGCCGGCCGGCGAGGCGGACGCCGTCGCGGCGGCCCGCGAGCTGGGCCTGACCCCCCGCCCGCCGGTGCGGCTGGCGCCGTTCCCCGGCGCGCGCCGGGCGATGCAGCTCTTCGAGAAGACCGCCCCCACCCCGGCGCGCTACCCGCGGCGCGCGGGGCGGGCGGCCAAGCGACCGCTGGCCGCCGCCGCGTGATCTACGCCGTCGCGAACCAGAAGGGCGGCGTCGGCAAGACCACGACCGCCGTGAACCTGGCGGCCTGCCTGGCCGAGGCCGGGGCGCGGGTGCTCCTGGTCGACGTGGATCCGCAGGCCAACGCGAGCAGCGGCCTGGGCGTGCGGGACCCCGAGGGCTCGACGGCGGACGTGCTGCTCGATGGCCGCCCGCTGGCCGAGATCATCGTCTCCACGCGGGTTCCGAACCTCGACCTGGCGCCGGCGAGCCAGGATCTGGCGGGCGCGTCGGTCGAGCTCCCGGCGCGCGCGGCGCGCGAGGGGCTGCTGCGGGCGGCGCTCGCGCCGGCCCGGGCCGAGTACCCGTACGTCTTCATCGACTGCCCGCCGTCGCTCGACCTGCTCACGCTGAACGCGCTGGTGGCGGCCGACCGGCTGATCGTGCCGGTCCAGTGCGAGTACTACGCGCTCGAGGGCCTCACCCGGCTGATGGAGACGATCGCCGGCGTGCGCGGGCGGCTCAACCCGGGCCTGCGCGTGGCTGGCATGCTGCTGACCATGCACGACGCGCGCACCCGGGTCAGCGGCGACGTCGTCGCCGAGGTGCGCCGGCACTTCCCGGATCTCGCCTTCAAGACCGTCGTGCCGCGGAACGTGCGCCTCGCCGAGGCGCCCTCCTACGGCGAGCCGGTCATCCGCTACGACCCGCACTGCGCCGGCGCGGACGCCTACTTCGAGGCCGCCAAGGAGGTCGCCGAGCGTGGCTGAGACCCCGGGCGGCCGCCGTGGCCTCGGGCGCGGCCTGGCCGCGCTGCTCGGCGACGAGGGGACACCGGCCGCGGCCGCCCCCGCGCTGCTCGAGCTGCCGCTCGACGCGATCCGGCCCAACCCGGACCAGCCGCGCGCACTCATCGGCGAGGAGGCGCTCCAGGCGCTGGCCGACTCGATCGGCGAGAGCGGGCTGATGCAGCCGGTGGTCGTGCGCCCGAGCGGCGAGCCCGGCGGCTACGAGCTGATCGCCGGTGAGCGGCGCTGGCGCGCGGCGCGGATCGCCGGCCTGGAGCGGATTCCGGCCCTGGTGCGGGAGGCCGATCCGCGGGAGCGGCTCGAGCTGGCGCTGGTCGAGAACCTGGTGCGCGAGGACCTGAACCCGATCGAGGTCGCGCAGGCGTGCGCCTGCCTGGTCGAGGACTTCGGCCAGGGACCGTCGGTCCTCGCCGGGCGCCTCGGCCGCAGCCGGCCGGCCATCTCGAACCTGATGCGCCTGCTGGAGCTGCCCGACGACGTGCAGGAGCTCGTCGCGACCGGGCGGCTCACCGAGGGCCACGGCCGGGCGATCCTCATGGCCGACGGCGCCCGCGCGCGGCGCCGGGTGGCCGAGCGCGTCGTCGCGGACGACCTCTCGGTGCGGGCCACCGAGGCGCTCGCCCGGCGGAGCGCCGCGCCGGACGCCGCCCGCCGGCAGCGATCCGCCCCGGCGCTGGCGGACGAGGCCAGCGAGAGCTTCTCGGCGGCGTTCGACGCCCTCGCGCGCGTGCGCGCCGCCGCGCGCGGCGCCGTGGTGGTGGAGCTGCGCTTCCCGGACGAGGCCGCCCTGGCGGCGGCCCTGGAGCGCCTGCCCGGCCGGGAGTGAGGCTCCGCGCCGGACCGCCGGCGCGGGAGGCCGCTACTCGATCAGGGCCTGGCGGATGCCGATGGCGACCGCCTGCGCGCGGCCGTCGGCCTCCAGCTTCACCAGGATGTTCTTGACGTGCGTCTTGACCGTCTCGGCGCTCACCACCAGGCGCTCGGAGACCTCCCGGTTCGAGAGGCCGTCGGCGAGCATCTGGAGCACCTCGCGCTCGCGGGAGCTCAGCGGGCCCTCGACCGGGCGCGGCGCCGGCTCGGGCGCGAGGAACTCGGGCGCCAGGCGCGGGTCGACGAAGATCTCGCCGGCCAGGAGCTGGCGGATGGCCGCGACGAGGGCCGGGCTCTCGGTGTCCTTGAGGATGAACCCGCGCGCGCCGGCCTCGAGCGCCTCCCAGAGGAGGTCCTGGTCGGCGTGGGCCGTGAACATGGCGACCCGCGTCCCCGGGTGGCGCGCCGCGATGCGCCGGGCGGCCTCCACGCCGCCCATGCCGGGCATGCGCGGCTCGATCAGGACCAGGTCCGGGCGCCGCCGCCCGACCAGCTCGATGCCCGACTCCTCGTCGCCCGCGTCGCCGACCACCACCACGCCGGCGGCCGCGCCAAGCACGGCCCGCAGGCCCTCACGGACGACCGCGTGGTCGTCCACGACGAGGACGCTGCCGGTCCGGGCCGCGCCGTTCCCGGGAGGCGGCTGCCTCACCGGAACGGACGTGCAGGTGGGCGATCCTGGATTCGAACCAGGGACCTCATCCTTATCAGAGATGCGCTCTAACCGACTGAGCTAATCGCCCCGGAAGTCCGGCCGGGAAGGCTAGCAACCCCGGGGCGCTGGGGCCACGCGGAGCGTGTCCCCCCGCGCCACGGGGCCGTATGCCTTGCGAGCAACCCCGGGGCGCTGGGGCCACGCGGGCCGGCTTCCCGCGCCGGGAGGTCGGCTGGAGGAAGCGTCATATAATGGCCCGCGTCGGCCGCCCACCGGGGCCGGAGGAAAGCGAGGACACCATGCAGGAGATGGTGATCTACGGCGTGAGCTTCGACATGGTCGGCAAGCAGCCCATCGTGCTGCTGAAGACCGTGACGGGGAACACCTTCCTCCCGATCTGGATCGGCCACGCGGAGGCCGCCGCGATCCTGATGAAGCTCCAGGGCGCCGAGACGCCCCGGCCGATGACGCACGACCTGCTCAACGACGTGCTGGGCGAGCTCAACGCCGAGATCGCCAAGATCACGGTCACCGAGCTTCGCGAGAACACCTTCTACGCGATGATCACGCTCCGCTCGTCGGCCAACGAGATCGAGGTCGACTCCCGGCCGAGCGACGCCCTGGCCCTCGCCGTCCGCACGAACGCGCCGATCTTCGCCGCCGACAAGGTGATCGAGGAGAGCGGCATCGAGTTCGAGCACGAGGTCGAGGACACCGACGAGGTGGTCGAGAAGTTCAAGGACTTCCTCGACACGGTCAGCCCGGAGGACTTCCGGACCGAGGGCTAGGCCCGGGGATCAGCCCGCGTCGCGGGCGATCTCGTTCTTGGTGAGGTCCAGCAGCCGGCCGTAGATGTCGTGCAGGCCCTCGTCGGAGAGCGGGCCGCGGTTGGCCGCCGAGAGGTACCGGTGCATCCAGTCCTCGCGGGCCTGGTCGACGAACTCGATCCCCTGGGAGAGCTTGTAGGCGCGGAGGCGCCGGACCAGCTCCAGGCGGGTGTTCACGATCGACAACAGCTTCAGGTCGTTGTCGATGATCGCGTCGCGCATCTGGCGCACGACGGCGTCGACCGTCGGATCGGGCATCGCGGAACCGTACCAATCCGGGGACGCCCGACGCGCGTATGAGCTGGCGTGGGCACGGAACGGCCGGATGGCCGGTTCCGGGAGCCCTGGCTACGCTACCGTGGCCGATCCGACCCCGAACCGCCCGGGACCCGTGTTCGACATCTCTCCGATCCAGATCCTGATGGTCGCCGTGATCGCCCTGCTGGTCTTCGGGCCGAAGCGACTGCCCGAGATCGGACGCCAGCTGGGCCGCGGCCTCCGCGAGTTCAAGTCCGTCGTCTCGATGGAGCCGGATGCCCCGGCGCCCGCGCCGCGCGCCGGCGCCGCCGCGCCCCGCCCGGCGGATGACGACGACGTGCTCGAGGGCGTCGTGGTGCCGGCCGGGACGCCGGCGCCCACCACCGCCGCGCCGGATGCCCCGCCGCGGGACGAGGGCCCCGCCTGATGGCGCGCCTTCGCGTGCGGCCGAAGCTGCTGCGGCGGGTGCTGCCCGAGGACCGCCTCTCGGCGGTCGAGCACCTCCAAGAGCTGCGCAACCGGCTGGTCATCTCGCTCGCCGCGCTGGTCCTGGCCTTCATCGCGGCCTACGCCTTCAACCAGCACCTGCTGGACATCCTCACCTACCCGCTGGACGACGACCGGCAGAACGAGCTGCTGACGCTCTCGCCCACCGAGCCCTTCGTCACGATCCTGAAGATCTGCTTCTACACCGCGATCATCGCGGCGCTGCCGGTCTGGCTCTACCAGCTCTACGCGTTCGTGATCCCGGCGGTGCAGGACCAGCCGCGGAGGATCATGCTGGCCGTCGTGGGCGGGGTCTCCTCGCTCTTCCTCGCCGGCGTGGCCTTCGGCTACTTCCTGGTGCTGCCGGTGGCGCTCGACTTCCTGCTCGGCTTCGGCGACGAGACCTTCAACACGCAGCGTCGCGCCGGCGAGTACTTCGGCTTCGCGACCACGCTGCTGCTCGGCTCGGGGCTGATCTTCGAGGTCCCGGTGGCGATGCTCGCGCTTGCGCGCATCGGCGTCGTGACCGCCGCGCAGTTCCGCAAGAACTGGCGCCTGGCGATCGTGGCGATCGCGGTGCTGGCGGCGGTGCTGCCCGGAGGCGACCCCTTCAGCATGATCATGCTGATGATCCCCCAGATCATCCTGTACCAGCTGGGCATCATTCTGGCGCGCGCCTTCGGCGGCCCCCCGCTGTGGGAGCGGGAGCGCTGGAGCGCGGGCGAGGGCGGCGCGGCCTAGCCCTTTCTCCCCGCTGTTCGGGGGGTTCGTGAGCGCGCGCGGGTCCACTACCCTGGCGGACGGCCCCGCACGGGCCCGCTCGCGCACGCACCCCACGGAGAGGGCATTCCCTGCCTGCGATCGACCTGACGTCGCTGATCGAGACGGCCGGTTACGTCGGCCTGTTCCTGATCGTCTTCGCCGAGTCCGGGCTGCTGATCGGCTTCTTCCTCCCGGGCGACAGCCTGATCTTCACCGCCGGCTTCCTGGCCTCGCAGGGGCTCTTCGACATCGGCCCGCTCTCGGTGATGCTGTTCATCGCGGCGGTGACCGGTGACAGCTTCGGCTACTGGTGCGGCAAGCGCTTCGGCCCGTCGATCTTCTCGCGCCGGGGCGCGCTCCTCCTCGACCGCGCCCACGTCGGCACGGCCGAGGCCTTCTACGCCAGGCACGGCGGGAAGACGATCGTGCTGGCCCGCTTCGTGCCGATCGTACGTACGTTCGCCCCCATCCTGGCCGGCGTGGGCAGCATGCGGTACCGCACCTTCCTCGCCTACAACCTGATGGGCGGGGCGATCTGGGCCTTCGGCCTGAGCTGGATGGGCTACTTCCTCGGCGCGCGGATCCCGCACATCGACCGCTATCTGCTGCCGATCATCGGGGTGATCATCACCGTCTCGGTGGCGCCGACGCTGATCCACCTGTTGACGACCGCCGAGGGCCGGGCCAGGACGAGGGCGACCGTCCGCGCGATCTGGAACCGGCGCGCCGGCGCCCCGCCGCCGGAGGAGCCGGCCGTGCCGGCGCCGGCGGAGAAGGACTCCGCGCCGCTCGGCTAGTGCTCGCGCAGGCTCCGGCCGGTGAGGGCGAGGAAGACGTCCTCCAGCCCGGCCCGCCGGGCGGCCTGGAGCTCCATCCCGATCCCGGTCGCGCGCGCCTCGGCGTGGAGGGCCTCGGCGTCGTCCGAGAAGAGCAGCAGCAGGTCGCCCTCCACCTGATGGCCGCGGGCGCGACCGTCCAGGCGCGCCAGCAGGCCCGGGATGTCCGCCGGCGCCAGCCGCAGCTCCAGGACCTCGCGGCCGACCTCCTCGGCCACGAGCCCGGCCGGCGTGCCCTCGCGGACGATCCGGCCGCCGTCCATGATCACGATCCGGTCGCAGAGCTGGGCGGCCTCGTCCATGTAGTGGGTGGTGAGGACCAGCGCGGCGCCCTGGCGCCTCAGCGCCCGCAGGCGCTCCCAGACCACGTGCCGGGCCTGCGGGTCGAGGCCGGTGGTGGGCTCGTCGAGCAGCACCATGCGCGGCCGGTTGACCAGCGCGCGGGCGATCTGCAGGCGCCGGCGCATGCCGCCGGACAGCTTGTCCACCGCGTCCCCGGCGCGCTCGGAGAGGCCCACGAACGCGAGCAGCTCCTGCGCCCGGGCCGCCGCCTCGGCGCGCGGCAGGTCGAAGTAGCGCGCGTAGACGAGGAGGTTCTCGCGGACGGTGAGCTCGAGGTCCAGGTTGACGTCCTGGGCCACGACGCCCAGCCGGCGCTTGATCTCGCGCGGGTGGCGCTCGGGGTCCATGCCGAGCACGGACAGCTCCCCGCCGTCGCGGGGCGACATGCACGCCAGCATCCGCATGGTCGTGGTCTTGCCCGCGCCGTTCGGCCCCAGGAAGCCGAAGCACTCGCTGGGGCCGATGGTGAAGTCGATGCCGTCGACCGCGCGGGCGGGGCCGAAGGACTTGACGAGGCCGCGCGCGACCGCGGCGGGGCCGCCCGGATCGGGCGAGCCGCCCGCGGTCGGCTCAGCTGGTGACGACGGGCAGCTCCGAGCCGTAGGCCAGGGTCATGCGCAGGCCCTGCTCCAGCTCCACCTTGGGCTCCCAGCCCAGCAGGCGGCGGGCCAGGGTGATGTCCGGCCGGCGGACCGTCGGGTCGTCCTGGGGCAGGGCCTCGTAGACGATCTGCGAGCGGCTGCCGGTGAGCTTGATGATCACCTCGGCCAGCTCGAGGATCGTGAACTCGCCCGGGTTCCCGATGTTGACCGGCTCGTGGTAGTCGCTCTCGATGAGCCGCATGAAGCCCTCGATGAGGTCCGACACGTAGCAGAACGAGCGGGTCTGGTCGCCCTCGCCGAAGACCGTGATCGGCTTGTCCGCGAGCGCCTGGCGCAGGAAGGTCGGGATCGCCCGGCCGTCGTGCGGCCGCATCCGCGGGCCGTAGGTGTTGAAGATCCGCACGATGTGCGTGTCCACGCCCTGCTGGCGGTGGTACGCCATCGTGAGCGCCTCGGCGTAGCGCTTGGCCTCGTCGTAGACGCCCCGCGGCCCGATCGGGTTCACGTGGCCCCAGTAGGTCTCGGTCTGGGGGTGCTCCTTGGGGTCGCCGTAGACCTCGCTGGTCGAGGCGATGAGGAAGCGGGCGCGGTGGCGCTTGGCGAGGCCGAGGGCGTTGTGCGTGCCGTAGGAGCCCACCTTGAGGGTGTGCAGCGGCAGGCGCAGATAGTCGATCGGGCTGGCGGGCGAGGCCAGGTGGAAGACGTAGTCCACCGGCTCGGCGAGCTCCAGGTGCAGCGTCAGGTCGTGCTGCAGGAAGGTGAAGTCCCGGGTCCGGATGTGCTCGATGTTCTCGAGCGTCCCGGTGTCCAGGTTGTCGACGCAGATCACCCGGTGGCCCTCGGCCAGCAGGCGATCGCAGAGATGGGAGCCGAGGAATCCGGCCCCGCCGGTCACGAGGGAGGTAGGCATCGGCACAACGTTAGCGGCGCCCGGATCGCCGTGCCATGCACCATCGGGGGGTTCCGGCCGCGAAGCGGCCCCCCGGGGGTCAGGTTGCGGGCGGGGGGGCGGCCGGGCGGCGCCGGCGGCGCACCAGCGCCAGGGCGGCGTCACGGGCCTCGCGCAGCTCGACCGGGGCCAGGACCCGGGCGGCCGCGATCTGTACGACCGTCGCGATCGCCAGCTTGGCCAGCAGCGGCGCGGCGATGTCGAGCGAGCCGCCGCCGGTGGGCAGCGGGTACTCCAGCAGCACCAGGGCCGCGCCCGTGATCAGCGCCGCCAGGCCCAGCCGCGCGTGCTGGCGCGCCAGCGCGCGCATGCCGACCCCGCCCACCCGCGTATGCAGGATGAACAGCAGCATCACGACGTTGAAGTAGATGCCGATCGCGGCCGCGAGGGCCAGGCCGGCCTGCTCCATCGGCCCCAGGAGGACGAGGTCGAGCCCGATCGTCACCCCGACGGTGACCACCGTGGCCCAGACGATGTCGCCCTGGCGGTTGGCCGCCGAGATCGTGCGGTTGCAGAGGTACGAGAAGAAGCCGCCCCAGACCGCGAGCCCGTACCAGCGCAGCGGGTCGGCGGTCCACGAGACGCACCGGTCGTCGCACTTCCGGTAGCCGAAGGCGAGCTGGGCGATCTCCTGCGGGAAGAGCATCACGACGATCGACGCCGGCATCGCGACCAGGCCGATCAGGCCCGCCACGCGGCGGAAGGCGGTGATCGCCTCGGTCCGCCGGCCCTCGCCCATCAGGCGCGCGACAAGCGGGAAGATCGGCGTCATCAGGGGCAGCAGCAGGAGGGCCCGCGGCGCCTGGCCGAGCGCGTTGGCGTAGCTCAGCGCCGCGACCTTGCCGGACGCGAGCGTCGATGCGAAGAGCTTGTCGGTGAAGTTGTTGACCTGCTGCAGGAGGCTGGCGCCGAGGACCGGGAGGGCCAGCACCGCCATCCCCGCCAGGCCCGGGTGGGTGATCGCGGGCCGCACGCCGCCGCCCCGCATGATCCGCAGGAACTGCGGCAGCTGCAGCAGCACCTGGAGCGTCGCGCCGGCCGCCACGCCCCAGCCGGCGGCGGCGATGCCGATGTGGCCGCCCCCGATCGCGATCGCGACGATGATCCCGAGGTTGAAGGCGATGCCGACCGCGGCCGGGCCGGCGAAGCGGCCGTAGATCTGGAGCATCGCGGTGAAGAGCGCCGAGAAGCCCTGCAGGGCGAGGGCCGGCGACATGATCCGGATGAGCTGCTCGGCGTCCTCGCGCCGCTGCCCGTCGAAGGCGAAGAGCGCCGCCGGGCCCTCGGGCCAGAGCGCCACGATCGACGAGAGCGCGATCAGGCCGATGCCGACCCACGCGGCGGCGGCCGAGATCAGCCTCCAGGCGCTGTCCTCGCCGCCCTCGGCGCGCTCGCGCTGGAAGACCGGGATCACCAGCGTGACCAGCGTGTAGAGCAGGATCGCCGCGATCGAGTTGACGATCAGCAGCGAGGCCACGAACGCGTCGGCCTCGGCCGAGGCGCCGTAGGCGCCGGCCAGCACCGCCTCGCGGACGTAGCCCAGCACGCGGGACGCGAGGCCCAGCACCGCGACGATCGCCGCCGCGCGCGCGAGGCGCCCGACGGTCATGCCCGGTTCACCCTCCGGCCTCCGGGCGCAGGCCGTACAGCGTGCGGATGCCGGTCAGGATCAGCATGCCGTTGACCCCGACCGCCGGGCTGTAGCGCCCGTCCGGGAGGGTCATCCGCTCGGCGCCGGTCAGGACGTCGAGGCCGACGGTCTTCCCCTCCTTGGGGATCCGCGCCAGCGTCGAGACGTAGACCAGCTTGCCGATCACGGAGGCCGAGCCGGAGATCCGCTCGCCGGCGTCGTAGCGCCAGCGCACCTCGCCGGTGACCGCGTCGAGCGCGTAGAGGCCGCCGTCGTAGCTGCCGACGTAGACCGTCTCGTCGGCGACGGCCGCGCTCGAGTAGACGTAGTCGCCCAGGGCGCGCGTCCAGGCCAGGGCGCCGGTGTCGGCGTCGAGCGCCACGACGTAGCCGTTCACGTTGCCCACGTAGACCCGCCCGTAGGCCACCGCCGGCCCGGCGTAGAAGCGCCCCGACCCCGCGAGGCGCGGGCCCGGGCTGGTCGCCTGCCAGACCACCGCGCCGTCCTTGCGGGTGAAGGCGGTGATCCGGCCGGCGTAGTCGCCCACGACCACGTTGGGCCCGCTGAGGGCGAGGCTCGCCTTCACCTGCCCGGCGGCGCGCGCCTCCCAGACCGTCTCGTGCGTCGCCAGGTCGATCCGCAGCACGCGGCCGTCGAGCGTGCCGACGTAGGCCGAGCGGTCGGCGATCAGCGGCGAGGACTCGATCGATGCGCCGGCCGAGTAGCGCCATTCCTCGGCCCCCGTGGCCAGGTCGAGCGCGACCAGGTCGCCCTTCATCGTGCTGAACAGCGCCAGCGGCGGGCCGCCCCCGGGCGGCGCGGGGACGATCGCCGGCGACGAGGCGACCCGGCCGCGCAGCGCGACGTTCCAGCGCTCGGCGCCGGTGTGGATGTCGATCGCCATGGCCCGCCCCGCGTTGGTCCCCACGGTCGCGAGGCCGTGGGCCACGACCGGCGGGAACTCGAGCAGCGCGCCCGCGTCGTGGTGCCAGGCCTCGGTGAAGGGCGGCTCCAGGTCGAGCGCCGGGTTGGCCCGCGTGCGGGCCGGGACCCGGCCGTACTCGGGCCACGCCTCGCCCCGCGGGTCGCCGGCCGGCCCCTCGCCGCGCTCGAAGCCCTCCGCGGTGCCCCGCTGGCTGCTGGGGTCGAACCACCCCTGCCAGAGGCCCAGCGTCAGGATGCCCAGCGCGATCAGCGCGACCGCTCCGAGCGCCGCGAGGACGGCGAGGCGCCGCCTAGGCCGCGCGGTCTCGGTAGGCATAGAGCAGGCGGGTCCCGATCAGGTAGAGCGTGCGCCCGGCCGCGACGGCCGGCGAGTAGCGCCCGTCGCTGCCGCGATAGCGCACCCCGCCGGTCCGCACGTCCAGACCGAAGGTGCGCCGCGGCTCGCCGGGACGGTAGAGCACCGCGGTGTAGACCACGTCGTCCACCACCGTGGCAGACCCGGAGATCCGCCCGCCCGCGTCGAAGCTCCACCGGACCGCGCCGGTGCGCAGGTCGAGCGCCTCGAAGCGGCCGCTGTAGGAGCCGATGAAGGCCTTCCCGTCGGCGATCGCCGGGCTCGAGTAGACGTAGCCCCCGGTGGAGTGGCGCCAGCGGAGCGCCCCGGTGCGGGCGTTCAGCGCGAACACCGAGCCGCCGACGTCGCCGATCACCACCACGCCGTCCGCCACGCCCGGCCCGCCGTAGAAGCGCCGGCCGCCGGTGAAGACCCAGCGGCGGGCGCCGCTCTGCCGGTCGATCGCGAGGACGTTCCCGGCGTAGTCGCCGACGACCACGGCCCGGCCGGCGAGCGCCGGGCCGCCCTTGATGGCGCTCGAGGCGTACGCGACCCAGCGGCGCCGCCCGGTGGCGGCGTCGACCGCGTGCAGGGCCCCGGTCCAGTCGCCGAAGTAGACCGTGCCGCCGACCGCCAGCGGCGAGCTCTCGACCGGGCTGTTCGTGCGGAAGGTCCAGCGCCGCCTCCCGTCGCGCAGGCGGTAGGCGGCCACGACGCCGTCCATCGAGGCGACGTAGGCCCAGCCGCCGGCGATCGCCGGGGTCGCGGCGATCTCGCCCCGGTGGCGCGTCTCCCAGACGACCCTGCCGGTGTCGGCGTCGAGCGCGAAGACCCGGCCGCTGTTGGTCCCGAAGACCGCGATGCCGTCCTGCACCGCGGGCGGGAACTCGATCAGGGTGCGCGCGTCGAAGGTCCAGTCGGCCTTGCGCCCGGGCTTCGGCGGGTCGACGGCGACCGCCGCGACGTGGCGGGTCCGGTCGGGCCCGCCGCCGTACTGCGGGCTCTGGAGCGCCGGCCGGTAGAGCTCGAGCGTGGTGCGCGTCCCGCGCACCGGGGCGGTCGCCGGGGCGTAGCCCGGGGCGCGCGCGGTGACCGTGCGCGCCGGCCGGCTCAGCTCGGCGGTCCCCCGGTCGTCGCCGCTCGCCTCCTCGGTCCCCCCCGTCCCGATGGCCCGGATCGTCGCCTCGCGGACCGGCCGCTTGGTGTCCCCGTCCACGACCCGGATGACGGCCGGCGGCGCGGCCGTCGTCGTGGCCTCCTCGGCGTCGCCGCCGTCGCCGCCGCCGGCGCACCCGGCGACCGCGACCGCCGCCGCCGCGGCGAGCGCCGTGGCGGCGCTACGCCGTGGGACGCGCACGCCCCGCCGGGCTCCCCCGCCATACGAAGGTCACCATCACGCCCACCAGCAGGCCGATGATCCCCGCGATCAGCACCGTCCGGAGGCGGTTCCTCGCGCTCGACGAGGAGCGCACGCCCTCGGGGATCTCGTTGATCCGCGGCGCCTCGGACTGATTGGCCTTGGCCAGGAGGATCTGCTGCTCGCTGGCCGCGGTCTGGGCGATCGACAGCTGGTCCTGCGCGTTGCTCAGCAGGATCTGCCAGGAGAGGAACGCCGGCGAGCCCTGGCTCGCCTGCACCTGGCGCTGGAAGAGGTCGATCTCGTTCTCCAGCCGGGTGACCTCGGCGCGTGAGCTCGCCAGCCGGCTGCGGTAGGCGCCGGTCACGTCGCGGAACCCGGTCTCGGCCTCCGCGAGCGCCACCTCGGCATACGCCCGGGCGATGTCCTTGGCGTGGATGCGGCTGGAGTCCTTGACCGTGATCGTCGCCAGCGAGGGCTGGCTCTGGGCCCCCTGGCCGCGCGGGACCTCGATCGCGGAGTTGCGCTTCACCCGGGCCGCCGACACGCCGGCCTGCTCGGCCACGCGCTTGACCAGGTCGTCGCGGCGCAGCACGTCCGCCGCCGTCGCGGCGCTGGTCAGGGGCGTCTGCACCGGGGTCCCGGAGACCGTCGTGGGCTGGCCCAGGAAGACCTCGGCCGTGGCGGTGTAGGTGGTCGACGAGACGAAGCTGAGCACCAGCCCGACGAACGCCGCGGCGACGGCCGCGGCGACGATCAGCCACCGGCCGCTCCAGAGCACGCGGCCGTAGTCGCGAAGGGTGATCTCGCGATCCAAGTCGACGGACCTTAGCGAGCCGCCCCGGCGGCCTCGAACCCGGAGGGTCCGCGCCGCAGGAGCGTCTGGTCGAGGAAGCGGGTCATCACCACGCCGGGCTCGTGGCGGCCCACCCGGGTCGCCGGCCGCTCGCCGGCGGCCATCGCGAGGATCATGTCCGGGTAGCCGGCGCCGGCGGCCTGGGGCAGCGGGAACGCCCCGCCGAAGCGGGTGTTGATGTCGGTGATGCCGAGGATCCGCCCGTCCTCGCGGAAGCACTGGACCGTGCTGGGGCCGCAGAGCCCGAGCGCCTCCACCGCGCTGGCGCCGAGCTCCACCAGCTGGGGGTCGTCGAGCGTCTCGCCCTTGATCTGCTCGCCGCCCTTGCTCTGGATCATCGCCCGCGGCACGGCGCCGAGCGCCCGGCCGTCCAGGTCGCCCAGGCAGTCGATGCTGAACTCGAGGCCGCCGAGCGCCTGCTGGATCACGCTCTCGGCCGGGGTGTAGCCCAGGAAGAAGGCCAGGTCGCGCTGGTCGCGGCAGCGATAGATGTGCCGCCCGGCGAAGCCCAGCCGCGGCTTGATCAGCACCGGGTAGGGCAGCTCGGCCGGGTCGACCGCGCCGGGGAGCCAGGTGGGCGGCGAGGGGAGCCCGCGCGCCAGCAGCATCTCGTGGCAGGCCCACTTGTCCTGGCAGCCGAGCGCCACCTCGGGGGTTGGGAGGAGCACCTCGGCGCCCGCGGCGCGGATCGCCCCGGCGGCCTCGGCCAGCACCACCGGGTCCAGGTCGGTCAGCGGCATCACGACCCGGACGCCCTCGCGTCCGCAGGCCGCGGCGACCGCCTCCCCGTAGCCCGGGTCGTCCACCGCCGGGAGGTCGATGCGCAGGTCCGCCGCGAAGAGCGAGGGCGACAGCGGATCGAGGTCGCTCACGATCACGCGGCCGCGGTGGGGCCCGCGGTCCAGCGCCGCCCGGAAGGCGCGGACGATGTCCACGCGCTGGCCGGCGCAGGTCAACAGCACGTTCAGCTCAGCCACGAGCCTCCTCCGCGGAGCCGTTGGTCTCCGGCAGGTCGAATCCTCCGCCCGCCCCGATGTAGGTCCCCTCCCGCCCGAGCACCACGAGGGCGGTCCGGGCCAGCACGCGCAGGTCGAGCAGGGGGCTCCAGCGCTCCACGTACTCGATGTCGATCTCGATGCGCGCCGACCAGGGGATCGCGTTGCGCCCCCGCACCTGCGCCAGCCCGGTCACGCCCGGGCGCGCCGCCAGCCGGCGCCGCTGGTGCGCGGTGTACCGCTCCACCTGCGCCGGCACCGTCGGACGCGGGCCCACCAGGCTCATGTCGCCGCGCAGCACGTTCCAGAGCTGCGGCAGCTCGTCCAGCGACAGCCGGCGCAGCAGCGCGCCGGCGCGGGTGATCCGGTCGTCGTCCGCGGTCACGGCCAGGCCGGCGCCCATCGTTTCCGCCCCGACCACCATGGTGCGGAACTTCATGAGCATGAACGGCTTGCCGCACAGGCCCACCCGGCGCTGGCGGTACAGGGCCGGACCCTTGGAGTCGCGCCGGATCCAGATCGCGATGCCGAGCATGACGGGCGCCAGCAGGAACGCCAGCGGCACGGCGACGGCCAGGTCGGCGGCGCGCTTCAGCCGCCCCCCGACCGGCGCCGACGGGAACGGTGAGTAGGCGGTCCAGCCGCCGTTCTGCGAGTGCTCGGTCACGGGAGCAGCGACTCCACGGTCGATACGAAGCGGGCGGCCAGCACCGCGCGGTCGTAGTGCTCGCGCGCGTGGGCCTGGCCGCGGGCGCCCATGGCGCGGGCGCCCTCGCGGTCGGCGGCCAGCCCGCGCACGGCGTCGGCCAGGGCCGCGCCGTCCTCGGGCGGCACCGCGACGCCGCAGCCGACCTCCTCCACCAGCCGGGTCAGCTCGCCGCGCGGCGCGGACGCCACGATCGGCCGGCCGGCGCCGAGGTAGTCGAAGGCCTTGTTCGGCAACGCGCCCGCGAAGAGCTCGCGGTCCTGGTACGGCAGCAGGCAGGCGTCGGCCCGGGCCAGCCAGGAGGGCACGGCGCGCTTCGGCACCGGGTCGCAGAAGGTGACGTTGCCGAGCCGGCGCCGCTCGGCGTCGGCCATCAGGCCGGCCTTCTGATCGCCCGAGCCCACCAGCACCAGCCGCACGCCCGGGTCGTCCTGCAGCCGCTCGCCGGCGTCCAGCACGGTCTCGAGCGAGCTGTAGGTGCCGTGGGCGCCCACGTACATGGCCACGAACGCGTCGTCGGGCACCGGGACGGCCGCCGGGGCGCCGCCGTTCCCGACCTCCAGGTCGATCCCGTTGGTGATCAGGACGACCTTGGCCGGGTTCACGCCGGCGGCGATGACGCCGTCGCGGATCCCCTCGGTGAGCGCGACGATCCGGTCGGCGCGCCGGTAGCAGTAGCGCTCCAGCCGGCGTGCGGCGGCGATCACGCGCGGGTCGCGCACGAGGCCCATCGCGACCGCCGAGTCGGGCCAGAGGTCGCGCACCTCCAGCAGGAAGCGCGCGCCGCGGGCCCGGGCCAGCGCCGCCGCCGCGGCCGCCGAGGGCAGCGAGGGCGAGGAGGCGACGACCACGTCGGGCTTGCCGGCGCGGGCCCCGGCGAGGGCCGACCAGAAAGCGAAGGTGCCGTAGTTGGCCAGGCGCGAGCGCAGGTCGCGCCCGTAGGAGGGGGTGGAGTAGGTGCGCCAGACGTCCAGGCCGTCCTCGCGCTCGTGGACGATCCGCCTGCCGGCGTACCTCTCCGGGATCGTGCGCTCCTTGTGCTGCACGTAGGAGGTCACGACCGAGACGCGGTGGCCGGCCCGCGCCAGCGCGCGCGTGTGCTGCCAGTGGCGCACGCCCCCGGGCTGGTCCGCGCTGACGAAGTACTGCGAGACGTACAGGACGTGGGCTATGGCCCGAGCACCCGCGCGTAGAGGTCCACCAGCGCGAGCGCCTCGCGCTCGAAGCTCATGCCGTCCAGGAAGGCGGCCCGGCCGAGCGCGCCGAGGCGCGCCGCCTCGTCGGGATCGGCGAGCAGCGCGGTGAGCGCGGCCGCGTGCGCCCGCGGGTCATCGGGCGCGACGACCAGGCCGCAGCCGGTCTCCCGCACCATCCGCCCCATGCGCCCGAGATCGCTCGCGACCACGGGCCGCCCGGCGGCCATCGCCTCCACCAGCTTGGTCGGCACCGCGCGATCGTAGTTACCGTGACGCTGAAGTGGGATCCAGGCGACGCGCGCACCGGCCAGCAGGCCGGGGACCGCGTCGTGATCGACCACCCCCAGGTGCTCGACCCCCTGCGGCAGCGCGCCCGGATCCCCGGGGCCGGCCAGCACCAGGCGGGCCCCCGGAACCTCGACCATCGGGAAGGCCGCGCGCATCACCTCGAGACCCCGCAGCGGGCCCAGGCCGCCCACGTAGAGCGCGACCGGGTCCGCGGCCGGCGGCGCCGGCTCGCCGAAGGCGGCGGCCCAGGGGGAGTTGGCGACGCTGGCGACGCGGGCCCCGCCGGCGGCGAAGCGCGCGGCCAGGTCCGGGTTCACCGCCACCGCGGCGGCGAGGCGGCGCGCGCCGGCGCGCTCCAGCCGCTCGGCGGCCAGCGCGATCGGCAGGCGCAGCGGCCCGGGCAGCCAGCGCTTGGTGCGCGCGGTCTGGCCCAGGTACTCGTGGACGTCGTAGATCACGGGCTTGCCGGTGGTCCGGGCCAGCCAGAGGGCGGCCGGCAGCAGCTCCGGGTCGTGCACGTGGTAGACGTCGGCGCCACGCCGGGCGGCCTCGCGGGCCAGGCGCCAGCCCAGGGCGAGCCGCCGGGCCCGGCCGGGCCGCTCGCGCGGGGCCAGCACGGCGGCATGGGCGCCGGCGCCCGCCAGGGCGCGGGCCTCCTTGTGGAAGATCCGCACGTCGCGCGGCCGGTGCACCGTGGTCAGGTGAAGCGCGCGCACGCCGTCCAGGCGCCGCGGGGCGGCCGGCTCCTCCGCGGGCTCGTCCTCCGGCTCGGCCGCCATCGCCGCGGCGGTGCCGAGGGTCGCCCCGCGGGCCGCCAGCTCGTCGAGCAGGTCGCCCCACAGCGGCCCGTATCCCGGCGACCGCGGGTCGGCGAAGGCGGTGTTGTGCCACAGCAGGCTCACGCGGCCCCCGGCGAGGCGCACCCGGTCGAGCACCGCCAGCGCGCGCTCCCGGGCGGCCTCGGCGTCCAGGCCGAGCCGGCTCCAGAGCGCCGTGTCCATCACGGCCAGCGGCAGGAGGCGCAGGCGCGCCGGCCGCTCCTCGCCCACCAGCCAGGGCCGGAAGGGCCGGGCGATGCCGGCGGCGAAGCCCGGGGCCTCGCTGAAGCCCAGGCTGGCGTCGTACGACGCGCCGGCGGCCTCGAGCCAGCGCACGCTCTCGTGGTAGCGGAAGCGCAGGTAGTGGTAGCGGACGCCGGTCACCTCGCCGGCCTCGGCGCGCAGCGACCCGAGCTCCCGCGCGAGCTCCTCGCCGGACGCGCTGGAGGCGAAGGACGCGTGCAGGCCCACCTCGCCGCCGGCGGCGCGCACCGCGGCGGCCATCGCCGGCCGGGTGCGCTCGTAGGTGCGCCGGGGGGTGCCGTCCAGACGGTCTCGGTTGCGCCCGATCAGGAAGACCGTGGGGGCCAGGCCGCGGCTGGAGCTCGCCTCGAGCAGGTCCGGGAGGTTGTCCCAGGGGTCGCGCAGGGCCAGGCGGGCCAGCCCGCTCGGGCCGGAGCGGCGGGCCACCGCGGCCGCGCCGCGCGCGGTGCGGCGGCGGATGCGGTCGATGTCGTGGGTGAGCGCGATGCCCCAGGCCTCGGGCTCGGGGATGCCGAGCGCCCGGCGCAGGGCGGCCAGGTAGCCCTCGACGGGCGGGTCCTCCAGGTCGAGGCCGGCGATGCGCCCGAAGGCGCTCTCGGCGAGCGGCAGGCGGTCGAAGTCGTCGCGCACGGTCACGCGCAGCTCGTCCCAGCGCGCCAGCAGGTAGAAGGCGCTCGCGACGACGTCGCCCGGCAGCTCGCCCGGCCCGGGCGCGAGCGTCGCCGGCGGGAAGAGCAGGGTGAGCTCGCCGGCGCCGTGGACCGCCTCGCCGGGGAAGACCCCCGGGCCGGCGAAGAAGTCCTGGGCGTCGCGCTGCATCGGGATCCAGACGCCGCCCCCGGGGCGCTCGGGGGCGTAGGTGAGGTCGGGCTCGGCGTCGACGAAGGCCGCCCGCCGGCCGAGACCCTCGGCCAGGGTCTCCAGCACCCAGCGGGCGCGGGGGAGGAAGTCCGGGAGGGCGTCCCGGACGGCGATGCGGAGCGGCTCAGCCACGGCGGAGCATCCTGCCGTAGAGCGCGATCGCCGGCCGCGGGTCGCGCAGGTCGATCACCCCGTCGGCGATCGGCGGGCGCACCGAGGCCAGGAACGCGAGCGGCGAGTAGCGGCCGGCGCGCATCTCGCGCGCGCTCGCCACCACGTGCTTGCCGGTGAGGATCCAGCGGCGGTTGCCGCGGTGACCCGCCGGCCGGGTCCGGGGCGCCCCGATCGCGTCGAGGTGGCAGGCCTGCGGCAGGTTCACCCCGACCGCGGTGGCCAGGGCGATCCAGAGCCATGAGCGCGGGTTGACCTCGATCAGGTGGTCGCGGCCGTCGCGCGGGTCGCGCTTCACCTCGACCTGGGAGATGCCGTGGAAGCCGAGCGCGTCGAGCAGCCGGTGCCCGCGCTCCGCCAGGCCGGGGTCCCAGCGCGCCTCGGCCGCGCGGGCGGTCCCGAAGCGCGGCGGCCACTGGCCCAGCTTGCGGCCGGTGAAGCTGGCGAGCGGGCGGCCCTCGGCGTCGCGGTAGCTGCCGAGCGTCCAGAGGCAGTCGTCGCCCCCGGGGATCACCTCGGAGATCTGCGGGCCGTAGGGCGCCGCCTCCTCGTAGCGGCGCAGCAGCTCCTCGGCCGAGGCCGCCTGGAGCACCTGGGCTCGGAACCGCCGGCGGAACTCGGGCGCGTAGCGCGGCTTCAGGATCACCGGGAAGCGCAGCTCGCGGGCGGCGGCGCGCACGTCGTCCTCGCCGGCCGGCTCGATCGTGGCCGGCACGGGCATCCCGATCTCGCGCGCCGCGGCGTGCTGGTGGCCCTTGTCCATGATCGCCTCCATCGACGACCAGGGGCTCCAGGGGCGGTGGAACCACTCGGCCAGCTCGGCCTCGCGCGGCCCGATCGCGGCGATCGCCTCGTCGTGCGTCGCGAACAGCACGCCCCTCTCGGGCAGGCCGCGCCCGAGCGCGATCAGGTCCTCGACGAAGCGGTCCGGGGCGGTGAGCGGGTCGGCGGTCAGGGCCGGGCGCGCGTACCGCGACAGCAGGCCGAGCGCGCGCGGGTCGTGGTCGCAGGCGATCACGGGGACGCCGGCGCGGCCGAGGCTGCGCACGATCCCGAGGGCGTTCGGACCCGACGCCTGGAGCACCACGGCGGGCGCCATCACTGCGTGATGGCCCGGTACAGCTCGGCCGTGCGGACCGCGTTGGCGTGCCAGGTGTAGGTCTCCCTGCCGATCTCGAGCGCCCGGTCGCCCATGCGGCAGGCGAGCTCCGGGTCGTCCACCAGCCGCGCCAGCGCGCCGGCCAGCGCGGCTGCGTCGCGCGGGGGCACCAGCAGGCCGGTCTCGCCGTCGCGGACGATCTCCGGCGTGCCGTCGACCGCGGTGGCCACCGCCGGCCGGGCGCAGCTCATCACCTCGCAGATCACGGTCGGCAGGCCCTCGCTGAGCGAGGGGAGCACGAAGAGGTCGCCGGCGGCCATCCACCAGGCCACCTCGTCGTGGGGAACCTTCCCGGCCCAGTGGATCCGGTCGGCGATGCCGAGCTCGGCCGCGCGCGCCTCGAGCCCCGGGCGCAGCTCCCCGATCCCGACCATCGCCAGGCGCGGCGCGCCGGCCGGCCGGGCCGCCAGCAGGCCCATCGCCTCGATCAGCGTGTCCACGCCCTTCCGGGGCACCAGCTTCCCGACGAAGGTGATCAGCGGCCCGTCGTCGGCCAGGCCCAGGCGCGCGCGGGCCTCGCCGCGGTCGCGCGGCATGAACACCGCGGTGTCGGCGCCGTTCGGCACCACCTCGACCGGCCGCATCGGCTCCGCGAGGCCCTCCGCCGCGTCGGCGATCGCCCGGCTCACCGCGGTGATCTGGTCGATCGCGCGCACCGCCTCGGCCACCTGCGCCCGCGACCGCTCCCCGCGCGACGGGATGTCGAGGACGTCCGCCCGGTGGGACGTCGCGAGCACCGGCACGCAGAGCTCGCGGCCGATCATCGCCGCCGCCCAGCCGTCCGGCACCAGCATGTGGGCGTGGATCACGTCGAAGGGCCAGCGGGAGAAGACCGTCCGCAGCGGCTTGGCGAGCGCCGCGCGCATCGCGTGCGCGTTGCGGTGGCCCAGGCGGGCCCCGGGCAGCGTGAGCTTGCGCGGGTAGAGCACCGGGACGCCCTCGTGCGTGTCCACGCCGGGCACGGCGCGGTGGTTCCGGTAGCGCGGCACCAGCGGCGGCGCCCAGCCGGTGGGCGACACCACGCGCACGTCGTGCCCCAGCGCGCGCAGGGCGCGCACCTGCTCGTCCACGAAGATCCCGGCGGTCGGGTTCACCGCGCTCGGGTACATGTGGCTCAGCATCAGGACCTTCAAGGCGTCGCCGCCTCCCGTTGGGCCCGCCGCGCGAGCACGATCGCGCCCATCCCGAGGCCGAAGGTGATCCACATCGGCGCGAAGTGGATCGCGGTGGACGGCCCCAGGCTCCCGGCGATGAAGCCGATCATGGCGAGCGACCCGGCCAGCGCGAGGTAGCGCACGAACGGGTCGGGGGAGCCGCGCGCGGCGCGCGTCTGCCCGCGCAGCAGCCCGACGAAGAAGGCCAGGTAGAGCGCGAAGCCCACCGCGCCGCCGTTGACCAGCACCTCCAGCCACCAGTTGTGCAGGTTGCCCACGCCGGGGAAGTTCGCGAGCGACTTCACGTGGTCCTCGGCGTTGCCGGCGCCCACGCCGAGGTAGTTCGTCTCGCTCACGATGTCCAGGCCGTCCGAGAGGAGCGAGGCGCGCACGCCGCCGGAGCCGGTCTGGTTCTGGATCTGGTCGGCGAGGAGGCGGAAGTCGAGCTTGGTCACCGCGCGCTGCGAGAGCGCCAGCGGGCCGGACCCCAGCACCGCCGGCACCACCAGCAGGACGCTCAGGCCGGCGATCGCCGCCGCCGCCGCGAGGCGCCCGCGCGACCTCTGGTCCCGCCCGATCATCACGAGCAGCCCGATCAGGATCAGCGCCACCGAGATCAGGGCCGACTTGCTGCCGGTGGTGAGGATCATCAGGAGCGCCAGGACGGCGCCGGCGTAGCCGAGCGCCTTGTGGCGCACGTCGCGCACGAAGAGCGGGATCACCGCCAGGTACGGCAGCGTCAGGGTCAGGTAGATCGCGAAGTTGTTCTCGTTCCCGAAGAACGAGGTGGCCCCGAACAGGCCCTGGCGCTGGACCCCGCGCGAGGTGGGCAGATGGATGCCGGTGGCGATCTCCATCAGCGCCACCAGGCACGCGGCGACGAAGGCGGCCCCGAGCGCGTAGAGCAGGATCCGCGCCCGCCGCCGATCCCGGCAGAGCAGCGCGATCCCGATCGCCAGGCCGCCCATCATGGCCAGGAAGAGCGTCCAGCGCAGGGCGGCGACGGTGTCGTCGGCCCAGGCGAGCGAGAGCGCCGACCACAGCACCCAGACCGAGAGCAGGCCGGCCGGCCGCGGAACGCCGGCGGGCAGCACCAGCCGCCCGTCCAGCAGCAGGTAGATCACCAGCCCCAGGCCCAGCACCACGATCAGGATGCGGAAGAGGAAGAGCCAGGGGGCCGGCGGAGGGGCCAGGTTCGGCCCGCCGATGGCCGCGACCGCGCACAGCACCACCATGGCCGCGCCCAGGCGCGGCATCGGGATGCGCGAGATGACCGCGATCAGCGTGGCGATGCCCGCCAGGCCCAGGCCGACCAGGGGCTGCCACACGGCGAGCGCCCCGGCCACGACGACGCCGATCGCCAGGGCGATCATCGCCGGAGGGGGCAGCTGGCTCAGGCCGGCGAAGCGCGTCGGCAGGCGCGCGGGCACGTCGGTGGCCATCGACGGGCCAGCGTACCAGGGGGCTTCGGCCGGTCCGCACCGGCCGTCGCTTCGCCTTACGCGGGCGCCCTCCGGCCGGCCGCCTCGGCCAGGATCGCGGCCACCCGGGCCGCCTGGCGATCCAGTCCGTGGGCCTCGGCCGCCCGGCGGCAGGCCTCGGGCGAGGGAGGGTCGGCGAGCAGGGCGAGCATCGCGTCGGCCGCGGCGCGCGGGTCGCCCGGTCGGACCACCGCGCCGGCGGTCGCCGGCACCACCTCGGGCGTGCCGCCGACGGTGGTGGCCACCACCGGCCGCCCGGAGGCCATCGCCTCGAGCGCCACCACGCCGAGCGGCTCCACCCGGCTCACCAGCGAGAGCAGGTCGCAGGCGGCGAACCAGGCCGGCAGGTCCTCGTGGGGGAGGGCGCCGGTCATCGCCACCGCGTCCGCGAGCCCCAGCCGCGCCGCGCCGGCGCGCACCGCCGCCGCCAGCGGGCCGTCGCCGACCAGCGCCAGCAGGGCGTCCGACCGCGCGGCTCGCACGCGCGCGAACGCCTGCAGCAGCGTGAGCGGGTCCTTGCGCGCGGTGAGCCCGCCCACGGCCAGCACCAGCGGGGCTCGGGAGGGCAGGCCCAGCGCCGCGCGCGCCTCGGCCCGCGGGACCGGGCGGAAGCGGCGCAGGTCGACGCCCATGTTGGCCACGTGGACCGGCGGCAGCCGCAGGCCGCTCGCCCGCAGCTCGTCGGCCAGGTAGCCGCTCACCGCGATCACCGCCGACGCCTCGCCGAGCGCGGCCTCGGTGCCGCGGCGCACCGCCCGCCGCTCGAGGTTGCGGACGTCGCCGCCGTGCGCGGTGACCACGTAGGGCAGGCCGGTCCGGCGCCGGATCGTCGCCGCGACCGCGCCGGTCGGGAAGAGGTAGTGCGCATAGACCACGTCGGCGCCGCGCGCGCGGCGAAAGCCCGCGGCCAGCAGCCGGGCGTACATGGCCGGCGTGCGCCGGGGACCGCCCGCCCCGGTGTCCAAGGCCGCCTGGTCGACGACCAGGCCCCCCACCGCCCGCC
>JAWVEV010000038.1:0-9321 GCA_033856535.1 Miltoncostaeaceae bacterium | reverse complement strand
GGGCCGTCCTCGCCCAGGTGGCTCAGCGTCTCGGCCAGGTCGGGCACGCGTAGCCGGTCGCCGGCGCCGAGCAGCCGGCCGCCGGGCGCGTAGACGGCCGCCGCCTCGGGCGTCGCGGTCAGCATCTCGCCGAGGATCTCGTGGAGGTAGCCCGCCTCGCGGCTGAGCACGACGCCCTCGCGGGCCAGCCGGACGCCGGGCTCCACCAGGTCGCTCAGCGGGAGCCGGCCGAGCTTGGCCGCCGCCGCGCAGAGCCCCTGGACCATTCCCGGCACCGCGACCGAGGCCGGGCCGATGTGGAAGACCTGCTCGGCGCCGCCGAACGGGACCGTGAACGAGACCAGGTCCTCCTCGCGCAGCCGGCGCCCGCGCGGGCCCGAGCCGGGCACGGCCACGAAGAAGTCGAACAGCCGTGGCGGCTGACCGGGCAGGCGGGCGAGCAGGAAGCCGCCGCCGCCCGGGCCGGTGAGCGGGCTCTCGGCCGCCGCGCCGGCGAAGGCCGCCGCGCACACCGCGTCGACCGCGTTCCCTCCGCGTGCGAGCACCTCGGCCCCCGCCCGAGCCGTGAGGCGGTGCCCCGCGGCGACGACCCCGTGCGGGGTCCGGTCGCGAGCTACGCCGCGTCCTCCGGGTCGTCGAAGGGGTTGCGCATGTACGAGGTGGCGCCCGGGTCGCGGTCCGACGAATCGAAGTCGAAGATGCCGGCCCCGCCGCCGCCGCCGCCCGAGGACGGGCGGCTGGCCGGGGCGGCCGGATAGGGCAGCTCGGACACGCGGCTGCGGGCCGGCGCGACGGGCTCCTGCTGGCGGCGGTCGGGCACGGGCCGCGCGCGCGGCGCCGGCTCGTCGGCCGGCGGGGGCGGCGGCGGGGCGGCGCGGTTGCCGCTGAAGTTCGCCGCGACCACCGTGACCCACACCTTGCCCTCGAGCTCGGGGTCGATCGTGGCGCCGAAGATGATGTTCGCCTCGGGGTCGGCCGCGTCGGCGACGACGCGGGCGGCCTCGCTCACCTCGAGCAGCGACAGCTCCGGGCCGCCGGTCATGCCGAGCAGGATGCCGCGGGCGCCGTCGATCGGCGTCTCGAGCAGCGGCGAGGAGATGGCCGCCTGCGCCGCCTCGATCGCGCGGTTGGGGCCCGAGGCGTAGCCGATGCCGAGCAGCGCCGAGCCGGCGTCGCGGATGATCGTGCGGACGTCGGCGAAGTCGAGGTTGATCAGGCCGGGCAGCGTGATCAGGTCGGTGATGCCCTGCACGCCCTGGCGCAGCAGGTCGTCGCAGACGCGGAAGGCGTCGACCATCTTGGTGTTGCGGTCGAGGACCGACATGAGCCGGTCGTTCGGGATCACGATCACCGTGTCGGCGGTCTCCTGCAGGAGCTCCAGGCCGCGCTCGGCCGCCTCCATCCGGCGCCGGCCCTCGAAGGCGAACGGCCGCGTGACCACGGCCACGCAGAGCGCGCCCATCTCGCGGGCGATCTTGGCCACCACCGGCGCACCGCCGGTGCCCGTGCCGCCGCCCTCGCCGGCCGCGATGAAGACCAGGTCGCTGCCGCGCAGCGCCCGGCGGACATGCTCCTCACTCTCGCGCACGGCCTGCTCGCCGCGCTCGAGGTCGCCGCCGGTGCCGAGGCCGCGGGTGAGCTCCATGCCCACGGGGATGCGGATGTGCGCCTCGCTGGCGTCGAGCGCCTGGCGGTCGGTGTTGACGGCGATGTACTCGACGCCGCGAAGGCCGGCCTCGACCATCCGGTTGATCGCGTTGCAGCCCGCCCCGCCGACGCCCACCGCGCGGATGACGGCGACGTAGTTGGCCAGCTCACCGGGCGGCGGGACGCGCGCGGGCTCGCGCGGGTCGTCGCGCCGGTCGTCGTATCCGGGCTCGGTGCTTCGGAAGAGCTCGGAGAGCGGGCCCTCGCGCATGCTGGGCCGCGGGCTGCGGGAGCTCACGCGGTTCCCGTGGCGGTCGGCGCCGCCGCCGCGCCGCCGGCGGACTCCTGCTCGACCACCTCGCGGGCGAACGACCGGTACCACCGGGCGGCCTGGCCGTCGGGGTCGTAGCGGAGCACGCTGGTGCCGCGGACCGGCGCCTCGGCGAACCGGATGGTCTTGCCGATGCGGGTGCGGTACACCACGTTTCCGAAGCTCTCCTCAAGAAGGTCCACGGCCTCGCGGCCGTGGATCGTGCGCCCGTCGTACATCGTGGGCAGGATACCGACGATCGCGGCGTTCGGATTCAGGTGCTCGCGCACCTGCGCGAGCGTCTGCTGGAGCTGGGCCAGCCCGCGGAGCGAGAGGTACTCGCACTGCACGGGCACGATCACCCCGTCGGCGGCCACCATGGCGTTGATGGTCAGCAGCCCGAGCGAGGGCGGCGTGTCGAGCAGGATGTAGTCGTAGAGCTCGCGCACGGGCTTCAGGGCCCGATCGAGCGCCCGCTCGCGGCCCATCGTCGCCGACAGCGCCATCTCGGCGCCGGCCAGCTCGATGCCGGCGGCGGCGATGTCCACCTCGCGGGCGTAGATCACGTCGGTGATCGGCGCGGCCTGCACCAGCACGTCGAACATCGTCGTGCCGAGGTCCTCGATGTCGATGCCCTGGCTCATCGAGAGGTTGCTCTGCGGGTCGAGGTCGACGACCAGGACGCGGAGCCCCATCTCGCGCAGGGCGACGCCGAGGTTCAGCGTCGTCGTGGTCTTCGCGACGCCGCCTTTTTGGTTGGCAAGCGCCAACGTTCGGGCCGCCCGGGGCATGTTCGGGCGATTCTACTCGCGACCCCGGACTCCTTTGGCGGCGGCGGATTCAGCCCGGGCCGGGGGCCGCGCACGCCGAGCGTGAGCGTGACGACGCTCGGACCGAGATTTACGCCGTTGGGGATCGGGGTCCAGACGCGGGCGCACCAGCGTCCCGGACGCCGGCGCGCCTGTGGGACCATCCGCTCGACATGGGCACCGGTCGCCTCGTCCGCCGCCTCGCGCCACTCGTCGCGGCGCTCGCCGCGGGCGCCGTCCTGGCCGGCTGCGCCGACGAGGCCCGCATCGCCGAGGCCCGCGCCTTCCGCGACGCGCCGCTCTACTGGGTCGGGGCCGAGTTCGCCGGCCTCCCGATCATCGGCATCGGGATGAGCCCCAACGGCGGCGGCGTCAGCTACGGCACCTGCGACCCGCCGCCCGGCGAGAAGGGTTGCCAGCCGCCGCTCCTGATCCAAACGGTCCGCATGTGCGCGCCCGGCTTCCCGGTCACCCCGCTCACCGACCGGCGCCCGCTGCGCGGCGTCCCGGCGGGGATGGGCGGCGGCGGCATCGTGCTGTTGACCCGCGTCGTCGAGGTCCGCGTTCTCGCGCTCGACCCCGCCGTCGGGCGCAGGGCGGTCGCGGCGCTGCGCTCGACCAACCCGGGCGGGCCGGACGCCGTGCGCGGCGGCGAGCCGTTCCCGGCGCCGCCGCCCGGCGCCGAGCGCCGGACGCCGTGCCGGTAGGCGCTACTCCCTCGGGAGCTCCAGGCGGCGCTGGCCCGCCCACGCCGCCGCCTGCGAGCGGCGCTGGAAGCCCAGCTTGCGCAGCAGCTGGCTCACGTGGTTCCGGACGGTCTTCTCGGAGAGGTGCAGCGCCTCGCCGATCGCCCGGTTGGTGTAGCCCTCGGCGATCAGCGCCAGCATGCGGCGCTCGCGATCGGTCAGGCCGTGCAGCTCGGCCTCGGCCTGCTTGGCCGACAGCGCGCGGAACTGGCTGAGCAGGGCGCCGGCGGCGCGCGGGTCGAGCGAGGACTCGCCGGCGGCGGCCTCGCGGATCGCGTCGGTGAGGCGCTCGGCGTCGGCCTGCTTGAGCAGGTAGCCGCTGGCGCCGGCCATCACCGCGCCCACGATCGCCTCCTCGTCCGAGTACGAGGTGAGCATCACCACGCGGACGTCGGGGTGGTCCGCCTTGATGCGCCGGCAGGCCTCCACGCCGCTGCCGTCGGGCAGGCGCACGTCCATCAGCACCACGTCGGGGCGGGCGCGGGCGGTCAGCGCGACCGCCTCGGCGGAGGTCTCGGCCTCCCCCACCACCCGGATCCCCGGGGCGTGGTCGAGCAGCGTCCGCAGCCCGATCCGGACGACCGTGTGGTCGTCGACGATCAGGACCCTGATGGTCCCAGAGGACGTGGTCATCTCAGCGTCGCCTCCCCTTGGCGTGGGCCGTCGAGCTCCATCTCCGGCTCCTCGATGTCGAGCGGGACCTCGAGCGCGACCCGCGTGCCCCCCTTGCGGCCCGGTCCCACCACGATACGGCCCGCGAGCCGGCGGGCGCGCTCGTTCATGTTCCGGATCCCCTGCCCGCCGCCGGCGGTCGACCCGTTGGCGCGGTCGATGCCGAGGCCGTCGTCCTCGACCACCAGGTCGAGCTCGTCCACCCCGAACCGGAGCAGGACGTCGGCCCGGCAGGGGCCGGCGTGCCGGGCGGTGTTCGCCAGCGCCTCGCGCAGGATCTGCTGCAGGTGCTGGCCGATCTCGTCGGGCAGCGGCCCGGCCTGGCCGACGCCCTCGGCCGCGAAGCGGACCTCGCGGCCGGTCTCCTCGGCGAAGTGCCGCGTCAGCTCCTCGAGGCACGCGGCGATGCCCTCGGCCGTCGCCGGCGCCTGGTCCAGCGCCCGGATGTAGTCGCGGATCCCGTCGGTCGCCTCGTTCAGCTCGCCGACGACCTCGCGCACCTCGCGGCGCACGGCCCGGTCGTCGGACTTGATCGCGATGGCCTCGAGGTGCAGGCCGGCGGCGTAGATCGACTGGATCGTGCCGTCGTGCAGGTCGCGCCGGAAGCGGGCGCGCTCCTCGGCCACCAGGCGGGCGCGGTCGGTGGCCTCCAGTCGCTGCTTGGCCTCGACGTCGAAGATCTCGAGCAGCTTCACCGCCGAGACGCAGAGGGCGAGCCCGGCGAGGCCGCGCACCACCTCGAGCGGCAGGCTCGTGGCGGAGAACCAGCCCTCCTGGTTCGCGATCCAGCCCGGCGTCCAGGACGCCGTGTCGACGATCAGGCCCGCCGCGAGCGCGTAGATCGCGAGCACGCCGGCGGCGGTGGCCGCGTACGGCTTGATGCCGCGCATGCCGGCGGCGTACAGCTCGCTGCGCTGCCTCCAGAGCCCGACCGCCGAGAGCAGCGCGCCCGGCAGCAGCAGCGAGTAGCGGGCGGCCGCCACGGAGGACGCCTCCCACTCCTCGACGGTCCAATCGAGCGGCCCCGCGAGCAGCGCCCCGCCGAGCAGCACCGTGGCCCAGACGGCGCCCGAGAGGACCGTGAGGCTCGCGCGGACCCGGGTGGTCACCGGCAGCAGGCGCAGCCCGAACTGGACGAGGAAGACGAACGCCGTGACCTGGAGCAGCGTGCGCAGCACGAACAGCCCGTCCACGACGGTGGCGCTCTCGACGTACTTCTCCTGGATCGGCACGAAGACGTGCCCCCACACCGCCAGCGACTCGACGAACGCGAAGGCGGCGAGCCAGATCAGCGACGAGGACAGCACCAGCCGCGTCGCGCGCCGGCGCTGGAGCCAGACCGCGAAGCCCAGCGAGAAGAACACCAGCCCGTGCGCGAACAGGATGAGCGTCTCGTTCTTGATGAAGAACTCGCGCACCGCGCCCCCGCGTCACGTGGTCCCGACCGCCCCAGAACACACAACGGCGGGCGGGAGATCAGCTCTCCCGCCCGCCGTGGGCGACCTCGAAAGTCAGACCTCTGGCGGAGAGTTTAGCTCGTCGGGCGAAGCTCCACGCCTCAGAAGCGCTGCAGCTCGGGGCTGCGGGCGCCGGCCATCCGGCGAAGGCGCGCGACGCGCTCCTCCATGGGCGGGTGGGTCGAGAACAGCCTGCTGAAGCCGCTGCCCCGGCCGCCGTGCGCCTGCGCCTGCAGCGGGTTGACGATGAAGAGCGGGGCGGCCGAGGGGTTCACGTGCATCGGGATCGCCTCCGCGCCGCGGTGCAGCGACTCGAGCGCGTCGGCCAGCGGGAGCGGGTCCCCGACGAGCTCCGCTCCGGTCGCGTCGGCCACGTACTCGCGCTGGCGCGAGATGGCCAGCTGGACGATCGTCGCCGCGATCGGGGCGAGGATGACCGCCGCGATCGTCCCGATCATCCCGAGCGGGCTGTCGTCGTCGTCCCCGAAGAGCGCCGAGAAGTAGAGGACGTTGACGATCGCCGAGATCGCGCCGGCGATCATCGCCGCCACGCTCGCGATGAGGATGTCGCGGTTCTTGATGTGCGCCATCTCGTGCGCCAGGACGCCCTCGAGCTCGCGCTGGTCGAGCGTCCGCTGGATGCCGCGGGTGACCGCGATCGCGGCGTGCTCCGGGTTGCGCCCGGTCGCGAACGCGTTCGGCTGCTCGGCCGGCGTCACGTAGACGGCCGGCTTCGGCACGCCGGCGCGGGTCGCCAGCGACGCGATCATGCGGTGCAGCTCGGGCTCCTCCGCCTCGGTCACCGGCTGGGCGCGGCTCATCTTGAGCGCGATCGAGCCGCTGAACCAGTACATGACGAAGTTGAAGATCACCGCGATCGCGGCGAAGAGGATCAGCCCGCCAGAGCCCCCGACCAGGTAGCCGATGCCCAGCAGCAGCGCGGAGAGCGCCGCCACCAGCAGAAAGGTCTTGACGGTGTTTCCAGCCTTGTAGCTGGAGAGGTTCATCGTCCCTCCTTGGGATCCAACGCCGCCGCCCGGCGAACCGTCGGCAGCCTGGAAAAAAGTATAAGGCGACCCTTCGATCTCATTGTTGGGAGGGGGTTAACGGCCACGGGGCGGCGAGGACCGAGGCGCGGAGACCGGCTGCCGCCCGCCGAGCCACTCGATCACGCCCGCGGCGCCCTGCCCGCCGCCGACGCACATCGTGACCAGGGCGTAGCGCTCGCCGCGGCGGGCGAGCTCGCCGAGCGCCGAGACGGCGAGCTTGGCGCCGGTCGCGCCCAGCGGGTGGCCGAGCGCGATCGCGCCGCCGTTGGGGTTCGTGCGCCCCTCGTCGAGCCCGAGCGCCCGGACGCAGGCGATCACCTGGGCGGCGAAGGCCTCGTTGAGCTCGACCACGCCGATGTCGTCGAGCGTGAGGCCGGCGCGGGCGAGCGCCTTCGGGACCGCCTCGATCGGGCCGAGGCCCATCACCTCGGGGGGCACGCCGGCGGTGGCGTAGGACGCCAGCCGGCCGAGCGGCTCCAGGCCGAGGGCGGCCGCCCGGGAGGCGTCCATCACCACCAGCGCGGCGGCGCCGTCGCTCATCTGCGAGGTGTTGCCGGCGGTGACGGTGCCGGCGGCGGCGAAGGCCGGGCGCAGCGACGCCAGCCGGGCGGCGTCGGTGTCGCGCCGGACGCCCTCGTCCGCGCTCACCAGGACCCGCTCGACCCGCGGGCGCCCGTCCTCCACGACGGTGCGCGTCGCCTCGACCGGGACGATCTCGTCGCGGAAGCGGCCGGCGTCCTGGGCCGCCGCCGCCCGCGCGTGGCTCCGCAGGCTCCAGGCGTCCTGGTCCTCCCGCGAGACGCCGGCCCGCCGCGCCACCTCCTCGCCGGTCAGGCCCATGCCCATGTAGAGCTCGGGCATCGCGACGGCCAGCTCCGGGTTGGGCGCGAAGTGGAAGCCGGTCATCGGCACGGCGCTCATCGACTCGATCCCGCCGGCCACCACCACGTCGCAGGCGCCGGTCGCCACCGCCTGGCAGGCGGCGGCCAGCGCCTGCAGGCCCGAGGCGCAGAAGCGGTTCACCGTCATCGCGCTGACCGACGCCGGGAGGCCGGCGCCGAGCGCCACCTGGCGGGCCACGTTGAGGCCCTGCTCGCCCTCGGGATAGGCGCAGCCGAGCACGACGTCGTCGACCTCGGCCGGGTCGAGGCCGCGCGCGCGGGCCAGGGCCTCGCGCACCGCCGCCATGCCGAGCGCGTCCGGCGGCACCTCGCGGAACGCGCCCCGCGGGGCCCGCCCGACCGCGGTCCGCACCCCGCTCACGATCACCGGCTCGCGCATGCGCACCTCAGTTCCTCAGCGGTCGGCCGGTCGCCAGGGTGTGGCGGATGCGGGCGCGGGTGGCCTCGGTCCCGAGCAGGCGCAGGAACGACTCGCGCTCGAGGTCCATCAGGTGGTCCTCGCTCACGGCGGTCCCCGCGGGCACGTCGCCGCCGGCGAGGACCCGCGCCAGCTCGAGCGCGACGACCCGGTCGTGCGGCGTCATCCGGCCGGCGGCGACCTCGTCGTGGGTCAGCGCCGCGCACGCCGCCGCCCCGCGCCGGCCGAGCACCGGGATCGGGGCGTCGCCGGGCGGGCGGTGGCCGGCCTCGGCCAGGGTCCGCGCGACCCGGGCGGCGTCGCCCCACTGGCGCTCCGGGTCGGCGGTGACCAGGTCGCCGGGCTCGAGCAGGCCCATGGAGAGGGCCTCCTCGGCCGACGCCGACGGGCGACCCCGGGCCATCTCCCGAAAGCGGGCGAGGAAGGCCGGCAGGGCGTCGGCGCCCGGGTCGGCCGCGCTCGCGGCGACCCGGCGGGCCAGCGCGGTCACGCCGCCGGCGGCCGGGATCAGGCCGATGAGCGCCTCGGGCAGCCCCAGCGCGACGTCGGCCAGCGGCTGGCGCCGCGCCGCCGCGAGGCAGACCTCAGCGCCCCCGCCCAGGGTGTGGCCGCGCGGGGCCGCGACCACCGGCGCCGGGCAGCGCCGGATGGCCCGCATCAGCGCTTGGATCCCGAGGAGCGCCCGCTCGATCGCGTCCCAGTCCCCGGCCTCCGCGGTCGCGGCGGCCGGCCCGAGGTCGGCCCCGGCCGAGAAGTCCGGCCCGCTCGCCCCGATCACCAGGCCGTCGTACCGCTCCCCGGCCAGCTCCACCGCCCGCCGGATCAGGCGCTGGACCGGCGGGCGCAGCAGGTTCAGCCCGCCGTGCAGCTCGACGCCGAGCAGGCCGTCGCCGAGCTCCAGGATCGCGGCGTCGGCGTCGCCCTCCAGGCGGGCCGGCCCGCGGCGGAGCACGACCGGGTCGATGCCCCCGGGTGGCGGCGCGGCGCGCGGTGGCGCCGGCGCCCGGGTGAGGACCGCCCAGGTCTCGAGCGGCCCCAGCTCCCGGCCGAAGCCGGCGCGCATCGCCCGGTCGAGCGCCGCCCCGTCGGGGGCGACCTCCTCGAGGACCCGGACGGCGTAGCGGGCCTCGGCGGTGAGCAGGTCGCGCAGGAAGCGGCCGGCGGGCTCGTCGGCGCCGACAAGGATCGCCATGCGCGCGCCGAGGTCCGGCTCGGCCCGGGCCGCGGCGACGGCGTCCGACGCGATCCGCCGGCGGGGGCGGTGCTCGCCGGTCGCGAGGTCGATCGCGAGCGCGGTGTCGCCGTCCCGGC
>JAWVEV010000037.1:0-5355 GCA_033856535.1 Miltoncostaeaceae bacterium | reverse complement strand
CCCGCCGGCGCCGTAGAGCCAGGAGGTGCGGGCGATCCGCGCGCCGGCCGGGTGCACCTCGAGCGCGGCGCGCTCGCCGGCGAGCTTGCTGCGCCCGTAGGCGCCGAGCGGCGAGGGTTCGTCGTCCTCGGCGTAGCTGGCGCCCTTGGCGCCGTCGAAGACGTAGTCGGTCGAGGGGTAGATCAGCGCCGCGTCGGCGGCCGCCGCCGCGGCGGCCACGTTGGCGGTTCCGAGGGCGTTGACCGCCTCGGCGTCCTCCTCGCGCGCCTCGGCGCCGTCCACGTCGGTGAAGGCCGCGCAGTGGAAGATCGCCTCGGCCCCGCACTCGCGCGCGCAGGTCGTGACGGCGCGGGCGTCGCGCACGTCGACCTCCAGGTCGACCGCGGTCACCGCGTGGCCGCGCTCCTCGAGCAGCGGCACCAGGTCGTGCCCGAGCATGCCGGCGGCGCCGGTGACCAGGACCCTCAGAGCAGTCCGATCGCCGAGGAGTCGCCGACCATGAAGCGGTAGGCGCGCGGCTTGGCGTCGCTGCGCGAGATCGTCGCGCCGCGTCCCACCAGGCTGCTCTCCACGCGGGCGTCCAGGTCCTCGATGCGGCTGCCCTCGAGGAAGATGCTGTGCTCGACCTCCGCCCGGCGGATGACCACGTCGCGCGAGATCGCGGTGTAGGGGCCCACGTAGGCGTGCTCGATGCGGGCGCCGGCGCCGATGATCGCCGGTCCGCGCACGGTCGAGTCGAGCACGTGCGCGCCGGCCTCGATCACCACCCGGCCGTCGACCGTGCTGTCGACGACGTCGCCCTCGATGCGCGGCTCGAGCACGTCCAGGATCAGCCGGTTTGCCTCGAGCATGTCCTCCAGGCGCCCGGTGTCCTTCCACCAGCCGGTCACCTCGTGCGGGTCCACGGTGAGCCCGCGGTCGATCATGTGCTGGATCGCGTCGGTGATCTCGAGCTCCCCGCGGGCCGACGGCTCGATCGCGCGCGCGGCATCGAAGATCGCGCGGGTGAACATGTAGACGCCGACCAGGGCCAGGTCGCTCTTCGGCTCCGTGGGCTTCTCGACCAGGCGCACCACCCGGCCGTCCTCGAGCTCGGCCACGCCGTAGCTCTCCGGATCCGGCACGTGCGTCAGCAGGATCATCGCGTCGCAGCCGCCGGCCCGGAACCGGTCCACGAGCGTCGTGATGCCGTCGCGGAGCAGGTTGTCGCCCAGGTACATCACGAAGGACGAGTCGCCGATGAACGACTCGGCGGTGAGCACCGCGTGGGCCAGCCCGAGCGGGGCCTCCT
The DNA here is from genome assembly GCA_033856535.1 of Miltoncostaeaceae bacterium. Lineage (GTDB taxonomy): Bacteria > Actinomycetota > Thermoleophilia > Miltoncostaeales > Miltoncostaeaceae > JAWVEV01. The sequence continues at coordinate 4,064 of JAWVEV010000037.1, read as the reverse complement.
GGCGGATGTAGGTCACCTCGAGGCCGAACGACGAGCCGTCGCCGACCGCGTTCTCGATCTCGGCCTGCGTGTCGCCCACGACGATCCCGACCTCGCGGACGCCGGCGTCGCGCAGCGCCTCGAGCCCGTAGAAGAGGACGGGCTTGTTGGCGACCGGGACGAGCTGCTTGGCGCTCGTGTGGGTGATCGGGCGGAGCCGCGTGCCGGCGCCGCCGGACAGCACGAGGCCCTTCAGAGCGTCTGCCACCGGCGGAGGCTAGCAGCCGCGGATCGGCCGCCCGGGGCGGCGGGCGCGCTCCCGCGGGCGCTAGGCTCGCGCGGCCGTGAGCCACGTGAGCCCCACCGCCGTCGCCTACCTCGACCTGGACGCCACCCTCCTCGGGCCGGGCGGCTCGCTCTTCCGGGGCGCCGACGGGCCGTCCGACGCGGCCGCGCGGGCGCTGGCGCTGCTGCACGAGGCCGGGGTGCCGGTGGTGCTGGTGAGCGGGCGCAGCCGGTCGCGGCTGGAGGCGATCGGACGGGTTCTCGGGGTGGCCGGCGTGCTGCCCGAGCTCGGCGCGCTCGACGTCGACTACCCCACCGCGCCCGGCCAGACGATCTTCGACGCGATCGCCGAGACCGGCATCGTCGACGAGCTGCTGGCGCGCGAGCCGGACCTCGAGGTGCACCCGCTCGCGCCCGACCGCGAGGGCGGTCACGTGTTCCGCGGCCGGGTCGGCCCGGAGGCCGACGTGTTCGTGCGGGCGCCCAGCGGCGGCGCGCTGACCCTCGCCGACAACGGCCAGGCCGGGCAGCCGGGCACGTGGGTGTACCACCTGATGCCGGCGGGGGCGAGCAAGGCCGCCGCCGTGAAGCGGGACATCGCCCGCCGCGGCGCCGACCCGGCCGCGTGCCTGGCGGTGGGCGACAGCCCGCAGGACCTGGGCATCGCGGAGGTGGTCGGGCGGATGGCGCTGGTCGCCAACGGCTCGGCGGTCCCGGAGGCGCCGGAGGGGGTGCTGGTGACCGAGGGCGCGTACGGCGAGGGCGTGCTGGAGGCCGTCCGGACGTGGCTCGCCGCCGCGCCGGGCGTCCGGAGCGAGGCCGCCTGATGGCCGCGACCGGGCGCCGCACGGCCTTCGTCTACGGATCGCACCTCCAGGCCTACAACCCGAGCGACGACGTCGAGCGGCCGCTGCGGCGCGAGCTCGGCATCGAGCTGATCCGGGCCTACGGCCTGCTCGACCGTCCCGGCGTGCGCGAGGTGGTGCCGCGGACGGCCACCGAGGAGGAGCTGCTCACGGTCCACGCGCCGGCCTACGTGCGCGCGGTGAAGCGCTACAGCGTCGACCCGGTGCTGGCGGCGACGCCCGAGGGCGTGCAGTGGGGGCTCGCCCCCGGCGGCGACACCCCGGCGCGCGCCGGCATGCACGAGGCCGGGCTGGCGGTGTGCGGGTCGTCCCTGACCGGCGCGCTGCTGATCGCCGGCGGCGAGGTGGACCAGGCCTTCTGCCCCGGCCCGGCGGGCCTGCACCACGCGCTGGCCAACCGCGCCTCGGGATTCTGCGTCTACAACGATTGCGCCATCGCGATCCGCGCGCTGCTCGACCGCGGCGCCGCGCGGGTGGCCTACATCGACGTCGACGCCCACCACGGCGACGGGGTCCAGTGGCTCTTCTACGAGGATCCGCGCGCCCTGACGGTCTCCGTGCACGAGAGCGGGCGCTACCTCTACCCGGGCACCGGGAGCCTGGAGGAGCGCGGCTCGGGCGAGGGCGAGGGCACCTCGGTCAACGTGCCGCTGCCGGCGTTCAGCGGCGACGGCCCGTACCTGCGCGCGGTGGAGGAGGTGGTCGCGCCGGCGGTCCGCCGCTTCCGGCCCGACGTGGTGGTCACGCACACCGGCGCCGATCCGCACCACGCCGACCCGCTCACCCACCTGCAGGTGTCGCTGCCCGCGTTCTCGCGCCTCTACGCGATGCTCGACGACATGGCCTTCGACGCGGCCGGCGGCAGCTGGCTGGTGCTGACCGGCGGGGGCTACAACATCGACCTGCTGGCGCGGCTCTGGGCGTTGCAGCTGGCGCAGATGACCGGCGCCGACCTGCCCGACGAGATCCCGCCCGGATGGCTCGACCTGGCGCGCGAGCGGACGGGCACGCCGTTCACGCCGCGCCTTCGCGAGGACTCGCCGTTCCAGGTCGAGGCGGAGCGCCGCGAACGGGCCGACGCCGAGGGGCACGTCGTGGTCGACCAGGCCCGGGCGATCTTCCTCTGAGCCGCGCCGGGCGGGGCGTAGGGTACGACCCCCGACCGCGACCAGGGGGGCGTTCCAGGTGCGAAACCAGCGGGTCAAGCTGACCTTCCCCGAGGCCCTGATCCAGGAGCCGGTGATCTCGACGATCTCCCGGCGTTGGGACCTCACCACCAACATCCGCCGGGCCGACGTGCGCGAGACCACCGGCTGGGTGGTGCTCGAGCTGAGCGGCGAGGAGGAGGATCTCCAGGAGGCCTTCCGCTACCTGGAGGACCTCGGGGTCCGCGTGGACGACCTGGACACCTACCTGGAGTAGTGGGCCAGGGCCCCGGGCTCGCAGCTGAACCCGGACGCCGGGAGCGCCGAGGCGGGGCCCTTGGGGCAGTCGGGGAACGGACCGGTGGGCTCGGCCGGCTCGCGCGAGGTCCGGACCTTGAGCGGGATGCGGTGGCGCGCGCGGGGTGGCCGCTCGGTCTTGCGCGGCACCTCGACGGCGTGGGCCAGCCAGGCCGTCAGCGTTCGCGCCGTCGCGGGGTCGGCTTGTGGCGGGCGGTCCAGGCCCAGGCGCACGGTGAGCGCCGGCACGCCGGGGGCGACCCGCTGCCGGCGCAGCGCCCGCGTCGCTCCCGGGCGCGCTCGGACCACCTCGCGGCGCGCCGACAGGAACCTGAGCACGGTCCGGAGCTCGGCCTCCCGCGCGGCGAGCGCGTCGAGCGTCTCCGGGTCGGGTGCGGGCGCCGGCGCGATCCCGAGACGCGCGCAGCGGCGCTCGACCGCGGTCTCGAGCGCCCGGACGCGGCTCTCGGCGTCCTCGAGCTGGGCCAGCGCCGCGGGGTCGGGCAGCGGCTCCTCGGCCGCGGCGGCGCGGATCGGCGCGGCGAGCGCGGCCAGGGCGAGGAGGGTGCAGGCGCGAAGGCGGGAGGTCCGACGCACCCTGGCCAGATTGGCCACGGCGCCCCGGTCCCCTTCGCCGGGCCGCGCGGCGTCTCAGCCCTCGGCCTTGGCCTCGTAGGCCGGGCCGCGGAGGGTGGCGATGTCCTCGGGGAAGTCGGCCGGCCAGGCGCGGAGGGCCATCGCGACGATCGGCGCGGGGAGGGCGGCGGCGAGCTCGTCGAGCGCCGCCGCGGCGAGGCGGGCCGCGGAGGCGCGGACGGCCGCGACGAGCTCGGCGGCGGCCGCGTCGTCCCGGCGCCCGCGGTCGTAGTGGATCGGGGCGCTGCTCAGCCCGGGCTCGACCAGCTCGATCCGGCGCCGATCGACGACCTCGCCGTCATCCGTCGCGGTGACGACCACCGCCCAGCCGAGGTGATCCGCGATCCCCAGGCGCACGGCGCGGATCATGCCGCCGTCAGCGCTCGTGGTGGACCTCGACGGCCTCGATCTGGCGCTGGCCGAACGACCCGCGGTAGATCGGGCCGGCGGCGCTGACCCGCTCGCCGCGGTGCGGCAGCCGCGCGGGGCGCAGGCGGAGCGAGACGTCGACCACGGTGATGCCCGGGGCGGTCACGCCCCCGCCCAGAAGGACGTAGTGGGCGTCGCCGTCGCCGTCCGGGTCGACGGCCTCGACGTAGAGCACGCGGCCGGTGACGGCCGCGCAGTTGGCGGCGTCCGGCGGGCAGGTGGCCTTCTGGATGGGCGGCGGCGGGGCGGCCTCGGTCGCCGTGGCGGCCGGCGCCTCGGCCGCGGGCGGGGCGACGGGCGGGTCGCGCTCCTGCGCGCACGCGCCGGCGGCGAGGACGGCGAACAGGGCGAGCAGGAGGGCCGGGCGCGGCATCGCCGGCATGTTCACGCACCGGCCGGCGACGCGCGCGGGAGGAGGGTCGGACCT
>JAWVEV010000036.1:0-15060 GCA_033856535.1 Miltoncostaeaceae bacterium | reverse complement strand
CGACGAGGATTGGTTCTACCGCGAGGCCACCGAGGTCCGCTGCCCCGTCTGGTGGACGCCCGGCGCGGTCCTGATCGGCGAGGCGGCCCACGCGATCAACCCCGAGACCGGGATCGGATCGGGCCTCGGCATGGGCGACGCGCTGGCGCTGGCGGTGGCGATCGCCGCCGAGCGCGATCCCGACGCGGCCTGCGTCCGCTACGAGACCTGGCGCCGGCCGGCGGTGGCGCCCTACGAGCAGCTCGGCACGGCGACGGTGCGCATGCCGACCGCCGCCCCGGGCACGGAGCGTCCGCCCGAGGAGCGCTGGCCGCCGTCGACCTGACCGGGCGGCCCCACCGCGTCAGGCGGGCAGCACCTCGAGCAGCTTGATCGTGTAGGTCCGCCCCAGCAGGCCGTCGGTGAGCGTCATCGACTGGCCGACCTTGAGCGTCACGCGATCGCTCCCGTTCGGCAGCAGCCCGCTCACCAGCCGGAGCACCACCTGGTCGGCGTCGATCGACTCGACCACGATCTCCTGGCTGTCCTGCGGGACGGCGTCGCCGACGCGCGCCAGCAGCGCCTCGCCCGAGATCGCCAGGTTGGCGACGACGTCCTCCTTCTGGACGCCGGACGGCGCGTCGGCGACCTCGGCGGTCGTCGCCGTGGGGGTCGTCGCCGTGGGGGTCGTCGGCACCGTCGGAGCGGGCGTCGTCGGGACCGTCGGCACGCTCGGCACGACCGGCACGGTGGGCACCACGGGCACCGTCGGCACCAGCGGGACGGTCGGGGTGGTCGGCTCGGGCGCCGGCTTCACCTTCGCGTCGAAGATGTCGTGCGGCAGCGGGAAGGTGTCCAGGCGGGCCAGCGTCTCGTCGGCCTCGGCCGGGTCGACCGCCGCCGGGGTCCCGAGCGCGACCAGCGCCTGCACGGCGGACTGCGCGGGCGATGCCCCCAGCGCGGGCGGCAGGGTCGTGTCGGCCGGCGGAGGGGCCTCGGCGGAGTCGCCGCCGCCCCCGCCGCAGCCGGCCAGGGCCAGGCCGAGCAGGCCGAGGGCCGCCGCGTGGCGCAGGCGCGGCCTCACTGGGCCGCCCCCGTCGGGGTGGCGGTGTTGGCAACGGGCTGGGTGGTCGCGGGCGTGGTCGTACCCGGCGTGGTGGCCGCGCCGGCGGGCGTGGTCGAGAAGGCGACCACCCGCAGGACCGCCAGGATCTCGCCGGAACCGCTGCCGACGGCCGACTCATCGCCCTTCGGCGTCATGTCGACGCCCGTGATCGCGAAGAGGCGCCCGCCCACGATCGGCTTTCCGTCCTCGTCGACCGCCACCTGGCGGTGCATGCGGTAGAGGAAGTCGTCGACGTCGAAGAAGCGGCCCTGGATCTTGACCTCGTACTCGTAGCCGGTCACGCCGCCGTAGACGGTCGCGGTGTTGCTCTGGATGCCCGCGAGCTCCACGTTGGCGCGCTCGGCCAGGCGCTCGAGCTGGACGATCGTGCCCGCCGCGCCGACGGTGTCGGGCAGGGCCTTCGCCGTGCGCAGGCGCTCGGCGGTCCGCTTGACCTCGCTCTGGTAGTCGGCCCGCAGACGGCCCAGCGCGTCGCGGGCGTCGGCGCGCTCGACGGACACGCGCTCGAGCTCGGCCCGCTGTGTCTTCAGCTCGGCCGAGGCCGGCTTCACGTAGAACCACCAGCCGCCGCCCAGCACGACCAGCGCGGCGAGGGCGCCGAGCAGGATCCGGTCCCGCTTGCTCAGCTTCATGGCGATGCGACGGACGAAGGTCATGGCGCGCTCACCCCAGTGACATCGGCCGTGGCCGAGGTCGGCGTGAGCGTCGGGCGGTCCTGGGCCCGCTGGTCGACCGGCACGTCGATGATGAAGTGGACGACGTCCTGGCCCTCGAGGTCCTCCATGAGGCTGGAGGTGAGCCGCGGCTCGCCCAGGCCCCTCACGGCGCTGACGCGCGCCATCGTGACGGCCACCTGGCCGTGGCTGGGGGCGTAGCCGTCCAGGTGCAGGCCCTTCGGCACCGCGTTCGGATCGACCGCAACGCTTCCACCGGCGCTCTGGTCGAGCTCCGCCTTGACGTTCACGTACCAGACGTCCTGCGGGGTGACCGTGGAGACGTCGCGGATGAGGCGCTCCCAGTTGACGCGGCCGGAGGCCAGCGCGATGACCGCGCCGCGGCGCAGCCGGGCCGTGTCGAAGCGGCCGTCGGCCACGCGGTAGGCGGCAATCTCTTGGTTCAGGGCGTCGCGGTCGGCCGCGGTCACGGCCACCTGGTCGCGCACGTCGGCGCTCTGGGAGTTCAGCGACCAGCCCCAGAAGCCCACCCCGCCCAGCGCGCCGGCGATCGCCAGCGCGGCCAGCGGGCCGCGGAGCATCTGCCCGACGGGCCGGCGGCGCTGGCCCTCGGGGAGGAGGTTGACGGCCTTCACGAGAGCTCCCGCGCGTCCAGCGCGAGGCCGAGCGCCACGGCGGCGCGGGTCGCGATCTCGGGGCCGAGCGTGGCGGCGCCCTCGACCTGCGGGCGCGGGTCGCCGACCTCGACCGCGATGCCGAGCGCCTGCTGCAGGTACCGGTCCAGGCCCGCGCAGAGCGACGTGCCGCCCGCGAGCACGATCTTCCCGACCGGCCGGGCGAGGCTCTGCGAGCGGTAGAACTCGAGCGAGCGGCTGATCTCGCGCGCCAGAGGCCGGGCGCCCAGCGCCAGGGCGTGGCGCACCTCGGCCACCGTCTGCTTGTTCCAGTCCTCGGGCGGCTCGCCCAGCAGGCCGCACGCGTTCTTCAGGGCCTCGGCCTCGGGCAGCGGCAGCTCGACGCGCTCGGCCACCTCGCGGGTGAGCTGCGCGCCGCCGAAGCCCACCAGGCGGGTGAAGTGGCAGTTGCGGTCGACGGCCACGATCAGGTTGGTGACCTCGGCGCCGACGTGGCAGACGAGCACGGCCTGGCTGTCGACCGAGCCCTCGTCGATGACGGCCGGCGCCGGCAGCACCGCGCGCAGGATCGCGAAGGCCTCGAGGTCGATGCCCACCGGCTGGAGGCCGGCCTTGCGGACGGTCCACGTGAGGGTCTCGAGCATCTCGCGGTGGCCGGAGACGACCACGCAGCGCTCGCGCTCGACCGACGAGGCGTCGACATAGCGCATGATCGGCTGGAAGTCGACGATGCTGCCCTCGGCCGGCGTCGGGATCTGCTCGGCGGCCTCCTGCTCGACCGCGGCGCGGACGTCGGCCGGGTCGTCGTAGGCGGGCACGTCGATGTTGCGGACGATCACGCGGCCGTTGGCCACGCCGAGCCGGACCTTCCGGCCGGCGAACTTCCCGATCCGCCAGAACTCCTTGATCTCCTGGGCGAGCGCCTCGGGGTCCTGGATCTCGCCGTCGCGCATCAGGCCGGCGGGGATGGACTCCACGGCGGCGCGCTGCAGGCGGACGAACCCGTCGCGCTCGGTGCGCAGCTCCACGCCGGCGATGGCGCTGGAGCCGATGTCCAGTGCGACGACGCCCTTCACAGCCGCCCCGAGTACCAGTCGATCATGGCCGGGCCGCACCAGAGCGCGAGCATCGCGCCGGCGGCCAGGAAGGGCCCGAAGGGCACCGCCATCTTGCGCGCCGCGGAGCCGTGGCGGACCAGCATGGCCACCCCGATGGCGGCGCCGGCGGCGAAGGCGATCGCCAGGGCGGGGACCGCCGAGGTGCCGAGCACGGCGCCGATCAGGACGGCGAGCTTGACGTCGCCGAGGCCCATGCCGCCGGGGTAGGCGGCCCAGAGCAGGAACATGAAGGCGCCGGCGCCGACGGCGGCGAGCGCCGAGGCGGTGAGCTGGTCGGCGTCGGCCCAGGCGGCGACGAAGAGCGCGCCGAGGGCGGCCGGCAGGACGACCACGTCGGGGATCAGGCGGTGCTGCATGTCGATGACGACCACCGGCACCAGGGCGATGCCCAGGATGGCGGCGGCGACGCCGCGGGGGGTGGCGCCGAAGCTGAGGATCGCGCCGGCGGCGAGGCCGGCCGTGGCCAGCTCGATGGCCGGGTAGGTCCAGGAGACCCTGTCGCCGCAGCCGCGGCAACGGCCGCGGGCGAGCAGCCAGGAGACGACCGGGATCAGGTCGAGCGGACCGAGCGTCCGGTCGCAGGTGGTGCAGTGCGAGCGCGGCGAGACCAGCGACTGGCCGGTCGGCCAGCGGTGCACCAGCACCGTGAAGAAGGAGCCGAGCGCGAGGCCGAGGACGCCCGCCACCGTGACCCAGTAGCCGAGGGGCAGCGCGTTCATCGGGCGCTCCGGGGGGCCTGGGCGCCAGGGACCGGGGTGATCACGGCACCGGACGCTAGGCCGGAAAAGCGCGAGGAGCCGGCGCGACGTGCGACGAGCGAGTCACGGCTCTGCGAAGAAAGCTGTGCGGCGCGGTCGGACACGGTGCGGTCGGCTCCTCTCGGTGGTGCGTGCGGGGGAAGAAGAGGCGACACGGGCCCGCCGGGAGACGGCCGGCCCGTGCGCGGTGCAGCTAGGGCGAAGCGGGGACTACCAGGTGCCGGCGGTGCCGACCCCGGGGCCCGCGCCGTCCGGGTCCTTGGTGAGGGACGTCCGGGAGATGGTCCCGTTGGACGCCTTGCTGAAGGTGTAGGTCGAGCCGCTGTTGCTGACAGAGCTGATGGCGTAGCTGTCGGCGGTGGTGCTCGCGTAGCTCACCTGGTCGCTGGCGGCGGGAGCCGGGGCGGCGACGACGGTGATGTTCGGCTCGATCGCGTGGATCGCGGCGCCGGTGATCGCGCTGTAGGACTGGGTGTCCACGAAGGCCGACTCGACGGCGGTCGCAGCGTTGCGGACGAGGGACTTGGCGACGGCGTCATTCGCCTTGTCGCGCTGGCCCATGAAAGCCGGAATGGCGATGGCGGCCAGGAGGCCGATGATGATCACCACGACGAGCAGCTCGATGAGGGTGAAACCCTTCTGCTGCTCACGGCGGCGACGAAGTCGCTCCATCATTTTTTGCTTCCTCCATGAAGTCTTGGGTCGCCGCGAGCCGTGGTGTTGCGTGCCGGGGAGACGGCCCCTCGCGGATTCAGGGGTTTCATCGCCCGGGCCGACGGCCACCTTTAGCCGCGCGACACCGGCGAGCCCACGCGGGGTCCGGGCTGTGGAGGAGTGCGGCTTAGGCGGCGGGCCGGCGGGCCACGCCGAAGAGCTTCACGAAGCGGTAGTCGAAGCCGCGGGGGCCGGCGGCGGCCGCGGTGGCCGCGGCCACCCGCGCCAGCTCGGACTGGGCCAGTTCCGGGTCCATGCCGTCCATCAGATGGCTCGCCACGGCCAGGATGCGGGCCAGGTACGCGTCCACCGACATGCGGCGCGCGCGGTGCTCCTCCCAGATGTCGAGCGGCTCCAGCCCGGCGTCCTCGAGGTAGCCCTCGAGCTCGGGACCGTCCCGGTGGATCAGGTCGAAGACCCCGACCCACGCCTCCGGCACCCGCGGGCGCATGTCCGCCAGCACGCGTTGGAACTCGCGGTCGCTCCCCCGCCCCGAGGCCAGGATCGCCACCGTGCCGCCCGGCCGCACCGCCCGCGCCATCGCGCGCACCGCGGCCGGCTTGTCGGGGAACCAGTGAAAGGCCATCCCGCTGACGACCGCGTCGAACGCCGCCTCGTCCATCGGCAGGGTCTCGGCCGTCCCGCGGAGCAGCTCCAGCTGAACGCCGAGAGCCGGCGCCTTGGCGCGGAACTGCTCCAGCATCCCCTCGGACGGATCGATCCCGGTCACGCGCCGGACGCTGGGGTGCCGGGCCAGCACGGCCTCGGTCGTGAAGCCCGTGCCGCAGCCCACGTCCAGCAGGTCGGCGTACCCCTGGGGCGGCATCGCGGCCGCCAGCCGAGAGGCCCCGAGGCGGTTGGCCGCGAGGATCCGGTCGTAGTCGGCGGCGCTCCGGTCGAAGCTGGCCGCGGCGTCCCTGCCCGAGCTCACACGGCTAGGGTACCTGCCCGAGACGATGCCCACCTCCGTCACGCTCATCACCGACGGCGCCTGCTCGGGCAACGGCACCGACGCCTCCCGCGGCGGATGGGCCGCGATCCTGGTCTGGGACGGCAAGGAGACCGTCCTGACCGGCGCCGAGATGCCGAGCACCAACAACCGCATGGAGCTGACGGCGGCGCTCGAGGGCCTCCGTGCGGCGCCGGCGGGCTCCGACGTGGAGCTGGTGACCGACTCGAGCTACCTCGCCGACGCGATCCGCAAGAGGTGGCTGGAGGGCTGGCAGAAGCGCGGCTGGCGCACCGCGGCCAAGGGGACCGTGGCCAACCGGGACCTCTGGGAGCGGATGATCCAGGAGATCGCCCGCCACCACGCGGTGCGCCCGACGCTGGTGCGCGGCCACGCGGGCCACGCCCTGAACGAGCGCGCCGACCAGCTGGCCCAGGACGCCGCCCTGACCGCGGTCCCGCGGCCGCGCGAGCCGGCGCCCGAGCCGGCCGCCCCGCCGCCCCGCCCGGGCGATCAGCTCGGCTTCGACGTCGGCTAGCGAGGATCGCGGGGTGACGCCGCCGCGCACCGTCGTGATCGGCGCCGGCGCGATCGGCGGCTTCGTCGCAGCCCGCCTGACCCGGGCCGGGTGGCCCTGCGCGGTCGTCGTCCGCGGCGCGGCCCTGGCGGCGCTGACCGCGGGGCCGCTGCGCCTGCTCGACGACGGCGTCGAGATCGAGGTGCCGCTGTGGGCCGTTGCCGACCCGGCCGAGGCCGGCCCGGTCGAGCTGGCGATCGTCTGCACCAAGGGCTTCGACACTCCGGCCGCGGCGCGGGCTCTGGCTCCCGCCCTCGCGCCCGGCGCGGTCGTGCTCTCGTTCCAGAACGGCGTCGACAACCCGGCGATCATCGCCCGGGAGTGCCCCGGGGCGACCGTGGGCGGCGTGGCCGTCTATCTCGGCTGCCAGCGCACCGCGCCGGACCGGATCGTGCGCCGGCCGAGCCGCAACCCGGCCACCGGCGAGCTCCGCGACCGGCTGGCCGGCGGGGGCCCCGGCGCGGCCGGCGCGGCGATGGCCGCCGTGGCCGACGCGTGCGGCATCACCGCCGACGTCCTGGAGCGGCCCGAGGTGGCGCTCTGGACCAAGCTGGTCGCCAACGCCTCGCTCAACACCGTGACCACCCTCGGTCGCGCCCGGGTGGGCAGGGTCTTCGCCGACCCTGGCGCCGCCGCGCTGATGCTCGCCCTGGGCCGCGAGGTGGTGGCCGTCGCCCGCGCCGCCGGCATCCCGGTGGCCGAGGACGCGGCCGAGTTCTACGTCGCGGACGCCCGCCGTCGGCTGCCGCGCGACGGCGGATCCTCCACTCTCTTCGACCTCGAGGCCGGCCGGCCGTTGGAGCGGGCCGCGCTGGTCGGCGCGGTGGTGCGCGAGGGCGCGCGGCTCGGCGTGCCGGTGCCGGTCTCGCGCGCCTGCGACGCGCTGCTGGCGCTGGTGGACCCCGGCCGCGGCGGGGATCCCGGAGAAAACCCGGAATAGGCTGGTATGTTCGCCGGGATTTCGGCCGAGCCGGCGTGCGCCGGCCGCGCCGCGACGCCCCAGGGAGGCCAGATATGACCGTCACGGACGAGCTGCTGAAGAACGCCGAGGCCTACAAGGCCACCTTCGACAAGGGCGACCTGCCGATGCCGCCGGGCGCGAAGGTCGCCGTGATCGCCTGCATGGACGCCCGCCTGAACCCCTACGGGATCCTCGGGCTCAGGGAGGGCGACGCCCACGTCATCCGCAACGCCGGCGGCGTCGTGACCGACGACGCGATCCGCTCGCTGGCGATCAGCCAGCGGCTGCTCGGCACCGAGGAGATCATCCTCATCCACCACACCGACTGCGGCATGGTCACGTTCTCGGACGATGACTTCCGCAAATCCATCGAGGCCGACACCGGCATCCGCCCGCCCTGGGCGGCCGAGGCCTTCCCCGACGCGGCGGCGGACGTCCGCCAGGGCATCAACCGCATCCAGGCCAGCCCCTTCATCCCGAAGAAGGACAACGTGCGCGGCTTCGTCTACGACGTGCACAGCGGGGCGCTCGAAGAGGTCTAGGCCCGGATCGACGGCGCATCCGGGGCCCCGGCCCCGGATGCGTCAGACTGAGCGCGTGAGGACGACCTTCTCGCTCGGCCGGATCGCGGGCATCCGGATCGGGCTCAACTGGAGCGTCCTGGCGCTGCTGGCGCTGATGGTGTGGACGCTCTCGAACGGCGTCTTCCCCGAGACCAACCCGGGGATCGGCGACGACGTCTACTTCGCGATGGCCGTTGTCGCGGCCATCCTGTTCTTCTGCTCGATCCTGCTGCACGAGCTGGGCCACGCGATCCAGGCCCGCCGCGACGGCGTTCCGATCGAGGGGATCACGCTCTGGCTCTTCGGCGGCGTGGCGGTGTTCCGCGGCGGCTTCCCGTCGGCCGGCGCCGAGTTCCGCATCGCGGTGGCCGGGCCGATCGTCTCGCTGGTCCTCGGGGGCGCCTGCCTCGGCGCCGCCGAGCTCCCGGGCCTGCCCGAGCCGGTCGACGCGGTCGCCTCCTGGCTCGGCTTCATCAACCTCTTCCTGCTGGCCTTCAACCTGCTGCCGGCGCTGCCGCTGGACGGCGGGCGGATGCTGCGCGCCGGCCTCTGGCGCTGGAAGGGCGACCTGGCCGCGGCCACCGCGATCGCCGCGCGGATCGCCCGCGTCCTCGCGATCCTGGTGATCGCCGGGGGCGTCGCTCTGACCGTCATGGCCAGCGCGGTGAGCGGGATCTGGCTGGTCTTCGTGGGCTGGTTCCTGCTGCAGGCCGCCGCCAACGAGGGACGATCGGCCGTCGCGCGCACCGCGGTGGGCGACCTTCGAGCGCGCGACGCGATGGTGCGCGACCCGATCGCCACCCGCCCCGACGCCACCCTCGCCCAGTTCGTGGAGGAGAGCGTCTGGGGCACGCGGCACACGGCCTACCCGGTGCTCGAGGGCGGGCGGCCCGTGGGGCTGATGCTGGTGAGCCGGCTGTCGGCGGTGCCGCAGGACGCCTGGGCCCGCCACCGCGTCGGCGAGCTGATGGTGCCGCTGGAGCAGGTGCCGGTGCTCGCCCCCGGCGACGAGATCATCGCGGCGCTCGAGGCGATCGCCCACTCGGTCCCCGGCCGCGCGCTGGTGCTCGAGGGCGACCGGCTGGTGGGGCTGCTCTCCTCGGCCGACGTGCGCCGGGCGCTGGAGCTGCGCGGGTTCCGCGTGGCGTCCTCCTCCACGTCGAACGGCTCACGCTCCTGAGGCATCCCCGGCGCCGCCGCGGCGGGCGGCGGCGATGGTCGCCCGGAGGCGCAGCCCGCGGCCGGACATGATCGCGATCGCCGTGATCCCCATCAGCGCGTTGAAGACCATCAGGCTGATCTCCATGCCGACGCTGAAGGCGAGCACGTCCGACCGGGTCGCGGTGCCGGCGAGGAAGACCACCAGCAGGGCCTGAACCGGCCCCAGGCCCCCGGGCGTGGCCGGCAGCAGCTTGCCGATGTTGCCCGCCACGATCACCAGCAGCATGGCCTGGGCGCTGGCCGGCACGTGGAAGGCCTCGAGGAAGAACCCCGCCGCCGCGATGCGGCAGCACCAGCCGGCCACCTGGTAGGTGACGACGCCGCCGACGTACTTCCCGGGCGTGCGCAGGATCGTCAGGCCCCGGCCGAACTTGCGCCAGAAGGCCTGCACCCGGCGGATCGCGAGCAGGAGGACGAGCAGGAGCACGCCGGCCACGATCCCGCTGATCCAGGGATACTCGGCGACCCACGAGAGCTCGAAGGCCGGCAGCTTCGGGAGGCGCGGCAGGCCCGGGAGCAACCCGGCCTGCAGGGCGTAGACGATCAGCCCCAGCGCCAGGACCATGTCCACGATGGTCTCGCAGACCAGCGTCGCGGCCAGGGTCGGGTAGTTGGTGCCCTCGATCTTCCGCTTCGCGAGGAACACCTTGACGATGTCGCCGACGCGGGCCGGCACCACCGCGTTCACGCCCACGCCGGCGACGTAGGCGCCGAAGGCCGTGCGGGCCCTGATGGGCGACTCGGGGAACGCCGCGCGCAGGATGTTGCGCCAGCCGCGCGAGCGCAGCACCAGGTTGAGCAGGCTCAGCGCCAGGGCGGCGGCGAGCATCCGCGGGTCCACCGCGGCGATGCGCTCGCCGAACGCCTGAACGGCGTCCAGGAAGCTGCGGACCGAATCCATTCCGGCGGTGCTCTCCCCGTCGCGATGTGCCGCCGCACGCTAGCGCGGCGTCCGGCCGACCGGCCGGAGGGCGTCCTCACCCGGTCGGCTCGGGCGGCTGGGTGTCAGTCCACGAGCTTTCGGGTCATCGCGTGGATCGCGACGCGCCAGGTGATGATCGCGAAGAGGACCAGGGCGCCGAGGCGGGCCAGGTCCTCCCACCCCTCGAAGCCGAACGCGGCGTGCCGCACCAGCTCGACCGTGTGGTGGAGCGGGTTCACGTTCGCGAGGTACCGGGCCCAGGTCGGCAGGGTGTCGATCGGGAAGAAGGTCCCGGCCACCAGGAAGAGCGGCGTCAGCACCGCGCTCACGACGTAGCTGAAGTTCTCGAACGAGTTCGCGAAGCCCGCCACCGAGATCCCGAAGCCGGACCAGCCGAAGCCCGCGATCCAGGCGATGAACGGGACCAGCAGCATCCCCCACGAGGCATCGAGCCCGAAGCCGATCGCCACCACCAGCGGAATGCAGCCGTAGACGGCGGCGCGCGTCGCCATCCAGACCTGCTCGGCGGTCACCAGCTCCTCGGTGTCCACCGGCGCGGCGAGGATGGCGTCGTACGTGTGCTGGAACGAGTACTTCACGAACGTCCCGAACATGGACGGGAAGGCGCTCGAGAAGAGCACCGCGGTGGCCACGGTGCCGGTGCCGACGAACTCGACGTAGGGCCGCCCGCCGATCTCGCTCACCAGCGAGCCGAAGCCGAAGCCGAAGGCCAGCAGGTAGATGACGGGCTCGACCGTGGACGAGAAGGCCGACGACTTCCAGTAGGAGGCGTAGTTGATGACCTCGCGCACCAGCACCCCGGCGAGCGCGGGGCGCTCGAGCCGGCGCAGGCGGGTCGGGCGGGGGGCGGCCCGGGTGGCCATCAGTCGATCTCCTCGCCGGTGAGGAGCACGAAGACGTCCTCGAGGTTGGCCGGGCGGCGCTCGCCCTGGACCGGGATGCCGTCGGCGGAGCCCGGGTTCAGCACGGAGATGCTGGTGCCGGTGCGACGCGTGCGCAGGCCGGCGCCGGCCGCCTCCGCCTCGACCTCGGCCAGGCGCGCCGGCGGCCCGTAGACCTCCACCGCGTCGCGGCCCGCGTGCTCCAGCACCAGGTCGGCCGGGGAGCCGGCGGCGACCGCCTTGCCGTGGGACATGATCATCACGGTGTCCGCCAGGCGCTGGGCCTCCTCGATGTAGTGCGTCGACATGAGGATCGTCGAGCCCTGGAGGCGGAGGGCGTCGATCAGGGCCCAGAGCTCCTGCCGCACCTGGGGGTCGAGCCCCACGGTGGGCTCGTCGAGCAGGATCAGGCGGGGGCCGTGCACCAGCGCGCGGGCGATCAGCAGGCGCCGGCGCATGCCGCCCGAGAGCTTGTCGACGCGCGCGTCGCGCCGGTCGGTGAGCTTGGCCATGACCAGCGCCGCCTCGATCGCGTCGCGCCGCTCGCCGCGGCCGATCCGGTAGAGGTAGGCGAAGACGCGCAGGTTCTGCTCGACGGTCAGCGTGGTGTCCAGGTTGTCGAGCTGCGGAACCACGCCCGACTGGGCCCGGGCCAGCTTCGACTCGCCGGGCAGGCGATACCCGAGCACCTCGATCTCGCCCTCGTCGGCGATCGACTGGGCGGTCAGCAGACGCATGGTGGTCGACTTGCCGGCGCCGTTCGGGCCGAGCAGGCCGACGCAGGTGCCGGACGGGACGTCGAGGTCGAGCCCGGCCACGGCGGTGATCGGCCCGTAGCGCTTCACCGCGCCGCGGATGCGGATGGCGAGGTCGGGCGCGGGCGCGCCGTTGCCGTGATCCGGTGCCGAGCCCCCCATCGGCTCGGGATCATGAAGGATCGCTCGGCCGGACCGCCCGATCAGCGGGAGCCGCGCACCACCCGGAACCAGGTGTCGCGGAGCCCGAGCGCCCGGCGCACGGCCGCGCCGGTCACGCTGTGGGCGACGCCGTCGGCGGTCACCACGCGCGCCGTGATCACGCGCGGCGAGGCCCCCCGGCGGGTGATCGCGAAGCTCCGCACCGGCCGGCCCAGGCCGAGCAGCCGGCCCAGGCGCGCGGCGCTCACCGTGGGCGGGTCGGGCCAGCGCGAGTGGAACGGCGAGGTGCGGTCCCAGGGGTCGCTCACCGAGCGCAGGTACGGCTCGGGATCGCCGCCGAAGACGTTCTCGACGTTCTCGGTGCGCCCGCCCGAGGTGGAGAAGAAGAACGCCTGGATGACCCGGCCGTCGTAGGTGACGACCTTGCCGCGCGTGCGGAGGACGGAGTCGGTGGTGCGCTCGTCCTCGTCCTCGTACCCGCCGTAGACCTGGCTGCGGGTGTCGTCGTAGAGGTCGAAGTGGCTCTCGGGGCGGCGCGAGGCGAGCGCGTAGGAACGGGCCACGATGGCCTGGGCGTCGAGCGCCTGGGGCGTGTCGTCGCCCCAGTTCGCCGGCACCTCGCGCGGCAGCACACCGGCCAGGTAGGCCTCGAGGTCGACGATGTTGACCACGTCGAAGCGCCGCGCCCCGAGCGCCGCGAGGTACAGGGCGCCGCGGTAGCGGCGGCCGTTGATCGTCACCAGGCCGCCCGGCTCGACCGGGAGGATCAGGACGCTGCCCATGGCCGCGATCCGCACCTTGCCGGTCACGCCTATCACCTGGACGCCGCCGTCCCGCACCACCGCGCGGTAGCCGACGTTCTGCGACAGCTTCACCTGGCGGTTCTCCCCCAGCGCGATGGCGTAGACGGCCGTCTCGCTGCCGCCGACCCTCGCGCTCGAGCGGGTCTCGCCGATGCGCACGCGCAGCGTGGTCGTCGACTCGGTGCCGAGCACCGTGCCGCGGTAGTAGTGCTTGATGATCTTCTCGGCGGAGAGCCCGGCCAGGGCGGCGCCGCGGGCGCCGTACTGGCTCATGCCGACGCCGTGGCCGAAGCCGCGCCCCTCGAAGCGGAAGGTGACCTCGGCGGCCGCCGGCCCCGCGGCGGCCAGGGCGGCGATCGCCGCCACGAGCGCGGCGACGGCTCGCAGGCCCCGCCCGCGCGCGCCATCCCGGCGCCTCGTCGCCTCGTCCCTCATGCCCGACCCTCCTCGCGGTGCCGCGACAGGATGGACGAGCTTCGACCGGACCGCAAAGTCCCCCGGTCAGGCCTGGTTCTTGGTGGCCCTCCGCGGCTTCGGAAGCCGGTCGAGCAGCGCGTTGATCCGGCGTACCGCGGCTTGGGCGATCCGCTGGTTGATGAGCATCTGGTCCGCGCTGAGCGTGACGTCGGCCGGCGCGCGCGAGGTGTCGTCGGGGTCGCGCGCGGAGAGGGGCGCCAGCGGCTCCTCGCTGAAGAGCGCCTCCAGCTCGCGCACCCGGCGAAGGGCGGCCTGCGAGATGCGCTGGTTGATGAGCATCTGCTGCACGGTGAGCCGCACGACGCCCGGCGGGCGCTCCTTGATCGTCGTGCGCGGGCCGCCCAGCCGCGTGCGCACCTCGTTGATGCGCCGCAGCGCGGCCTGCGAGATGCGCTGGTTGATCCTGAGCTGGGCGACCGTGAGCTCGACACCGGCGAGGGGATTCGCCCGCGGCGGCTTGGGCTCCTTCCCCGTGTCGCGCGTGACCGGGCGCTCCTTCTCGGGCTCCTCGGGCGGCGGGGGCGGCGGCGCCGTCTCGGTGGAGGTCGTGTCGGGCGGCGGGGGCGGCGGCGCGACGGGCGTCGTCGGCGTCGTGGGGGTGGCCGGGGCGCAGTCGGCCGGCTTGACCTGCTCCCCGCCCTTCACCTCCGGGTCGACGCTGCGCAGGTCCGAGTACGGGTTGACCGCGCCGCCGTCGTGCGGATGGATCTCGAAGTGCAGGTGGGTCGCGCCGAAGCGGGCATCGCCGGTGTTGCCCACCGTCGCCAGCTGCTGGCCGATGGTGACCTTCGTGTTCGGCTCGATCCCCTTCAGGATCGAGTCGAGGTGCGCGTAGTAGTACGTGTTCCCGTCGTCGTCCTCGAGCCAGATCCAGATGCCGCCGAGACCGGTCTCGTCGCGCGTCATGCGCTTGATGAACCCGTTCGCCACGGCGACGGCCGGCGTGCCCCGCGGCGAGAGGATGTCGATCCCCTCGTGGGTGCCCTGGTGGCGCGGGGCGCCGAAGTCGTTCGAGTAGTTGTGCTCGCCGGCGACCGGGAAGATCCGGAGGTACTTGCCGCCCTTCGCCGGGACGCCGTCGGGCGCGGTGCAGACCATGGGCGGCGGGACGACGACGCCGAGCGCGTCGAGGGTGGCCTGGTCGGCGATGCCGGTGACCGGGAGGTTCAGCTGGCGCTGGGCCCGCTCGACGGCCGCCTTGGTCATCGGGCCGAACTCACCGTCGACCGTGAGGGCCTCGCCGCGCTCGAGGAGCTTCTCCTGGAGCGCCTCGACGGCCGGGCCGATGTCGCCCACGGCGAGCTTTGTCGGGGCGGCGGCCTGCTGGACCGCCGCGCCGGTGGCCGGCGCCGTGGCGGCGGGCGCGGTCGACGTGGCCGCCGGAGCGGTCGTCGCCGGGGGCGCCGCCTGACCCGCCGCCGTGGCGACGAGGCCCGGCGCGCACAGCGGCGCCGAGGCCGCGATCAGGAGAGCACAGGCGGCGCGACGCCCGCGCCGGACCCGCGAACGGGGGTGAGCCGGTCGCACGGCGGCCACCCTACCTCGCCGGCCCGGACGTCGTCCAAACGCTGGGCATCGCCCCTCGGTCGAAAGTTCCCAATAAGCGGTCTCATCTCCGGTTCGGCCCGGTGCCGCAGGATCCTCCAAATCCTGCGGTTTTCGGGTCCGCCGGCCCCGTGGGGGCCGGAGAGCGGCTCAGGCGGCCGCGGCCCCGGAGCGGCCGAAGGCCGTGTGGATGCCCGCCTGCCAGCGCCCGAGCGCGCC
>JAWVEV010000035.1:0-4334 GCA_033856535.1 Miltoncostaeaceae bacterium | reverse complement strand
GGACGCGCCGGAGACCCGGGGCGCCGAGGCGAGCCCATCGCCGTCGGTCCGCGTCGCCCGCTCGCCGTTGGGACGCATGCTCGTCGACGGTCACGGCCGCACGCTGTACCTCTTCGACAAGGACCGGCGTCGCCGGAGCGTGTGCAGGGGCACCTGCGCGCGCGTGTGGCCGCCGGCGCTCGTCGAGGGCCGGACCACCGCCGGACCAGGGGTCGACCGGGCCAAGCTCACCACGATCGCACGCGGCGGGTCCGCCCGGCAGCTCGTCTACAACGGCCATCCGCTGTACACCCTCAGCGGCGAGAACCGGCCGGGAGCGACCGGCGGTGAGGGCTACCTCGGCACGTGGTGGATCGTCTCACCGCGCGGCGCCCGGATCGTGGCGCCGGGGGCGACACCGTCCGCGCAGGAGTACTGAGCGTCCCCGGCCACGACACCGAGCGCGGCCGCCGGAGGCCTGTGAGGCAGAGGCAGCGCGGCGGCTACCGCGACGCTCGATCGAGGATCCAGAAGTTCACGATGACCGTCTGAGACCGCGAGCCGTCGGCGCGCACCGCCCGGATCCGCAGCCGATACGGGCCCGGGGAGAGCCGGAGCGTGCGGAACGTGGCCGGCAGCGAGAATCGCCGGGGGCCCGGCCCGGCGTCGACGGTCCTGACGGCCATCGTCCTCACCCTGGTCGGGGGGAGGCTGCCGGATCCGCGGCGCGTGAAGTCCGGGCAGGTCCTCCTCGCCCGCGGTCCACGCGCTATGCGTCGCTGGAGCGTGAAGGTGACGCGCGCCGCGCCGGAGAGCTCGTAGCCGATCACGAGATTCGAGCCTCGCCCGGTGCCGGTGCCGAGGCACCTCCGGCTCGCCGTCACGGCGCTCACGCGCAGGCGTGGGTCACCCGATCCGGGCGGCGCGGGCGGCGCGGGCGGCGCGGGGGCGGCAGGCGGCGCGGGCGCCGCGGGGGGCGCAGGCGGCGATGCAGGCGGCTTGCGCGTGTTGGTGATCGTGCAGGTCACGTCGGCGGTGGCCGTGAACGTCAGGCTCGTTCCCGAGACCGCGCCCTGGCCGCAATCGACCGTGCTCGTGTACTCGGCCGGATCGGTCCCCGCCGCGGCGGCCTCGCCGACCGCCACCGCGCTTCCGGACGCCACCCTCGTCGACCCGCGCGCGCCGTCGCCGGCGCCGGCGGCCACCGTCACGCCGTTGACCTGGAGGTCGAACCGGCCCGATTCGCCGGCCGGCGCCAGCGCCTGGACGACCGTGATCTCGGGCCGGTACGTGTTGGTGATCGTGCAGCGCACCCGCTCGCCCTGGGCGACCGGGACGGTCCACTGCCCGCCTCCCGCCGGCGTGGCCGCGACCGCGCCGCCTGCCCCGTCTGCGGTCGCGCACGCGATCGTGGCGTCGTAGGCGTTCAGGCTCGTCGAGGCGCCCGCGACCTCGCCGACGGTCCGCGTGCCGATCGCGACCGCCAGCAGGCCCGTGTCGCCGCCGTTCCCGACGTCGTCCGCGCGGGTGACCCCGTCGACCTGCAGGTCGAAGACGCCGGCCTGGGCCGCCGGCGACAGCGCCTTGACCACGCGCACCTGCGCCTGCACCTCGTAGGCGCCGATGTCCGTCACCCCGAAGGCCGTGCGCGGGAATCCGGCTCCGCGCTGATCGAAGCCCAGGCCTCCCGGGTTCGCCCCGGCGTCGACGGCGGGGCTGCCGTCCGCGAGCGCCATGGTCCTGGTGGGGCCGCCGTTGTCGGCGAGAGCGCCGAGCGCCGGGTCGCCGGCGATGGTGCCGGCGGGGACCGTGCAGCCCTGCGGCGTCTCGACCAGGTCCTGGGACCCGGCGATGGTTCCCCGGCACTGGGCCGCGCCGGCCGCCGTGTCGGCGAGGATCGAGCTCACCGCGCTCACCGACCCGGCCATCTGGACGACGGCGCCCGCGCCCGCCGTCCCCGCGGCTCCGCCGCCGGAGACCGCGCCGCCGTCGGACCGCGTGTTGCCGGCGATCGTCGCGTTGCGGATCGTCGCCGTGCCGCCGTAGATCGCGACCGCGCCGTTGCCGGTTCCCGATCCGCCCCCGCCCGGGCCGCCGGCGCCGCCGCCCCCGGCGGCGGCACCGGATCCGCTCCCGCCGCCACCGCCGGTCCCGGCGCCCCCACCGCGAGCGTCCGCCCCACTCCCGCGGGCGCCACCGGCGCCACCGCCGTCCCCACCGCCACCGCCGCCACCATCGCCGCCGGAGGAGCCGGCGCCACCCTGGCCCCCGCCCGGCCCGCCGCCGTTTCCGCCGATGTCGCCGCTTGCGGACTGGCCAACGGCGCCGGCGCCCCCGCCGCCGCCACCACCGCCACTTCCGGCGCCCGCGCCGCCGGCGCCCATGAACCCCGCTCCACCGGCCACCGCGCCGAATCCACCGCCGCCGGCGCCGAATCCGCCGCCGCCACCGCCCCCCGTCGTGCCGCTCACGCCCCCGGCGGCGCTGCCGCCCGCACCCGCCGTGTTGCCCGACAGGCTGCTGTTCGAGATGAGCACCACGCCGGTGCTGAGCACCGTCGCGCCGCCGGCTGCGCCGCCTCCGCCAAGGCGCGCGTTGCCGCCGCGCCCGCCGGTGTTCCCCGACAGCGTGCTGCCCTCGATGCTCAGCGTTCCCGTGCTCGCGACGACTCCTCCGCCCCCGGCGCCCGCGCCTCTGGCCGACGCGTCCCCGCCTCGGCCGCCGGTGTTGCCCGACAGCGTGCTCGCCCGGATGGTGATCGTTCCCCTGCTCGCGATCACGCTTCCGCCGCCGCCCGCTCCTCCGCTCGCGCTCGCACCGCCGTCGCCACCGCTGTTGCCCTCCACGACCGCATCCGAGATCGTCAGCGCTCCCGCGTTCTCGATCACGTTCGCGCCGCCGTTGCCGCCCGTGCTCCCGCTCGCCGCCAGAGCATCCGGCGCGTTCGCACCGGCGATCCGCAGGCCGGTCAGCGTGACCGTGCTGCCCGCAGCGACCGCGAGCAGCGTCGTCTGCCCGGTGAGCGTGGGGCCCGGAACGCCCACGCTTCCACCCCGGATCGTCAGGTCCTTGCCGAGCGCGATCGCACTTGCGAGCGTGATCGCCTGCCCCTCCACCGTGGGCGAGAAGTCGACGGTGTCGCCCGGCGCCGCAGCGGCGATCGCGTCGCGAAGGCTGCCGGGCCCGGTGTCGGCGCTGCTCGTCACCGTCAACGTCGCCGCCGATGCGACCGGGGTCCCGAACAGCAGCGACCCGCCGACGACCAGCGTGACCGCGACGAGGCGCAGCGACACCCCGTCCGACGTCCCGCGACTCGGCTCCATGCTCCGCACGTGTCCCTGCTTCCGCCCGGAGTGCCGAGCAACCGTTTTCGATAGGAGACCGTCTTGTAGCAGGAGTGGCGACGACCCTGGGCAGCCCGGCGAGCCGGCGCGCGGCGGCCGGGCGCTTCGGCGGCCGCTTCGATCGCGGGCGGCGACGGCCGCAGTCGCACCAGATCGACATAGGGGCGCCTCTCGGCGCCCCTATGGCAAGGACATGGGCTCAGTGTGGGCTCGGGTGCCGGACGACTGCGCGCGTCGGCGTGTCAGGTCCAGCCGCCGGCGCAGTTCCCGATCGGATGCGTCTCAGCACCCCGAGCGCCTGCACTCACCTCACCCGCAGCCGGTGTTGTTCCCGCAGCTCGAGCACGTGTAGCAGGAGCCGGTGCGCTGCATCATGCCGCCGCACTGGTTGCACGCCGGGCCGAGGTCCATGCCCGCGAGGCGGGCGGGGACGACGGGCGGGGTGTCCGTGAACGCGGTGGTCGGGGGCTTCGGGGCCGAGGCGGCCGACGCGGCGGTGGCAGCCCGTGGCGAGACGCTGTGGCCGCCGTTGCCTCCGTTGCCATGGTCGTTGCCGCCGTTCGCCGGGCCGGCCGTGTCGGCGCTGAACGACGAGGCCGCGGCCTCCGCGGCCTTCCGGGCGCGGACCTCGGCGGTGAGGATGCCCAGCTCCTCCTGCGTGTCAGCGTCCAGGAAGCGGGATGCCAGCCAGCGCATGATGTAGTCGGGCATCGACTTCGCGAACGGGATCTCGGGGTTCAGCGTGATCCCCTCGGGGTCGAAGCGCATGTAGCTGAACTTCTGCACGAGCGTCTCGAGCGGCACGCCGTACTGCAGCGAGATCGAGATCGCCGTCGCGAAGGAGTTCATCATCCCGCGCAGGGCCGAGCCCTCCTTGCCGATGTCGGTCAGGAAGATCTCGCCGACGGTCCCGTCCTCGTACATCCCGGCCGTGATGTATCCCTCGTGGCCGCCGATCGAGAACTTGTGCGTGAGCGACTGGCGCTCGCGCGGCATCCGCTTGCGCGCCGG
>JAWVEV010000034.1:0-23260 GCA_033856535.1 Miltoncostaeaceae bacterium | reverse complement strand
CGCTCGCCGCGCTGGCGGCCGAGCTGCCGGCCCGGGCGCTCGGCGAGCTCTATGGCTTCGGCGTGCTGGCCGCCGGCACGCTGGCGCAGATCGCGGTGATCCGGCTGCGGTACCGCGAGCCGGCCGTCGTGCGGCCGGTGCGGGTGCCGTGGAGCCTCCCGTGGCGGGGGATGACGGTGCCGCTTCCGACGCTGATCGGCGCGGCCCTCACCTTCGCGCTCTGGGTGCTGCTGATCGCGACCCACGACTGGGCGCGCATCCTGGGCCCGGTCTGGCTGGTCGCCGGCGCCGGGGTCTTCCTCGGCGTCCGCCGGGCCGGGCGGGAGTCGCTGCTCGGGAGCGTCGAGGAGGCCCGGCCGGCGCTGGTGGGGGAGCCCGAGCGCGCGTTCCGCCGGATCCTGGTCCCGATCAAGGGCGGCGACCTGGGCGAGGAGTGCCTGGCCACCGCGATCCGGGTGGCCGCGCACGAGGGGGCGAAGGTCGAGGTGATCACCGTGGTCGCCCTGCCGATGGAGCGGCCCATCGACGCCCCCTGCCCGGAGGAGGACGAGGAGGCCGCCTCCGTCCTGGCCCGCGCGCGCGAGCTGGCCGCAGAGCAGGACGTGACGATCGCCGGCCGGGTGATCCGCGCCCGGGCGATCGGCGACGCCATCGTGGCCGAGGCCAAGGCGCGCGACGTCGACCTGATCGTGGTCGGGTCCTCGTCCCGCTGGCGCCGAACGGCCCGATTCTTCAGCCCCACCGTCGACCACGTGCTGCGCCGCGCCGCCTGCGAGGTGATGGTCGTCGCATACCCCGAGGGAGCCCTGGAGGAGAGCGCGGCCGGGACGAGCTAGGGTGCCGGGTCGATGACCCCAAGCACGGGACGGTGACGCGATGCACGCGCTCGTGATCGGATGCGGGCGGGTCGGCTCGGCGCTCGCGCGCACGCTGCGCGACGATGGCTGGGAGGTGACGGCCATCGACGAGGACGAGGACGCGCTCTCGCGCCTGGGCGAGGACTGGCGCGGCGGCTTCGTGGTGGGCCACGGCCTCGACGCCGGCGTGCTCGAGGCCGGGGGCATCGCCGAGGCCGACGCGGTGGTCGTCGCGACCGACGGCGACAACACCAACATCGTGATCGCCCAGGTGGCCAAGACCGGCTACCAGGTGCCGAACGTGGCCTGCCGGATCCTCGATCCGGCGCGCGCGGAGCTCTACTCCGACCACGGCTTCACCGTGGTGTCGCCGATCAAGACCGCGATCGAGGCGCTCACCGGCTGGGCGCGCTCGGTGAGCCAGGAGCGCTAGGTGTTCGTCCTCATCGTCGGCGGCGGCAAGGTCGGCGCCAACCTCACCCGCGCGCTCGACGAGATGGGCCACGAGGTGGTCGTCATCGAGCAGAGCCGGCGCCGCTTCGACCGGCTGGAGCGCGAGTTCGCCCACCGGGCCCTGCTCGGCGACGGCACCGAGCTCTTCGTGCTGGAGCAGGCCGGCATCAAGCGCCCGCCGGAGATCGTCGTCGCCGCGACCGGCGACGACGAGGACAACATCGTGATCTGCCAGATGGCCCGCGAGCGCTACGGCGTCCCGAAGGTCGTCGCCCGCGTCAACGACCCGCGCAACCAGCGCCACTTCGACCTGCTCGGCATCGCCCCGACGCTCTGCGCGACGCGGATGATGCTCGCCCTGATCGAGCACGAGGTCCCCGAGCACCGGGTCGTGCCGCTGCTCGAGCTCCGGAACGAGAACCTCGAGATCGTCGAGATCGAGATTGACGGGGGGGCCGCCGCGGTCGGCCGGCTGGTCGAGGAGATCCAGGTGCCCGAGTCGGCCCGGTTGATCTCGGTGGTGCGCGACGGGCGCGCCTGCATCAGCCTCCGCGAGCTGCGCCTGAGGGCCGGCGACCAGGTCATCGCGATGCTCGAGCCGGGCGGCGAGGACGTGCTGCGGCGGGCGCTGGTCGAGGGCCCGCGCCAGCTCTTCCCGCCGGTTTAGGCCGCTTTCGGCGCCCTCTGACGGGGCGTCACGGGCCCGGTCTGGGAGGGACAACCGACCCGGGAGATCTCGTTGATTCGGGTCTGCCCGTCAAGTTGAATGCCCGGCGTGCGAGACTGACGCCGCAGCCGGGGGGCATCTCCCCCGACGCCCCCCCGGGGTGGACATCGCGAGAGTGCGGAGCCGGGGCCGGGGGCCGGGCGCCGAGCGGAGGTACGCGTGGCAGAGATCCAGGGCGACGGGTCCGAGCGGTCCCGCTATGGCGGCCCGCGCGCCCATGATCCCGAGCCGCCGGACGACGCTCACGACGACCCGGCCTACATCACCCGGACGAAGTTCCTCACCGGGGTGGCCGTCGTCACGGGTGGCGTCATGACCGCCGCGATCCTCGTGCCGGTCATCGGCTTCGCGGTGGCGGACACCGTGAAGGACGAGGAGTTCCGCTGGGTCGACATCGGCGCCCTCGGCGACTTCCCGGTCGGCGAGGTCACCTCGCTCGCCGTCTCCGGCCCCGACCCCGAGTCGGACCGGCGCGTCTTCCTCCGCCGCGAGAAGGACCTCCTCACGCCGATGTGGAACCGCTGCACCCACCTCGGCTGCCCCGTTCGCTACTCGCCCGGCGGCGACAGCTTCAGCTGTCCCTGCCACGGCGGCGCGTACGACAGCGAGGGCCGCGTGATCTCGGGCCCGCCGGCCCGCCCGCTCGACCGCTTCGACGTGAAGGTCGTCGACGCGAAGGGCAAGGAGCTGAAGCCGGCGAGCGCGCCCGACGACGCCCGCGTCCTCATCGGCAAGCCGTACTCGGTGGACGACGACTTCGAGAAGTACGAGCTCCGCGGGCCAGGTGAGCCCGTGGAGGGCGTGCTGTCCAACCTCTTCCCCTTCTAGGCCATGGCGACCAAGAAAATCGGACCAAAGAACCCCGCCATCAAGGTGGGCGAGGCCGCCCTCGGCTACGTCGACGAGCGCACCGGCGCCAAGACGGGCTTCAAGTGGTTCCTCTTCCGGAACGTCCCCAAGGAGACGAGCTGGTTCCAGACGCTCGGCTTCACGGCGATGGCGCTCTTCGGCATGCAGGCCATCACCGGCATCGTGCTGGCGATGTTCTACAAGCCGGAGCCGACCCAGGCGTACGGCAGCATCGAGTCGATCACCCACGAGGTCACCTGGGGCTGGCTCGTGCGCGGCATGCACAAGTGGGGTGCCAGCGCGATGATCGTGGTGGTCTTCCTCCACATGGGACGCGTCTTCTTCTTCGGGGCCTACAAGTACCCGAGGGAGCTGACCTGGGTCACGGGCGCGATGCTCCTGATCCTGACCATGTTCATGGGCCTCACGGGCTATCTGCTGGTGTGGGACCAGAAGGCCTACTGGGCGACGGTCGTCGCGGTGAACATCACCGCGAGCGCCCCGATCCTCGGCCCCTACGTCGCCGACATCATGCGCGCCGGGCCGGAGTTCGGGCCGAATACGTTGTCCCGCTTCTATTCCATCCACATGCTCGTGATACCGGGGGGCATCGCGACCTTCATCGGATTGCACCTCTTCCTGATCACCAAGCTCGGGATCGCCGAGCCGCCGTGGTCCAAGCGCCGCATCCGCGCGGTGCGCGAGGAGGAGGAGGCGCGCCGAGCGGCGTTGCGCGACCGCATTCCGCCGGGACGCCGGCCGGTGCCCGCCGTGGCGCCGCCGTCCGCGCCGGAGCCGGTGCGCGCCGCCACGCCGCCTGACGGGTCCGCGCCGACCGCCGGGAGCGGCTCGTGAACCGGGGCCAGAAAGAGGCCTACAAGCGGGACTACGCCGCCTCGAAGGTTCACGGAAAGCCGTTCTTCCCGTATGCGGTCTACAAGGACCTCATCATCGCGACGATCGCGATCGGGATCGTCGTGGGCCTGGCGATCTGGCAGCGCGTCGAGGTGGGCGAGCCGGTCAACCCGGGGACCACGGACTTCGTGCCGCGGCCCGAGTGGTACTTCTTCTTCCTCTTCGAGCTGCTCCGGCTGTTCAAGAACCAGAACTCGCTGCAGCCGGTCATCATGGCCACGTTCATCATCCCGAACATCATGATGGTGCTGCTCGTCCTGTGGCCGTTCATCGACCGCGGGCCGGAGCGCCGGCCGCACCGCCGTCCGCTCTCGATGGTCCTGGCGGCGGCCCTGATCTTCTTCCTGGCGTACCTCACCCACATGGGCTCCGAGGCGCCGGCGGGCGGTGGGCCCCTCGCGATCTCCGGCCTGACCCCGGAGGCGGAGGCGGGACTGCAGCTCTTCCAGGCGAACGGCTGCACCTCGTGCCACATGGTCAAGGACCAGGGAGCGCCCGGACCGGGGCCGAACCTGACCCAGTACGGGACGCGAAGTCGCGGCATCCCCGGAACGGCGGCGTTCATCAAGGATCCGGCGGGGAACATCATGCCCTCGTTCGACCGCCTCTCGGAGCAGGAGCGCACGCAGCTGGCCACCTTCCTGGACGGGCTGGGCACGAAGTTCAAGTAGCCGACGGCCACCGCAGGCGCGTCTTCCTGGGCGTGACGGGCGCGAGCGGCGCCGTCTACGCCGGGCACGCCCTGCGGGCGCTGTCGGGGGCCGGCTGCGAGGTCGGCCTGTGCGTCTCCGCGTCGGGCGCCCACGTGATCAGCCACGAGCTGCTCGCGGGGGGCCCGGCGCCGCCGCCGGATCCCGGGGCGGCGGTGGCGGCGTTCGTCGCCCGCTACGCCGTCGGCCCCGGCCCGGTGACGGTCCTCGGACTGAACGACATGACCTCCCCCTTCGCCTCGGGCTCGTCCCGGACCGCCTCCGCCCTGATCTGCCCCTGCTCGGGCGCGACGCTCGGGGCCATCGCGAGCGGCGCGGCGCGGAACCTGATCCACCGCGCGGCCGACGTGATGCTCAAGGAGCGCCGGCGGCTGGTGCTGGTGCCGCGCGAGACCCCGCTCAGCCTGATCCAGCTGGAGAACATGGCGACGGTCACGCGCGCCGGCGCGGTGGTGCTCCCGGCCATGCCGGGCTTCTACGCGCTCCCGCGCTCGATCGAGGACCTGGTCGACTTCATCGTCGGCAAGGCGCTGGACCACCTCGACGTCGACCACGGCCTCCTGCCCCGATGGGGCGAGGGATGAGCGCGGCCGGCCGCCTGCCCGCCGGCGAGGTGCGGGCGATGTTCGACCGCATCGCGCCGCGCTACGACCTCCTGAACCGGGTCATGACCGCCGGCCAAGACGGCCGCTGGCGCGACGCCGCCGCGGCCGCCGCCGACCTCGCGGCCGGCGACCGGGCGCTCGACTGCTGCACCGGCACCGGCGACCTGGCCTTCGCGCTGGCGGACCGGGTCACGGCGCAGGGCTCCGTGGTGGGCACCGACTTCGCCGAGGAGATGCTGGTCCGCGCCCGCGCCAAGGGCGCCGAGCGCGGCGGGGCCGCCGCCGCGGTCGCGTTTCAGGCCGCCGACACCTGCGACCTCCCCTTCGCGGACGACGAGTTCGACGCCGCGACCGTGGCCTTCGGGATCCGCAACCTCGCCGACCTCGACCTGGGCCTGCGCGAGATGGCCCGCGTGGTGCGACCGGGCGGGCGGGTGGTGGTGCTCGAGATCACCACGCCGCGCCGGCTGCGCGGGGCGTACGGGGTCTGGTTCGACCGCGCGGTGCCCCTGCTCGGCAAGGTCCTGGGCCGCGACGGCGCGGCCTACACCTACCTGCCGGCCTCCGTCCGGCGCTTCCCCGAGCCGCCCGAGCTGGCGGCCCGGATGGTCGCCGCCGGGCTCACCGACGTGCGCTGGCGGACGTTCTGCGCGGGCTCGATCGCCCTCCACCGTGGCAAGGTGGCGTCATAGGCTCCACCGCCATCACCGCCCCGCTCGCCCGGCCGCTGGCGCCGCTGCTCGCGGCGTGCGAGGAGCGCCTGCGCGACGCCGTCGCCGGCCACACGCCCGAGGTCGCGCGCCCGGCCGCGGACACGCTCTCGGCCGGCGGCAAGCGCGTCCGCCCGCTGCTGGTCTTCTGCGCCGCCCCTCGGGGCGGGGGCAGCGACCGCGAGGGACTGGTCTCCGCGGCCGCCGCGGTCGAGCTCGTGCACATGGCCACCCTGGTCCACGACGACCTGATCGACGGGGCGACCATCCGGCGCGGGCGGCCCACGGTGGCCCAGGCGCTCGGCGCCGACGCCGCCGTCACCACCGGCGACTTCCTCTTCGCCCGGGCCTTCGCCGAGCTCACCCGCACGCGGTCGGCCGCCGCGGTCAGCGCGCTCGCCGGCGCGGCGCTGCAGCTCTCGCGGGGCGAGATGGCCCAGCAATCGGCGGCATTCAGCCTCGAATTGACCGAGGGGGCGTATCTCGACCGCTGCCGGGGCAAGACCGCCGCACTGTTCTCGGTGGCCTGCCGGCTCGGCGCCCTGCTGGGCGGCTCCGGCACCGAGGCCGAGGAGCGGCTCGCCGCCTTCGGCGAGAACGTGGGCATGGCCTTCCAGATCTTCGACGACATCCTCGACCTCGCCGGCGCGCCGTCGGCCACGGGCAAGCGCCGCGGCACCGACCTCTGCGACGGCACCGTGACCCTGCCGGTGATCCTCGCGATGCGGCTCGAGCCGGCGCTCCGCGACGAGGTCGCCAAGGCCTGCGAGGGCCCCCGGCTCGAGGCGCTCTGCGACCGGCTGGCGGCCCACCCGGCGCTCGGCATGGCGCGCGAGCAGGCGCTCGCGTTCGTGGGCGCCGCCCGCGACGCGCTCGACGGCCCGCTGGGCGGCGCCGACCGCGACGCGCTGCAGCAGATCGCCGACGGGGTGGTGGACCGGTACTCGTGAGCGTGAGCGACGCGCCCGTCACCCGCGAGCGGCTGATCGAGCTGCTGGCGACCCGCGACCCGCTGGCCGCCGCCGCGGCCGCCGGCGTGGCGCCGGACGCCCCCGTGACCTTCAGCCGAGCGCCGGCCCCCGCGGCCTGGCTGGTGGACGGCGACGAGGAGCGCCCGGTCGGGGAGCACCGCGCCGCGCACGCCGCCGACCGGCCCAGCGAGGCCGCCGTGGCCTACGGCGCCGGCGTGCCGGCCGAGGCGACCGCCGACCGCCTGCTCGCGCTGGCCCGGCTGGCCCGCGACACCGGCCTGCTCCGGGCGGTCTGCCCGGTGCCCGCCGAGGGCACCCCCGAGCGGCCCGGCTCCTGGGGCGTCGAGGACCTGACCGTGGTGGCCGCCGCGCGGCTGGCGCTCCCCGAGGGCGTGTGGGTCCGCCCGCACTGGCGCCGGCTCGGGCCGGCCGCCTGCCAGGTGGCGACGGCCTTCGGCGCGACCGACTGGAGCATCCCCGCCGACGACCCCGCCGACCCGGCCCACCTGGCCGCGGCGGTCGGGCGCGAGGCGGTGGCACGATGATGCGCCTGCGCGTGGGCCGGATCTCGGCCCTGAACATGTACCCGGTCTACCACGGCCTCGAGGCCGCGCACGCGCCCACGCTCGACTTCACCGACGGCGTCCCGACGACGCTCAACCGGGCCGTGCTCGAGGGCCGGCTCGACGTCTCGGCCATGTCGAGCATCGCCTACGCGCGCAACGCCGACCGGCTCACCCTGCTGCCGGTGGCCTCGATCACCGCCGCCGGCGCGGTCGACTCGATCCAGCTCCTCTCGCGGGTGCCCCTCGAGGAGGTGCGGACCGTGGCGGTGACGCCGCACAGCGCCACCTCGGTCGCGCTGCTGCGGATCCTGCTCGGCCCGGACGTCCCGCCGTTCGAGGTGCTCGCCGAGCCGCCGGCCCGGGCGCTGGAGCGCGTCGACGGGGTGCTGCTGATCGGTGACGAGGCCCTGCAGGCGCTGCGCGAGCCGTTCGCGCGGCACCGGACCGACCTGGGCGAGCGCTGGCACGCGCTCACCGGCCGGCCGATGGTCTTCGCGGTCTGGGCCGCCCGCGCCGAGACCGCCCAGACGCGCCCCGACGCGCTGCGCGGGCTCGCCGACCTGCTGCGCGACGCGCGGGCGAGCTACGCCGCCGACCCGGAGGCCGTGGTGGCCGCCGCCGGCCGGCGCTTCCCCTTCCCGGTCGACTTCATCCGCGACTACCTGGGGCGCCTGTCCTACGCCTTCGGCCCCGCGGAGCGCGCCGGCCTGCGCGAGTTCCTGGAGCGCGCCCGGGCGATCGGCGAGCTGGCCGACGTGCCCCGGCTGGCGGCCTGAAGGGCGCTAGCATCGGTTCGATGGCGACGATCGCACCCGCATCCGTCGAGGAGATCCTCGGCCGCGCCACCGCCGGCGAGCGCATCTCCGACGAGGACGCCCTGGCCCTGCTGGCCTCGCGCGACCTGGTGGCGGTGGGCGCCGCCGCCGGCGCCGCCCGCGCCCGCACGACCGACGACGGCACGGTCACCTTCGTGGTCGACCGCAACGTCAACTACACGAACTTCTGCATCACCGACTGCGACTTCTGCGCCTTCTACCGGCACCCGCGCGACCCCGAGGGGTACGTGCTGCCGAAGTCGGTGATCTTCCGCAAGATCGAGGAGACGCTGGAGCTCGGAGGCACCGCGCTGCTGCTGCAGGGCGGCCACCACCCCGGCCTGCGGATCGAGTGGTACGAGGACCTCTTCGCCGACATCAAGGCGCGCTACCCGATCCACCTGCACGCGCTGTCGCCGTCCGAGATCCTCCACATCGCACACTTCTCGCGCATCTCCCTCGACGAGACGCTGGCGCGGCTGCGCGACGCCGGCCACGACTCGCTGCCGGGCGGCGGCGCCGAGATCCTGGTCGACCGGGTGCGGCAGGTCATCGCCCCGAAGAAGACCACGAGCGACGAGTGGCTCGGCGTGATGCGCGCGGCCCATCTGGCCGGCATGTCGACCACCGCGACGATGATGTACGGCACGGTGGACACGGTCGAGGACCGGGTCGAGCACCTGCGCCGGCTGCGCGACCTCCAGGACGAGACCGGCGGGTTCCGCGCCTTCGTCTGCTGGAGCTACCAGTCCGGCGGCGGCAGCGCGCGCGGCGACGACCACCAGCGCACGACCGCGGCCGACTACCTGATGATGCTGGCGGTCAGCCGCCTCTACCTCGACAACTTCCCGCACTTCCAGTCGTCGTGGGTCACGCAGGGGCTGCGCATCGGGCAGCTCGCCCTGTCGTTCGGCTGCGACGACATGGGCTCGATCATGATCGAGGAGAACGTGGTGCGCGCCGCCGGCACCGCCTTCCGGCTGGACACCGAGCGCATGGTGCGGGCCATCGAGGCCACCGGCCGGCGCGCGGTGCAGCGCGACACGCTCTACCGGACGGTGCGCGTCTTCTAACGCGCCCGTGGAGGGGCGTCCCGTCCGGCGCCGAACGGGACGGCCATGGACTTCAGTGACACGATCGAGGCGGTCGGCAAGGGCGTCGACGTCGCGGGCGTCGCCGCGATCATCGTCGGCACGCTGGTCGCGACCTGGCTCCTCGTGTCGCGCGCCGCGGCCGGGGAGCGGGGGCACGACGCCTACGTGCGCTTTCGCCGCGGCATCGGGCGGGCCATCCTGCTCGGCCTGGAGCTGCTGGTCGCCGCCGACATCATCCGCACGGTGGCGGTCGACCCGAGCTTCGAGAGCCTCGGGATCCTGGCGGTGATCGTCGGGATCCGGACCTTCCTGAGCCTCAGCCTCCAGCTGGAGCTGGAGGGGCGCTGGCCGTGGCAGCGCCCGGCCGGGCCGGAGCCCGGCTAAGGCACGGCGCTAGCGGGGCGGCTCGCCCTCGTAGGGCAGGCCGTCGGCCGCCCAGGCCAGGATGCCGCCGTCGAGGTTGGCCACCTCGCCGTGATTCCCCTCGGCGTTGAGGTACTCCGCCACCTGCCCGCTGCGCGCGCCGCTGCGGCAGACCATCACCATCGGGCGGTCGGTGGGCAGATCGTCCAGCCGGTCCAGGAGCTCGCTCATGGGGACCAGCGGAACGCCGGCGATGCGGGTCACCTCGTGCTCGACCCGCTCCCGGCAATCCACGAGGGCCACGTCACCGGCGATCCATGCCGCGTGCGCCTCGTTCGGCGAGTACACCCTCATCCGGCTCTCCTTTCGCCCCCAGAGCCGATGAGGCTAGCAG
The DNA here is from genome assembly GCA_033856535.1 of Miltoncostaeaceae bacterium. Classification (GTDB taxonomy): domain Bacteria; phylum Actinomycetota; class Thermoleophilia; order Miltoncostaeales; family Miltoncostaeaceae; genus JAWVEV01. The sequence goes on along the minus strand of JAWVEV010000034.1, from coordinate 13,231 downwards.
CGCCGGCCGCGTCCGCGGCCGGCGTCTCCACGGTCCCTTCCTAGAAGTCCATCGGGAGGATGGCGTCCGCGTTGATCGCCGCGATCAGGCGCTCGACGTCGGCCTCCATGCCGGCCCGGACCCAGGTGTGCAGGGTCTCGAGCAGCTGCTCGGTGCCCTCGTTCAGGTTGTCGTCGAACGAGTCGACGGAATCGACCGAGTGCTCGCCGTAGTGCCAGGACTCGCAGTCCGGGCAGCGGCGCTCGATGTACCACCGATCGCCGTCGCGCTGCTCCCAGGAAACCGGGTAGACAAGCTCGCCGCCGCACATGGAGCACTGGTGCAGCTCCTCGGGCTTCGGCTGCGCCTGCAGCGCGTTCTTGATCTCGGACACCACCCTGTTTGCGCGGGGAGTCTTCATCGCTCTCACTCCGTGGGACCGAGCGTCCGCGCTCTGCGGGGCTCTGTGGTCGGGACGCCCATAGCTTCGGTCAGCCAGGCCGCGACTTGAGAACCGTGGCCACACGTTTTCGGCGTCCCGCGCGAGACGGGCGCCGGGCCCCTCAGACTCCGCTGGGAACCGGGGCTCCGAGGGCGTCCGCGACGCGGTCCGCCTCGTAGCTGGAGCGCACCAGCGGGCCCGCCTCGACGTGCCCCAGGCCGAGCTCGCGGCCGAGGGCCGCGAGAGCCGGGTACTCGGCCGGCGCGTAGTAGCGCGCGACCGGCAGGTGGCGGGTGGTGGGGCGCAGGTACTGGCCGATCGTGGCCAGCTCGCAGCCGGCCGCCGCCAGGTCGCCGAGCACCCGCGCGACCTCGGGTAGCGTCTCGCCCAGGCCGACCATGATCCCGCTCTTGGTGCGCAGGCCCGCGGCCCGCGCCCGGGCCAGCAGCTCGAGCGTGCGCTCGTACCGCGCGCCCGGCCGCACCCGCGAGTAGAGGCGCGGGACGGTCTCGGTGTTGTGGTTCAGGACGTCGGGCTCGGCCTCGAGGATGACGTCCAGCGCGTCCCAGGTCCCGCGCAGGTCCGGGATCAGCACCTCGACCCGGGCCTCGGGCAGCCGCTCGCGCAGCGCGCGGATCGTGGCCGCGAAGTGGGCCGCGCCGCCGTCGGGGAGGTCGTCCCGCGCGACGGCGGTGACCACCACGAAGGTGAGCCCCATGCGGGCGGCCGCGTCGGCCACCCGGAGCGGCTCGGTGGGGTCGGGCGGGCCGAGCGGCCGGGCGGTCTGGACGTTGCAGAAGCGGCAGCCGCGGGTGCAGCGCTCGCCGGCGATCATGAAGGTGGCCGTGCCGCGCGACCAGCAGCGCCCGATGTTCGGGCAGGCCGCCTCCTCGCAGACCGTCACCAGCGACTCGGCCCGCATCAGGGCCTTGGTCTTCACGAAACCGCCCGAGAGCGGGTTCTTGGCGGCCACCCAGCGCGGCAGCCGCCGGCCGTCGAGCAGCTGGGAGAGCTGGTCCGGCGGAACCTCGACCGGCTCGAGCAGCTCGCGCGGGCCGTCGCCCACCAGGACGTCGCCGAGGAGGACGTCGGGCACCCGGCCGGCCGCGCGCGCATCCCGCACCGCGTCGAGGAGCGCGGCGTCCGGCTCCACCTCCACACGAAGCGCGCGCTCGCCGACCACGCCACCACGGTATCGGACGCGCGCGCCGCGCCGCCGGACGGTCCGCGGCGTCTGTACGCTCGCCGCGCGATGGTCCTGTCCGACCGCACGATCCGGGAGCAGCTCGCCGCCGGCCGGCTCACGATCGACCCCTTCGACGACTCCCTCGTGCAGCCGTCGTCGGTCGACGTCCGCGTGGCCGCCCAGTTCCGGGTCTTCCGCAACAACCGGCGCCCGTTCATCGACGTGCGCCAGCCGTCGGACGACCTGACCGACGTGGTCGAGATCGCGCCGGACGAGCCGTTCATCCTCCACCCGGGCGAGTTCGTGCTCGGCTCGACGGTGGAGCGGGTGGAGCTGCCGGACGACCTGGTGGCGCGGTTGGAGGGCAAGAGCAGCCTCGGCCGCCTGGGCCTCCTGATCCACTCGACCGCCGGCTACATCGACCCCGGGTTCGAGGGCACGATCACGCTCGAGCTGTCGAACGTGGCACGGCTGCCCATCTCGATCTATTCCGGCATGGCGATCGGTCAGATCTCGTTCCTCCAGATGACCACGCCGGTCGACAAGCCCTACCAGGGCAAGTACCGCGGCCAGACCGGCCCCACCTCCAGCGAGTACTACCGGGAGTTCCCCGGCCGTTAGCGTCCGGGCGCGGGGCCCCGGACGAGCGAGGTCCGGTTCAGGTCGGCCAGCGCGCGCTTGAGCTCGGCGAAGGGCCCGGCGCCGAGCTCGCGCTCCAGCTCCCGCTCGATCCGCCGCACGGTCGCGCGGATGGTCGCCGTCATGGCCTCGCCGCGCGCGGTGAGCTCGACCCGGCGGGAGCGCCGGTCGTCGGGGTCGGGACGGCGGGCGAGGTACCCGAGCCGCTCCATCTCGCCCAGCAGGTAGTTCATCGCCTGCTTGGTCACGCCGGCGTCGGCGGCCAGGTCCGACGGGCGCCGGCCGGCCGGGCCGGGCCAGCGCAGCAGCGGCAGGTGGGCGCCGTTCAGGTCGGTGAAGCCGGCCGCGTCGAGGTCGGCGAGCAGCCGCGCCCGGATCGCGTCGACGGGCATGCGGAGCAGGGCGCCGATCAGCGGCGGCCCGGGAGCGCCATCGGGGAGGTTGGTCAAGTCACTTGACAATCTACACCGACCGTGGTGAGGTGCGTCAAGTTTCTTTACCAAGAGCCACGGGAGGCCATCATGTCCGCCGCCACCAGCGACAGCGTCCGCCTCGGCGCGATCGAGGTCCGCTTCCTCGTCGAGGCCCAGGACTCCGGCGGGAGCGCGTCGATGTTCGAGTGCGCCATCCCGCCGGACGCGCGGGTGCCGGCGCCGCACAGCCACGACGCCTTCGAGGAGACGGTCTACGGCTTGGAGGGCGTCTCGACCTGGACGATCGACGGCGCGGAGCACGAGATCGGTCCCGGCCAGGCCGTGTGCATCCGGCGGGGCGCGGTCCACGGGTTCGCCAACCGCGGGGCCGAGCCGACGCGCTTCCTGGCCGTCGCGACGCCGGGCATCTTCGGCCGGGCGTACTTCGAGGACCTCGCCGAGGTGCTGGCCGCGTCCGCCGGCGGCCCGCCGGACCTCGCGGCGATCCTCGCGGTCATGCGCCGGCACGGGCTGACGCCGGCGCCTCCGGCGTAGGGCCCGGCGGTCGGCGCTCAGCTCCCGCTGGGGCCGAAGCGCTCCGTCTTCACGTCGAGCGGCCCGTGGCCGAGCTCGACCAGCAGGTCGGCCGCGCGTGTGACGAACCCGTTGGGGCCGCAGACGAAGATGCGCGGGCGCGCCGAGGCCGGCGGGCCGAGCTCCTCGAGCATGGCCCGGTCGACCCGGCGGTCGTAGCCGGTCCAGCCGTCCGGCCGCCGGCGGGTGAGCGCGACCGCGACGCGGATCGCCCCGCCGTCGAGGGCGGCCAGCTCGTCGGCGTAGAGCAGGTCGTCGAGCGAGCGGGCCGAGACCAGCAGGCGCGCGTCGACGTCGCTGCCCCGCGCCGCGTGGTGGCGCAGCATGCACATCAGGGGCACCAGCCCCGAGCCGCCGGCGATCAGCAGCAGCGGGCCGCCCTGCTCGGCGCGCCAGGTGAAGTGGCCGCCCACCGGGCCGCGGACCTCGAGAAGGTCGCCGGGGCGCACCTCGTCGACCAGGTACGGCGACACCTCGCCGTCCTCGAGCCGCTCCACCGTGATCGCCAGGCGCGGGTCCTCGGGGGCGGAGGCGACCGAGTAGGCGCGCCGCGCCTGGTAGCCGTCCTCGGCGGTCAGGCGCACGTCCAGGTGCTGACCGGCGACGTGGCCGGGCCAGCCGGGGACGTCGAGCACGACCGTGCGCGCCCGGGCGGTCTCGGGCCGGGTCTCGAGGACCGTCGCCGCGCGCCACGGCGACGGCGCCGGCGGTGCGGTCAGTCGTTCCAGTACCGCTGCTCGGTCCAGGGGTCGCCGCGATCGTGGTACCCGAGCTGCTCCCAGAAGCCGGGGACGTCGGCCTCGTTCAGGGTCAGGCCGCGGACCCACTTGGCGCTCTTCCACAGGTAGAGGTGCGGCACCAGCAGCCGCGCCGGCCCGCCGTGCTCGGGGTCGAGCGGCCGGCCCTCGTAGGTGTGGGCCACCCAGGCCCGGCCGCCGGTCAGGTCGGACAGGGGCAGGTTGGTGGTGTAGCCGCCGTCGCACCAGGCGGTCGCGAAGCGCGCCGTGGTCGAGAGCCCCTCGAGCAGCGTGTCCACCGAGACGCCGGTCCAGGTGGTGTCGAGCTTGCTCCAGGTGGTGACGCAGTGGATGTCGACCGTGATGGTCTCCTGGGGCAGCGCGAGCAGCTCCTCCCAGGTCCACGAGGGGCTCCGGTCGACCGCGCCGTCGATCGCGAAGCTCCACTGCGGCAGCGGCGTGCGCGGGGTGGGGCCGGCCGAGAGGACCGGGAAGTCCCCCACGGTGTGCTGGCCCGGCGGCACGCGGGTGGGGTCCTCGTCGCGCCGGCGTCCCCGGAAGCCGCGGGAGACGATGCCCACCGGATCAGCCCCCGAGCGGCGAGCGCGGGATGCGCGGCGCCCCGTGGACCGCCCCGATCCGCATCGCGACCTCGTCCGGGAAGCACCACGACCAGTCCTCGCCCGGCTCGATCGAGCGGACGAGCGCGTGCCCGGCCTCGGCCGCGTGCCGGCTGGCGTGGCGCTCGGGCGAGCTGTCGCAGCAGCCCACCCGGCCGCAGGCCAGGCAGATGCGCAGGTGCACCCAGAGGGTCCCGCCCTCGAGGCAGGACTCGCAGCCCTCGACCGATTCGGGCAACTCGGTGACGATCACCTGGTCGAGGTGGGTGCAGGAGGGCACGGCGGCCACGATATCCCCTGGCCGAGGCAGGGCGCGAGCGCAGGACACTAGGGTCTCGGCCGGTGGCAACGGCCCAGCCCTCCGACGAGCGCTCGCTGTCGCGCAAGCGCCAGCTGGCCCAGCAGCTCGCCGGTCCGCTGCGCAGCTTCATCGCGACCGAGGCCGGGTCGGCCGGGCTCCTGCTCCTCGCCACGGTCGCCGCGCTCGTCTGGGCCAACTCGGCGTTCTCGGGCAGCTACGAGGATCTCTGGTCGACGGTCCTCGAGGTGCGCCTGGGCGGCCACGCCATCGCCGAGGACCTGCGGCACTGGGTCAACGACGGGCTGATGGTGTTCTTCTTCTTCGTGGTGGGGCTCGAGGTGCGGCGCGAGCTGACCATGGGGGAGCTCACCGACCGCAGCCGGCTGCGCATCCCGGTCCTGGCCGCGGTCACGGGGATCGCGCTCCCGGCGGCGATCTTCCTCGCGCTCAACCCCTCCGGCGCGGCGGCGCAGGGCTGGGGCGTCGCGATCTCCACCGACACCGCCTTCGTGCTGGGGGCGCTGAGCCTGGTCGGCGGCGCCTGCCCCACCCAGCTGCGGGTCTTCCTGCTGACGCTCTCGATCGTCGACGACGTCGCCGCGCTGGCGATCATCGCGGTCTTCTACTCCGAGGACGTGGCGATCGCGCCGCTCGTCGCGGCGGTCGGGTTCACCCTCCTGATCCTGCTCTTCGGCCGGCTGCGGGTCTGGCGCGGCCCGGCCTACTTCGTCCTGGCCGTCGGCCTGTGGGTGGCGATGCACGAGTCGGGGGTGCATCCGGCCATCGCCGGCGTGGTGATCGCCGCCTGCATCGCGGTCTACCCGCCGCGGCGGGAGGAGGTGGAGCGCGCCGCGGTGCTGACGCGCGCCTTCCGCCAGTCGCCGCTGCCCGAGCTGGCCCGCTCGGCCAAGCTCAGCGTGGAGCGCGCGGTGTCGCCGAACGAGCGCCTGCAGGAGCTGCTCCACCCCTGGAGCAGCTACGTGGTGGTGCCGATCTTCGCGCTCGCCAACGCCGGCGTGGTGATCGACGGCGGCATCCTGCGCGACGCGCTCACCTCGCGGATCGGGCTGGGCGTGCTGATCGGCCTGGTGGTCGGAAAGCTGATCGGCGTCGGCGTGCCGTCGCTGCTCGCGGCCCGGATGGGGCTGGGCGAGCTGCCCCGCGGGGTGGGGCGCGTCGCGCTCGGCGGCGGCGCCGCCCTGACCGGGATCGGCTTCACGGTCTCGCTCTTCATCGCCGACCGCGCCTTCGAGGACCCCGTGCTGCGCGACCAGGCCAAGATCGGCGTGCTGAGCGCGTCGGTGATCGCCGCGCTCATCGGATGGGGCATCTTCAAGGTCGCCGACCTGCGGATGCGGGCGCAGGGGCGCACGCCCGGGCCGCCGTTGCTGGAGCCGGCGATCGACCCCGCCCGCGACCACGTGCGCGGGCCGGCCGACGCCCGGCTCACCCTGGTGGAGTTCGCCGACTTCGAGTGCCCGTTCTGCGGCCGCGCCACCGGGGTGCTGGCGGCGCTGCGGGCGCGCTTCGGCGACGACCTGCGCTACGTGGTGCGCCACCTGCCGCTGCCGGACGTCCACCCGCGCGCCCAGCTGGCCGCCGAGGCGGCCGAGGCCGCCGCCGCGCAGGGCCGGTTCTGGGAGATGCACGACCGCCTGTTCGCCCACCAGGACGCGCTGGAGCCCGACGATCTGCTGGCGCACGCCGGGGCGCTCGGCCTCGACATGGACCGCTTCGCGGCGGACCTGCGCGAGGGGGTCCACGCCGCCCGCGTGCGCGAGGACGTGATCTCGGCCGAGGCCAGCGACGCGCGTGGGACGCCGACCTTCTACGTCGGCGGCCGCCAGCATCGCGGCCCTTACGACGAGGAGACCCTGGCGCGGCGCCTGCTCGAGGAGGCCGGCGAGCCCGCCTAGTGAATGCGCTGCGGCCCGGCCGGGCGCAGCCAGGAGTTCGCGATCAGGCCTCCGATCAGGGCGAAGACGAGCGCCCAGCCGGCCCCCGTGGCCCAGTCGCGGGTGCTCTCGGCGGCGAGCGCCGGGGGGTCCGGGCCCGCGAAGACGTCGAGGACGCGGGCGAGCGCCACGTACAGCGCGTGGAGCAGGTAGCCCATCACCGCCGCGGCCAGCGCGTGGGCCGGCCGGCGGGCCGACGCGCGCACCCCGGCGAGGAAGCCGCCGAGGCCGAAGGCGAGCGCCGTCGCGGTGAGCCGCAGGGGCCAGTCGCGCTCGGCGCCGACCATGAGCCCCACCGCCGCCACGAGGCCTCCCCAGGTCGCCGCGATCGGGTCGAGCCGGCTCGGTGCGCGCCGGCGCGGGGTCAGGCCGCTCACGCGGCCATGCTACCCTCCGAGCCTCGTCCGACCCTGCCAGGCGTCCGGCAAAGGAGGGCCTCCGTGCCCTTTGGAGCAAGCCCCGTGCAGCTCCTGATCGTGCTGCTGATCCTGCTCGTCGTGTTCGGGGCGAAGCGGCTTCCCGAGATCGGCCGGGGCCTCGGCTCCAGCGCCCGCGAGTTCAAGAAGGGCATCACCGGGGACGACGCGTCCGACGGCGAGGCCATCAGCGGCCCGCCGCCGGGGGAGAAGAAGGCGCACTAGCCTGAACGCCGCGCGCCGGGGCATCGCCGGCCGGCTGCGCGCCGCCTGGCTGCTTCCGATCGCCGCCCCGCCCGTCCCCGATGGGGCGGTGGCCGTCCGCGACGGCGCGATCCTGGCGGCCGGTTCCGCGGCCGAGGTCGCCGCCGCCCACCCGGACCTGCCCGAGACCGACCTCGGCGCGGCGATCCTGATGCCGGGGCTGGTCGACGCCCACTGCCACCTGGAGTGGAGCCTCACCGGCGGGCTGGTGCCGCCCGGGCCCTTCGCGCCCTGGGTGGCCGGGCTGCTCGGGCTTCGCGGCCGCATGACGGCGGAGGACCACCGCGTCGCGGCCGCGTACGGCGCCCGGCGCTGCCTGGCCGCCGGCACGACGATGCTGGCCGACAGCGGGCCGACCGGCGCCGGCGCGCGCGCGATGGCCGAGGCCGGCCTGCGCGGCGCGGTGCACCTGGAGGCCTTCGGCGCGCCCGAGGGGGCCGAGGCGGACGCCGCCGCGGCCGCGCTGGCCGAGCGCATCGCCGCGCTCGACGCGGAGGCCGGGCCGCGGGTGGCGATCGGGGTCTCGCCCCACGCGCCGTACACGGTCGGGCCGGGCCTCTGGGCCGCCCTGGCCGCGCGCCCGGACCTCGCCGATCGGCCCTGGGCGAGCCACCTGGCCGAGTCGCCGGCCGAGTCGCGCCTGCTCGACTCGGGCGACGGCCCGCTGGCGGAGCTCTTCGCCCGGATGGGCTTCACGCCGGGCCGCTGGCCCGGCCCCGACGGAGCCGGCCCGGCGACCCGGCTGGCCGCGGCCGGCGCCCTGCGCCGCGGGCTCGTGGTCGCCCACGCCGTGCAGCTCGACGCCGGCGATCCCGCCCTGCTGGCCGAGGCCGGCGTCGCGGTGGCCCACTGCCCGGTGTCGAACGCCTACCTGCGCACCGGGCGCGCGCCGCTCGCCGCCCTGCGGGCGGACGGGGTCATCGTCGCGCTCGGCACCGACAGCCCCGGATCCGGCGGGACCTACGACCTGCGGGCCGAGGCGCGGGCCGCCGCGCTGGTGCACGCCGACGCGCCCGAGGGGCCGCCGTCGGCGCAGGAGCTGGTGCGGATGGCGACCCTCGGCGGCGCCGAGGCGCTGGGGCTCGAGGGCGCGATCGGGAGCCTGGAACCGGGCAAGCGCGCCGACCTGCTGGTGCTGCGGCCGGACCCCGGCGGGGCCGGCGGCGATCCGCACCTCGCGGCCCTCGATCCGGCCGCCGCGGTGGATGCGGTGCTGGTGGACGGCGAGCCGCTGCTCTGGCGCGGGGAGCCCGTGCGCGGCGGCGACGAGCGGCTCGATGCCCGGGCGCGCGAGGTGCGCGCCCGCCTCTGTTAGCGTCACCGAACAATGCTTCTCGACCAAAAGCGCACCAAGCGCACCGTCCAGATCGTCGCGATCATGACCTCGCTCGCGTTCGCCGGCGTGATCTTCGTCGTGCTGGGGCTGATCGTCTTCGGCGGCGGGAAGTCCGAGCAGAGCGGGCTGATCGACGACGCCATGGCGCGCGTGAGGGAGAACCCGAGCGCGAGCGCCTACGAGGACCTGGCATCGGCCTACGCCGGGAACAATCAGTTGCCCGAGGCCGTGGACGCGGCCGAGAAGGCGGTCGAGCTCCAGCCGGCCAGCTACCAGCGCATCCAGACCCTGGTCTCGCTGCAGAGCCGAGCGGGCCAGCTCGGCGCGGCGATCATCACCCTCCAGGCGTTCACGCGGGACAACCCGCGGCACGCGGAGGCGTTCCTGACGCTGGGGCAGGTGGCGGAGCGGGCCGGCCGCGCCGACCTGGCCGGCCTCGCCTACCAGCGCTTCGTGCAGCTGGCGCCGAACGACCGAACCGCGGACGACGTCCGCGCCCGGCTGCTCGAGCTCCAGAGCGCCACCAGCACCTCCCCTTAGGGGCGCACCACGCCGATAAGGCGGCCCTCCGGCTCGTGACGACCTGGAGCGGGCGGTCCCCTCGGCGCAGCCGCTTCCGCACCTTGGGCAGCGGGACGTCGGCCCGGATCGTGGACGGCCCCGGCGCCATGACCCGCCCCGGCCGGCCCGCGGCCTCAGCCCTTCACCACCCCGATGGGGACGAGCCGGGCCACGCGCGCCGCGATGCCTGCGCGGTCGACTACGTCCACCACCCGGTCGACGTCCTTGTAGGCGAAGGGCGCCTCCTCGGCGAGCCCCCGGGCCGACGCCGCCCGCACGGTCACGCCGCCCTCCTCCAGCCGCCGCCGCAGCTCGGCGCCGGTCACCTGCTTGCGGGCCTGCGTGCGCGACAGGCGCCGGCCGGCGCCGTGGCAGGCCGAGCCGAACGACCGCTCCCCGGAGCCGTCGGCGCCCCGCAGCACCCACGACGCGGTGCCCATCGAGCCGGGGATGAAGACCGGCTGCCCGACGGCCGCGAGCGCCGGCGGCAGCTCGCCGCCGCGCCCGGGGCCGAAGGCCCGCGTGGCGCCCTTGCGGTGGACGCAGAGCTCGGCGCCGCCGTGGCGCTCGACCTTGGCGACGTTGTGGGCCACGTCGTAGACCGGCCGCACCAGCGAGGCGCCGTCGCCGCCGAGGACCCGGGCCGCCGCCTGCCGCACCCGGTGCGCGATGGCCTGCCGGTTGGCCCAGGCGAAGTTGGCCGCGGCCGCCATCGCGGCCAGGTAGTCGCGTCCCTCCGGCGAGGCCAGCGGCGCGCAGGCGAGCTGGCGGTCGGGGAGGTCGATGCCCCAGCCGGCCAGGCGCGGCTCCATCAGGCGGACGTAGTCGGTGCAGACCTGGTGCCCGAGGCCGCGCGAGCCGGTGTGGATCAGCGCCGTCACCTGCCCCTCGCGCAGGCCGAACGCGGCGGCGGCCGCGGCGTCCTCGATCCGCTCCACCCGCTGCAGCTCGAGGAAGTGGTTGCCCGAGCCGATGGTGCCGAGCTGGTCGCGCCCGCGCTCCTTCGCGCGCGCCGAGACGCGGCTCGGGTCGGCGCCGGGCAGGCGGCCGCCCGACTCGGCCAGCGCCAGGTCGGCCTCCTCGCCGAGGCCGAGCGCGCGGACCGCGAAGGGCGCCCCGCCGGCGAGCACGCCGTCCAGGTCGGCGTCCGACAGCTCGAGCCGCCCGCCGCGCCCGGTGCCGGACGGCACCGCCCGCGCCAGCTCGTCCATCAGCCGCCCGAGCGACCGGCCGAGCTCGCCGGCCCCGACGTCGAGCGCCAGCAGGCGGACGCCGCAGTTGATGTCGTAGCCGACCCCGCCCGGGGAGACCACGCCGTCGTCGAGGCGCGTGGCCGCGACGGCGCCCACCGGGAAGCCGTACCCCTGGTGGATGTCCGGCATCGCGATCGCGAAGCCGACGATGCCGGGGAGGGTCGCGACATTTGCCAGCTGGTCGAGCGAGCCGTCGCCGCGGATCGCCTCGAGCAGCTCCGCGTCGGCGATCACGCGGGCCGGCACGCGCATGCCGGGCCGGCTCGCGGCCGGGAGCTCCCAGGTGACCTCGTCGATGCGGTGGGGCGACAGGCTCATACGTCCAGGACGACGCTCGCGCGCCAGCCCCGCCCGCCGGGGGCGAGCGCGAGGCCGTGGAATGTCGCGGCCTTCACGACCGGGCGGGCACCGGGGTGGTCGTACCCGACCAGCGCGCCGGCCACGCGGGTCTCCTCCAGGACCTCGGGCTCCAGGCCGTCGGCGACGAAGCCCGCGACCTCGGCGAGGTAGATGGCCTCGTTCAGCAGCTCGGCGAGCAGCGTGTCGCGCCCCGAGGCGCGCAGGTCCACCGGCCGGCGCCCGCGCGAGCCGGCCTCACCGGGCGCGTCGACAAGCTCGGCGGCGAGCGCCCCGAGGGCCTCGGCGTAGACGCCGGCAAGCTCCTCGTGCTCGACCCGCATCTCGAGCTCGCCCGTGTGGTCCACCAGCTCGACCATGCCCGCAAGCTTCCCGATCCGGGGCTCCGGGGCACACGACCCGCCCGTTGCTAGCATGCCCGCCGCGGGCCGTTAGCTCAGCTGGTAGAGCAGGGGACTCTTAATCCCAAGGTCGAAGGTTCGATCCCTTCACGGCCCATCACGCGCGCCGGCCATCAGGCCGGCGCCCGCGTTTTCGGGGCCTCAGCCCCCGGATCCGCGCAGCTCCGCCGGCGCCCCCACGGGGTCCGCGGCGGCGTGGCGCCCGCGCAGGCCCGACACCGCGGCGCCCAGCAGCGAGATGCCGGCCAGCAGCCACAGGGCCAGGTGCATGCCGTCCATGAACGGCTGCAGCTTGTCCGGCGAGAGGCCGGTGGTGAGCCCGCTGAAGATGCTGAAGAGCAGGTCGGTGGGGACGACCGAGCTCACGATCAGCAGCATCACCGCGATCGAGATCACCGCGCCGGTGTTCTGCAGCATCGTGCGCGTGCCCGAGGCGATCCCGCGCCGCCACGCCGGCACGGCGGCCATCATCGCCGCGGTGTTGGGCGAGTTGAAGGCGCCGGACCCGATGCCGACGATGCCGAGCCAGACGGCCGACTCCCAGAACGGGCTCTCGACCTGCAGCGTCGTCATCCCGACGAGCCCCGCGGCGGTGATCAGCATCCCGGCCACCGCCAGCGCGCGGGAGCCGTGGCGGTCCGCCCAGGCGCCGGCGACCGGCGAGGCGACCAGCATGCCGCCGGCCAGCGGGATCAGCTTCAGGCCGGCCGTGATCGGGTCGTCGCCCTGCGGCCCCTGGAAGTAGAAGACGAACAGGAACATGAGCGCGAAGCGGGCCAGGCCGTTCAGGAACGCGGCGGCCGCGGCGGCCCAGTAGATCCGGACCCGGAAGAGCGACAGGTCGAGCATCGGCGCGGCGACGCGCCGCTCGGCCAGCACGAAGAGCGGCAGGAAGACGGCGGCGGCGATCAGGCCCACGATCACCATCGGCGCGCCCCAGCCGTCCAGGCCGGCGTCGGACAGCCCCAGCACGAGCCCGGTCAACCCGACCAGGGCCAGCGCGTTCCCGAGCCAGTCGTGCTGCGGCCTGGCGTCGGGGGCGCTCAGCTCGCGCAGGACCAGGGCGGCCCAGAGGGTGCCCACGATCCCCAGCGGGAGGTTGAACCAGAAGACCCACTGCCAGCCGAACTCCACCAGCCAGCCGCCGAGCACCGGTCCCACGACCAGGCCGACCGCGGCGACCATCGTGTTCGTGCCCATCGCCAGGCCGAGCTGCTCCCGCGGGAAGGCGTCGGTCACGATCGCGCCGGCGTTGGCGAAGATGAACGCGCCCCCGACGCCTTGGACCACGCGCCAGATGATCAGCGCGGTGCCGGTGTCGGCGAAGCCGGCGCCGAGCGAGGCGATCGTGAAGAGCGCCAGGCCGCCGACGAAGAGGCGCCGCCGCCCGAACTGGTCGGCCAGCCGGCCGGCGGTCAGCACCAGCACGGTGCTCGCGACCATGTAGGCGAGGATCACCCAGACGAGGGTGAGCAGCGAGGTGCCGAGGCCGCGCTCGACGTCGGGCAGCGCGATGAGCAGCGTGCCCGAGTTCACGGTGGCCAGGAACATCGCCAGGGACGTCACCGACAGCGCCCACCAGCGGTAGCGCGGGTGGTCGGCGGCGACGAAGAGGGGCCCCCGGCGGCGGGGTGCGGAGGTGGCTGTGGTCATATTGGCTGTACGATGCAGGTATTGGGGCGAGGTGAGCCCGGGCGGCGCCGAGGGCGCCGGACCCGGGCGGATCAGGCGGTGTGCGAGCCTTCCGCGGGGGGCCGCGCGAGGCGCGGTCGGGCCG
>JAWVEV010000033.1:0-3608 GCA_033856535.1 Miltoncostaeaceae bacterium | reverse complement strand
CGGCGGGCGATGCGCCCGACACGAGCGGCGGGCTTCGGCGGCGGGTCCAGCGGTGTCAGGCGCCGCGCGGGCTCGGCGGTCCGGCCCAGGCCGTGGCGACTGGGCGCGGGCGCGGCCAGCGCGTCCTCGTAGGCGCCCGCGATCTCCGCGGCGACATGCGGCCAGGCGTAGCGCTCGGCCGTCTCGGCGGCGCGGGCGCCCATCTCCATCGTGCGGGCGGGATCGGCGGCGAGCCCGAGGAGCGTCTCCCCGAGCGCCTTCGCGTCGCCGGGCCTCACGAGGAGGCCGTCCCCTCCGTGGGTCACGACTCCGCGGTAGCCGGCGATGTCGGAGGCGACGACCGGCGTCCCGGCCGCGAACGCCTCCGTGAGCACCATGCCGAAGGACTCGCCGCCGAGCGACGGCGCGCACAGGACGTCGGCGGCGGCCAGCGCCTCGTGCTTCGCCGCGTCCGACACCCGGCCCAGCGCGGTGACGCCCTCGGGATCGAGCAGGAGCGGCTCGAGCTCCTCGGGGCTGACCCCGACGATGGTGAGCCTCGCATCGGCGCGGGTGCGCAGCGCCTCGAAGGCGCGCAGCAGCAGGGGAAGGCCCTTGCGGGCGACGGACTGCCCGACGAAGACGATCCGCAGCGGCTCGCCGGCCTGTCGTTCGCGCGGCGCCGGGACTCCGCCCTCGGGGAGCGTCACGCCGTTCGGGATGACGCGGTAGGTGCCGCCGTAGAAGCGGCGGCCGGTCCACTCGGCCGCGTCCGACACCGCGACGCGCACCGCGAGGCGGCTCATGCGCCGCCGCGAGCCCATCGCGGCCGCGATGCCGTGCGTGACCGCGTTCGTGCCGTAGGTGTGGAAGGTCCCGACCAGCGGCGCGCGGGCGACCATCAGCGCGTCCCAGCAGATGGCCGGCACGACCGGCTCCTGCAGGTGGACCACGTCGTAGTCGCCGCTCTCGAGCTCGCGGCGCAGCCGGGTCACGCCGTACGCGGTGCCCGACAGGTTCGAGATCGCACCGTTGCTCGGCCAGCCGATCGTCCCGCCCAGGGGCACGAGCCATTCGGGCAGGGGTCTCTGCTGCGGCGGGACTCCCCGATGCAGGAAACGAGTGCGACGCGTATCCGGGTCGAAAGGGGCCAGCACCCGCACCTGGTGGCCCTGCGCCGCAAGCTCGTGCGCCAGGGCCTCTATGTGACGAGTGACACCGCCCGGATACGTCCACGAGTACGGGGAGACGAGGGCGACCCGCATCGGCCGGTGCAGTCTATTGGGCAGGGCGGCCTCGCATGTACAGGACGGTGCATGCCAACACCGCGACGCCCAGCACGAGCAGCACGGGGCCGGAGTCGTTGGAGAGCGCCCCGGCCACGCCTCCCGCCAGACCGCCGCCCAGCGCCGCCGCGTAGGCGGGGCTCTCGGCCCACTCGCGCCGGCGCCTGAGGCCCCACCAGGCGAGGCCGAGCGCGACGACCGTGGCAAGCGGCATGAGCCCGCGCCACGTCGCCTGCCACGCCAGCTCGTAGCGCCGCCCGACGATGTCCCCGATCTCCCCCGCGTCCCCGGCGCCGAGCACGGTCCGGCTGAGGTGGGCGTCCCCTCCCGTCACCAGGTCGAGCGCCACGAGCCCGGCGAGCGCCACGAACGGCACCGCGACCGCGATCGCGATCGCCTTGCGGGTGATGCGCGGGAGCGCGAGCAGGACCGCGGCCGCCGCGCCCGCGGCGATCGTGATCACGCCGCCGACGTCGGCGCCGAGGCGGCCGGACCCCACCACGGCGCCGAGGACGAGCATCGGCAGCCCGATCGCGGCTGCCAGCCGCCGGCTGCGCGGCTGGCCGGCGAGCGCGGCGGCCAGGCCGACGAGCAGCAGCGGCGGGAGGATCGCCTCGAGCTCGTTGCCGATCCCGAAGAAGCGCGACCCGAAGCGCGGGTTGGGACCCAGCAGCGAGCGGACGATCAGGTCCGAGCCGGCCGCCAGGTCGATCGCGTACGCGGTGACTCCGAGCAGCGCCGGCACGGCGGGGGCGCGCGGCCAGCGCACGAAGCGGTCGGTCAGGAAGCCGAGGCCGAGCGTCCCGGCCGCCATCAGGATCAGCTCGATCGTCCGCCCCGGGGCGAGCGCCGCGGTCGCGAGCGACACCGTGGGGATCCACAGCACGGCCAGGCCGACCCCGCGCATGGCGAGGCGCCGGCGCCCCAGCGCGGTCAGCAGGGCGAACGTGCCGAGCAGCGCCAGCGCGGTGGCCGTGAGCGTCGGGAAGCGCCGGGGGTAGACGACGCGCAGCCGGCGCTCCAGCCGGCGCAGGGCGGCCACGTTGCGATCCCCGGTCACCGTGACGGGCCGCCCTTGGACCGGCTCGGGCACCGGCCTGCCGAGCCATTCCACGACGGTCGGCAGGATGTCCGTCCCGGTGACGAGGCCGGCCCGGCGGGTGGTGCGCGAGGTCAGCAGGCCGGGCGGCTCCCGCAGCCCGGCGATGCCCATCGGGAGCATCTGCGTGGCCCTCGATCGCGGCGGCTGCCGGATGACGATCAGGAGCTGCCCGGGCGGACGTCGCTCGATAAGGCGGTCGAGCTCGCGGTCGCCGAAGTGCCCCTCCCGCAGCGAGGCGACGACGAGCGGGTGGTCGGTCCGCCCGACGGCGCGGGCCACGTTCTCCACGGCGAGGACCTCGGTGATCCGGCCCTCGCGGTCGGCCGCGACGATCCCCTCCAGCGCGGCCCGGTGATCGACGTAGTCCTCCGCCTCCTTGGGGCCGATGTAGACGGCACCGCCGGGGACGCTCGAGGCCAGGAGGCCCGGCACGATCTCGGTGGGAGCCGAGCGCGCGCGTGCGACGACCTCCGCCCAGCCCTCGATGTGGTCGTCGCGCAGGAAGACGCGCGGGATGTCGCGCGGCTCGTAGCCGCTGCGCGACACGCGCGTCCCCGCTCCCATGTCCAGCAGCGTCTGGCGGCGCGAGTACGCGCCCTGTGTCGCGCCGAGCAGTCCGAGGCTCAGCTCCGGTCGCTCCGTGAGCCGGGTGAACACCGTCGGGGGCGTGACGAACCCGGGCCGCGGATCCCCGCCTCCCGGGTGGAAGGCGATCACGACGCTCCGAGGCTCCTGGGCGCCGGCCGGCGGCGCGCAGGCGGTGGCCGCGCCCATGGCCAGGAGGGCGGCCGCCACTATCCTCAATGAAGCGAAATGCCTACGCGCCACTTCGTCAAATACACCTTTCTGAAGGTCGACCCCGCCTGGAAGCGCCTGGACGACTCCGAGCGGGCCTCGCACAAGCGCGAGTTCATGGCGGCCTGCGAGAACTACGCCGCCGAGCGCCTCCTGCGCGCCTTCTCTACGGTAGGAACCCGCGGCGACACGGACATGATGCTGCTCACGCAGGCGACGAACCTCGAGCGCATCCACGAGTTCCACGTCGTGCTCGGCCAGAGCGGCCTGATGCGATGGGCGAGCATCCCCTACTCCTTCCTGGCGATGACCAAGCCGTCGGAGTACTCCGACGAGTCGCGCCTCGAGGTCCGGCCCGGCCGCGACAAGTACCTCTTCGTCTACCCCTTCGTCAAGACGCGCGAGTGGTACGGGCTGCCGGCCGACGAGCGCTGGCGGATCATGCA
>JAWVEV010000032.1:0-3211 GCA_033856535.1 Miltoncostaeaceae bacterium | reverse complement strand
CGGGTCGGTGCGGGCGGCGAGGAGGAGCTCGGCGTCGGTTGGCGTGGTCGGCGACATCTGCTTGGCCGAACTATGGCCGAATCGGGTTACGCATGTCATAAGTACCGCCGACGCGCCACCGTTGGGTGAAGCGATGCGTCCGCTGTTGGCTGTTCTGTTCGCGCTGCTGCTGGCTGCCCCGCCCGCCCGCGCGGAGATCGTGACCCAGGGCCTGAGCGCCGCTGCGGAATTCGACGCGAGCGGTCGCCTGCACCTGAGCGCCGGCGGCTCGGGCGGAGGCTCCTTCACCAGCCGCCCCGCCGGCGGCGCCTGGTCGCTCCCGGTGACCGTGCTCGAACCGGAGGCCGGCCGTGCCTCCCTGGATGTATCGCCGGCGGGCGGCACGGTGGCCGGCTGGCTCGGGACGTGTGGGGACGGGACCTGCGGCCCACGGCTGGCCACCGGCGCGGGCGGCGCCTGGACCGGCGGCTACGCGACGTTCCCCGTGGTCGAAGGCGTGCCCGACCCGCCCAGGGTGGCCGTCGACGACGCCGGCAACGCGACCGCCGTGTGGGCGGAGCGCTCGGTCGACGACCTCGGGACCTACGACAACCGGCTGTACGCGACCCGCCGCGAGGCCGGCGGCGTCTGGAGCCAGCCCGCGATGATCGCCGCCCTCGGCGGCGGCGACGGCTACGGGATCGCCGCCCCCCGCGAGGGCGATGCCTGGGTGGTCTACGCGCGCGCCGATCAGACCGACGGCGAGGACCTGCAGGCGCGGCGCTTGCACGGCGGCGCCTGGCAGCCACCCGAGACGGTCTTCGTGCCGCCGCAGGACCGCCCGTTCTCCGGCTTCACCCTGCGCGTCGCGGCCGAGTCGCCGGACGTTCCCACGGTCGCCTGGAGCGATGTCCACAGCTCGGTTCACACCAGCGACGTGTGGGCCGCACGGCGCGACCCCGCGGACGGCGCCTGGGCCGCGAAGCAGCTGACGGGCACCGACCAGGGCGGCGACGTCTCCGGGATCGAGTCCGACGCGGGCGGCGTCACCGTCGCCTTCCACGACAACGGTCAGTACGTCGCCTTCCAGGACACCAAGGGCACCGTCGGCACGGTCCGGCACGGCGCCGCCGGCTGGGAGGCGCCGATCCGATACGAGACCGACTCCGGCTGGAAGGCCAGCGGCGATCTCAGCATCGGCACGGCGCGCTCGGCGCTCGCCGCCGGCCTGGACGGGTCAGCGGCGCTGGCGTACGCCGACGGGGCCTCGCTCGCCCTGCGCACCCGCCACGCGGGCGCCTGGGGCGCGCGGCAGCTGATGTCGACCCGGGTCGAGAACCGCGGCTTCTCCGCCGCCTCCCCTGCCTTCACGGTCGCCGTCGATCCGGGCGGCGTCGCCGAGGTCGTCTTCAGGGCCGGCGACCAGAACTGGCTGTGCGCGCGCCGCGAGGGCGGCGATCCCGGGCCGGGGGTCTGCAGCGGCGAGGCGTCCGACGACTGCTCCGGCGCCTGCCAGCCCGACCCGCCCGCGAGCCCCGGGCCGGACGGGGGCGGCGGCGGCCCGCCCGGGGACCCGGTCGTGCAGCCGCCGATCGAGGACTTCTTCCTCACCGGCTTCCTCCCGCGCGGCCTGAGGCTGAGGACGCTGCTCAGGAAGGGGTCGCACCGGCTCACGATCGCCGTGCCGGGCCCCGGCACGCTCGAGGTCAAGTGGAACCACGGCCGGACCCTCGTCGCCTCCGGCCGGTCGGCGAGCGGGAGGCTGACGATGAAGCTGACGAAGGCCGGCCGGAGGCGGCTGCGCCGGGCGCGCAGGGTCAGGCTGACGGCCCGGGTCAGCTTCCGCCCGGCGAGCGGTCAGCCGCTCAGGGCGACCAGGGCCTTCACGCTCAGGCGCTAGAGGTCGCGCTCGTAGACCAGCTCGAGGTCGAGCGCGTCCGGGTCCTCGCTCGGGCCGACGCGCTCGAAGGTCAGCTTTGCGTCGTCGCCGTGCAGGCGCAGGATCCCGACCATGTTGTCGAACCAGGGCTCGTCGTGGGTCATGCGCCAGCGGACGGGCGGCGCGGGGAGCCGCGCGGCCGCGCGCAGGACGCGCCCGACCGCCCAGCCGCCGCGGCCGGTGGCGAAGCGGATCGCGCGCCGCTCGCTCGAGTCCAGCGGGTTGCGGAAGGGCGAGCAGACCGCCTGGTAGACCCGGGAGCGGACGCGGCTGCCCTTCGGGAAGGCAACCTCCATCAGGTAGGCGTGGTGGACGTCGCCGGAGAGCGCGACCACGGTGGCCGGCGGCTCGCCCTGGCGGCCGGAGGCGATGCCCTGGACGAGCTCGCAGAAGCGGTCGAAGGAGTGGCGGAAGGCGGCCCAGTGCTCGAGGTCCATGCTCTGGCGGATGCGCTCCCCGACGCGCTGGAAGCACCGGCCCCAGGCGCCCTCGGCGACCGCCTCGTTCCAGGCTTCGAGGTCGTGCATGCCCGGCGCCAGCAGCCAGGGCAGCGACGTACCCAGCAGGATGTGCCGGCACGGCGCGGTGGCGGCGTCCTCCACGAAGCCCCACTCGCGGTCGTCGACCATCCGCCGCTTGCCGGAGTGCAACAGCCGGCCGGCGCGCGAGTCGATCATCACCAGCCGGGCCGGCCCGATGTCGCGGCGGAAGCTCCACTGGGCCGACTCGACGGTGCGGTCGGCGCGCCAGGCGAACTCGCGCAGCAGCGCCTCGGCGTCGTCGCTCTCGCGGATGGCGGCGTACAGCTCGTCCTTCTCCAGCGCGGCGGGCTCCAGGTTCCCCAGGTGCTGGTAGATCCAGTAGCTCATGAAGGCGCCGGTGATGCGTTCGTCCCACCAGCCCGTGGCCCGCATCTCCTTCACCCACGCGTCGCTGGTGTTCCAGTCGTCGTGGACGTCGTGGTCGTCGAAGATCATCGCGCTGGGCACCGTGGCGAGCAGCCGGCGGATCTCGGGGTCGCTCCAGGCCTCGTGGTACAGCTGGGTGTACTCCTCGAAGTCGGCGACGGTCTCGCCGGGCGGGACCTCCGGGTCGCGGCGCCTGCGGATGAACTCGCGCGTGCCGGGGGCGACCTCGTCGGCGTAGATCTGGTCGCCGAGCAGGATCAGCGCCTCGGGCCATTCCGCGGGTTCCTGCTTCTCCATCCGGTGCACGAGCGCCCGCAGCGCGTCGACCTCGCGGCCCTCGGGATCGTCGTCCTTGCGCTCGGAGTGCGGCGGCTCGTGCGGGGCG
>JAWVEV010000031.1:0-6640 GCA_033856535.1 Miltoncostaeaceae bacterium | reverse complement strand
TGGTCGCGCGCGCCGGGATGTCGCTGGTGGGCGTGGGCGCCGCGGTCGAGGTCTTCGCCTTCGCCACGCGCAACCCCGAGCACCCGGTGTCGCGCGCCGTGCACGGCTTCGGCCACGCCCTGCAGGCCGGCTTCGCCACGCGCGAGCCGAGCGCCGGCGACCTGCTGGTGGGCCGTGCGGCGATGGACGCGCTGTTGCGGGCCGAGGGGTCCGACTCCGCCACGGAGGAGTGAGCCGGATGGTTCGGCCCACTCCGGTGCGAGCGGGTCGGCGCCGGCCGGCCCGCCGGCGATGAGCGTCATCGTCACGGTGGTCGCCCCCACCGAGCCCGAGAACGCCTGGGAGCGCTGGACCGACTTCGCGCGCTGGCCGGACTGGAACCCGCAGTGCGTCGAGGCCCGCCTGGACGGCCCGCTGGCGCCGGGCTCGAAGCTGGACCTGCGCCTGCGCCACCCGCGCGGGCGCGACTTCTACACGCGCCCGCGCCTCTCCGAGGTCGAGCACGGGCGGCGGCTGTCGTGGCAGGTGCGGAGCCTGGGCCTGCGGTCGACGACCACGACGACGCTCGAGCCCCAGCCCGACGGCACGCTGATGACGATCACGTCGGACTCGCACGGGGGCCTGGCCTTCACCTACAAGATGACCTTCACCGAGCGGGCACAGGCCGACATGTACGTGGCCATGCTCGACGCCCTGGCGACGAGCGTGCGGGCGTGAGGCTGCGCCGGCGCGAGCGGCTCCCGGCCGCGACCTTCCAGCTCCCCGTCGAGAAGATGCGCGACGGCTACTACAGCGACGCGTACTTCACCTTCACCCGCGAGGTGCTGGAGCGCGACGGGCACGGGCCCGAGGTGCTCATGCAGGTCTTCCAGCGCGAGCAGTCGGTGCTGGGCGGGATGGACGAGGCGCTGGCGATCCTGCGCCTCTGCTCCGGGCACCGGCGGCCGGGCGAGGGCGAGGCGGCCTGGGAGCCCGGCTGGGACCGGCTGGAGGTCTGGGCGCTCCACGACGGCGACCAGATCGAGCCCTGGGAGACCGTGCTCACGATCGGCGGCGACTACCGCCTGTTCGCCCACCTGGAGACGCTCTACCTGGGCGTGCTGGCGCGCCGGACGCTGATCAGCCGCAACGTCCGCGACGTGGTGCGGGCCGCCGGCGGCAAGCCGATCCTCTACTTCCCGGCACGCTTCGATCACTGGCAGGTCCAGACCGGCGACGGCTGGGCCGCGCACATCGCCGGCGCGATCGGCGTGTCCACCGACGCGCAGGCCTCGTGGTGGGGCGGCAAGGGCATGGGCACCGTGCCCCACGGCCTGATCGCGGCCTACGGCGGCGACACCGTGACCGCCGCCCTGAAGTTCGCCGACCGCTTCGCGGACGAGCTCTACGTGACCGTGCTGGTCGACTTCGAGAACGACTCGGTGCGCACCGCGCTCGAGGTGGCCGACGCGCTCGGGCCGCGGCTCTGGGGCGTGCGGCTGGACACCTCGAGCACGATGGTCGACCGCTCGCTGTGGCACGAGCTGGGGCGCTTCACGCCGACCGGCGTGGTGCCCGAGCTGGTCTGGAAGGTGCGCAGGGCGCTCGACGGCGCCGGCCACGCCGGGGTGCGCATCGTCGCCTCGGGCGGGTTCGACGCCGCGCGCATCACGGCCTTCGAGCAGGCCGGCGTCCCGGTGGACGCCTACGGCGTGGGCTCGTCGCTGCTGCAGGGCTCGAACGACTTCACGGCCGACGTCGTCCGGGTGAACGGACAACCGTGCGGAAAGGTGGGACGCGAGGAGATGCCCAACTCTCGGCTGGAGCGGGTCGAGTAGTGCGGCTGGGGCGGATCCACCACGTGGCGCACGTCGTGCACAGCATCGACGCGGCGCTGCCCGGCTTCCTCGAGCGGTACGGCATGACCGTGGCGCTGCGCGAGACCATGACCGAGCAGGCCGTCGAGGCGGTGCTGCTGCGCGCCGGCGAGAGCCACGTCGAGCTGATCCAGCCGCTCGACCCGGAGGGGCCGATCGCCCGATTCCTGGAGGCGCGCGGCGAGGGCTTCCACCACGTGGCCTACGAGGTGGACGACCTCCAGGGGGCGCTCGACGAGCTGCGCGGCGGCGGCGCGGAGCTGATCGACCAGGCGCCGCGGATGGGCCTGGGCGGCCACCTGATCGCCTTCGTCCACCCGCGGTCCGGCGGGGGGGTCCTGACCGAGCTGATCCAGGCCGAGGGTCGCTCGGGCGCTCGCTAGACTCGCGCCCGAGCGAGGTACGGGAGGCCACATTGGGCGAGCGACGGCTGGAGCTGGGCTTCGAGGGTGGGACGGTGGTGCGCCTGACCGTGACCGCGGCGGTCGCGGCCGAGCTGACCGACGGGCTCGCCGGCGGCGGCTCCTGGCGGTCGGTGGCCGCCGAGGAGGGCACCTACTGGATCAACCAGGACGACCTGGTCTACGTCCGCCTCGCGCCGCAGGCGCTGGGCCGGGTCGGGTTCGCCTCCTCCGCTGACTGATCCGCTCGACGACCGCCGCCTCCGCGACATCCTGGAGGCGATCGGCAACATCCGCCGCCACGTGCCCGACGGCTCGGAGCACCGCGTCGCCGAGGACGCCCGCACGCGCCAGGCCGTGCTCTACAACATCGTCGTGATCGGGGAGGCGGCGTCCGAGCTGTCGGCCGACCTGCGCGAGCGACACCCCGAGATCGACTGGCCGGGCCTGGCCGACGTGCGCGAGCGGGTCTCGCGCGGCCAGTTCGACATCGACACCGAGGTCGCCCGCGCCCTGCTGCGCCACGAGCTGCCCGACCTTCACGTCGAGCTCGGCGCGGTGCGGGTGCAGGAGCGCCGGCGCGCCTGGCAGCGCGCCCACAGCGAGCAGGGATAGTGCCCTAGTGGATCTCGGGCTGGTCGGGCGGGCCAATGCGGGCAAGACCGCGCTCTTCAACCTGGTGACCGGGAGCGACGCCGAGGTCGCGCCCTACCCCTTCACCACCCGCGAGCCGGCGCGCGCGATGGCCGACGTGCCCGACCCGCGCCTGGACGCGATCGCCGACGTCCAGGACATCCCGCGCCGGGTGGCGGCGCAGGTGCAGATGGTGGACATCGCCGGCCTGGCGGCGGGCGCCGGCGAGGGCACCGGACTGGGCGGCGCGGCGCTCGGGCAGCTGCGCCAGGTGGACGCCCTGGTGCACGTGGTGCGCGCCTTCGCCAACGCCGAGGTGCCCCACCCCGAGGAGCGCGTGGACCCGCTGGCCGACGCCGAGGCCATCGACCTGGAGCTGATGGTGGCCGACCGCGAGCAGGTCGGCCGGCGCGCCGAGAAGGCGCAGAAGGGGGCGCGCGGCGGCGACGCCGCCGCGAAGGCCGACGCCACCGCCCTGGAGGAGATCGCCGCCGCGCTCGACGCCGGCCGTCCGGCCCGCCTGGTGGAGGGCGAGGGCGCCCGGGCGCTGGCCGCCGAGATGGGGCTGCTGTCGGCCAAGCCGGTGGTCTACCTGGCCAACGTCGACGAGCCCGGCCCGGTGCCCGACGGCCTCGCCGAGTACGCCGCCGGCGTCGGCGCCGAGGCGCTCGCGCTGGCGGTCGGCATGGAGCTGGAGCTGGCCGCGCTGCCCGACGACGAGGCGGCCCAGCTCGCGGCCGACCTGGAGCTGGGCGACGTGCGCGGCGGGGCGGCCGTGGTGGCCGCCGGCTACCGGCTGCTCGACCTGCTCACCTTCTTCACCGGCTCGGGACCGCCCGAGGCGCGCGCCTGGCCGGTGCCGCGCGGGACGACCGCCGAGAAGGCGGCCGGCCGCATCCACTCGGACCTGGAGCGCGGGTTCATCCGCGCCGAGACGATCGCCTGGGACGCCCTGGTCGCCGCCGGCTCCTTCTCCCGCGCCCGCGAGCAGGCGCTGCTGCGCGTGGAGGGCCGGGACTACGTCGTCCAGGAGGGCGACGTTCTCCAAATCCGCTTCAACGTCTGACCGATCCGGCTCCGGCTGACGCCGGAGCCGGGGCCGTGGTACCGGGCGACATTCCTGCGTCCGGGCCTGGGCCCTCCAGTCGGCCCTTCACTCCCGCCTCCAGCGCGTTCGCCCGCCACAGCGCGAGCGCTTCCGGGCTCGCCCCGTTGGGGGGCTGGCCGGCGGGGGGGCCGTGGTGCCAGGCGATCGCGTGCAGCAGCGCCAGCCGGCGTCCCTCGGCCAGACCCGCCTTCGCGGCCGCCCGGTCGACGATCTCGTGGCCCAGCGCCAGGTGCCCCAGCAGCCGGCCGGCCTCCGAGAGCTCGAAGGTGGCGCCGAGCGTGAACGCCCGGGCGTGCCCCAGGTCGTGCACCAGGGCCGCGGTCACGAGCAGGTCGGAGTCGAGGCGCGGGTGCCAGGTGCAGAGCGTCTGCACCAGCGCGGCCGCGCCCACCGTGTGCTCGACCAGGCCGCCCAGGTAGGCGTGGTGGCCCGAGCGGGTGCAGGGCATCGTCCGCCAGTCGCGCGCCAGCGCGACGTCGCCGGTGAGCGCGTCGAGCGTCGCGCGCAGGCCCGGGTCGGCAACCTCGTCGGCCAGGTGCAGCACGAACCCGAAGAGCTCCTCGGGGTCGCGGTGGGCGCGCGGCAGCAGGTCCTCGGCGGCGGCCTCGTCGGCCGCCGGGCGCAGATGGGTCACCAGCACCTCGTGCTTCCCGGCGCGCTCGGACACCCGCCCGGCCACCCGGATGCGGTCGCCCTCCTCGAACTGGTCGCCGAAGAAGTCCGGCTCGTCGAGCACCACCGCGCGCACCGACCCGCTGGCGTCGGCCAGCGTCAGCGCCAGGAAGGGCCGCCCCTGCCGCGACAGGCGCCGCTCCTTGCGCCGCACCGCGTAGACGCCCTCGATCGGGGTCCCGCCCTTCAGGGCGGCGAGCAGGGTCATCGGTCCTGCGCCGGGCAGAGGAGCGCGAAGTCGCAGCTGCGGCAGGCCCAGGACGGGCGCGGCTCGAAGCGCCCCAGGGCGATGCCGTCGGCCGCCTCGCGCACCTGCTCGTGGGCCATCGCGATCTCCTCGGCCTCGGGGTGCACCGGCCGCACGTCGCCGTCGAGCACGAAGGCCAGCGTCGCCCCGCGCGGCGCGATGCCCCAGGCCTCGCGGGCGCCGGCCAGGTAGAGCCGCAGCACCAGGTCGTCGCCGGCGCGTGAGGCGTCCCCGGGCTTGCCGGTCTTGTAGTCGACCAACTGATGGCCGCCGGCGGGGTGCGCGTCGACCCGATCCACCCTGCCGTGCACCCGGTGGGGCCCGATCGCCAGCGTGAACCCGCGCTCCACCGCCACCGGGCGGGCGCCCGAGCGCACCGTGCGCTCGTGGTAGCGCGGCAGCGACTCGCGCGCGCGGACCAGCGCCTGGCGGCCCTCGGGGGTGCCCGCGACCCGGAGCCGCGCCAACTGGCGGGCGAACCGGTCGACCAGCGCGGCGCCGTCGCCACCCGTCCCGCCGGGGCGGTAGTGCGCCTCGAGCGCGGCGTGCGCCGCGATCCCGACCGCGCTCGCGGCCGTCGGGCGCACCGGCACGCGATCGACGAAGGCCAGCCGGTAGGCCAGCGGGCAGGCGCGGTAGCGCTCGACCGCGCTGGGGCTGAGCTCCAGGCCCGGGCGGGCGGGCCGCGGCTCGGGCCGCGGGATCGGCGCCGGCTCGGGCGGGCGCAGCGCCGCGGCGCGAGCTGCCACCAGGTCGCGCGCCGCCGCGACGGCCGCCTCGACCGCGGCGGCGGCGTCGCGCCCGTCGGCCTGGGCCTCGGCCGCGCGGCTCGCGGCCTCCTCGAAGCGCGCCCGCGCCTCCGACACCGCCTCGAGGACCGCGGCCTCGGGCCCGGCGCCCACCGTCCGCTCGACCGCCGCGGGGACGGCCTCGAGCGCCTCGGCCACGAACGGCGAGGGCCGCTGGGCCGCCCCCGACGCGCCGGTCTCGAGCGTGACCAGGGTCAGATGGCGGCGGGCGCGGGTCATCGCGACGTAGGCCAGCCGGCGCGACTCGGCCAGGTGGGCCTCGCGGGCCGGCGGGAGCGACTCGGGCAGCAGGGCGTTGGGGATGTCGGTCTCGCCGCGGTCCTTGCCCGGCCAGGCCGCCGCGACCAGGCCGATCACGAAGACCGCGTCGAACTCCCGCCCCTTGGCCTGGTGGACCGTCATGACCTGGACGCCCTCGGGCGCGGCCGGCACGCCGGCGTCGCCGCGGAAGCCGAGCTCGCCGAGGCCGGACAGGAGCGCCGCGAGCCCGCGGGCGTCGAGCTCGGGCCGGCGCTCGGCCACCCCGCGCGCGAGCCCCTCCAGCGCCGCCAGGCCCGCCAGGCGGGCGGCGCCCTCGGCGCCGCCGGCGGCGAGCGCCGCCGCGCGCAGCCCGCAGCCGTCGAGCACGGCGCCCACCACGTCGCGCGCCGGCAGCTCGACCGCCGCCCGGCCTGCGGTGGCCATCCGCCGCTCGAGCTCGGGCGCGCCGGCCTCGCGGGCGACCTCCAGCAGGTCTCCCAGCACCGGGCGCCCCGCCGCGGCGGCCTCGGCGACGGCCTGCGCCGCCGGGCCCCAGGGGATCGCGAGGGAGGGATCGGCCGCGATCCGCAGGTGCGCCTGGGCGTCGGAGGGATCGGTGGCGGCCCGCAGCCAGGCCACCGCGGCGCGCACCTCGCGCCGCTCGAAGAGGCCCA
>JAWVEV010000030.1:0-3644 GCA_033856535.1 Miltoncostaeaceae bacterium | reverse complement strand
CGATTGGACAGGGCGCGCCCAATTGGACATGGCGCGGCTGGCCGGACCTCTCCCCTGAGGATCGGGCTCGGTCGTGGCCGATCGGGCGCGGTGCGGCCAATTGGACGACCGCAGCGACCGGCGCTGGAAATCAGTAGGCGCCGGCCGGCAGGCCGGCGCCGACAACCAGCCCACCGCCACGACGGCGACCGCGCAGATCAGGTGGTCCTCGCCCGGGGGCCCGTCGGTGCCGTTCGGCATCCGCAGGCCGCCCTCGACGGCGGTGATCGTCACCTTCCCGTAGGGGAACTCGGCCGCCACGGCCTCGGGGTCCACGCCGGCCGCGCCGGGGACGGCGATCTGCACGTCCACCCGCATGTTCGCCCGGTCCCTCCCCGGCACCAGCTCGCGCACGCCGGGCAGCGAGGTGCGTCCGATCGCCTCGCGGGCCGCGCGGCGGGCCGCCTTGGTGGCGTCCTCGCCCACCAGGTCCACGCCGAGGCCCATCTCGAGGAAGGCGGGGAAGAGGTGCTCGGGGCCGGACATCGCCGGGAACCCTATCCTCGGAGCCCGTGCCCGACCCCGTCCTGCTGATCACCGGCGCCTCGCGGGGCATCGGGGCCGCGACCGCCCGGGCCGCGGCCGGCGCCGGCTACCGCGTGGCCCTCCTCGCCCGCTCCGCCGAGGCCCTCCAGGACCTCGCCGACGAGCTCGGCGGCCCCGATCGCGCCCTCGCGCTGGCCTGCGACGTCGCCGACTGGGACGCCCAGGCGGCCGCGGTCGCCGCGACCCTCGACACCTTCGGCCGCCTCGACGCCGCCTTCGCCAACGCCGGCGTCGGCGCCTCGCGCGGCTTCCTGGCCGAGTCGGTCGACCACTGGCGCGACATGGTCCTCGCCAACGTCCTCGGCGCCGCGCTCACGATCCGCGCGACCATCCCGGCGCTGAAGGATTCGCGCGGCCACCTGCTGGTCACCGGCTCGGTCGCCGGCCACAAGCCGACGCCCGGCTCGCTCTACTCGGCCACCAAGGCGGCGGCCCGCTCCATGGCCGAGGCCGCCCGGCTCGAGCTGCACGGGAGCGGCGTGCGCGTGACCGTGGTCTCGCCCGGCACCGTCGACACGCCCTTCTACGACGACGCGCCGGGGAACGACCCGCTGCTCGCTGAGGACGTCGCCGAGGCGGTCGTCTTCGCCCTCACCCGCCCGCCGCGGGTGAACGTCAACGAGATCCTGGTGCGCCCGACGACCCAGGAGTTCTGAGGCCGCCGCATGCGCTCGCCGGCTCGGTCACGAAGGTCACGCCGAGCCGGCGGCTGGTCCCGGAGCACGGGCTCGGCCTCCATCGCCGGGCGCTCGAGCGGTGGGACGGCGTGGAGCGACGGCTGAGCGGCGCCGCGCCGACCGAGGAGGGGACGCGCTGATGTCACGAATCGCCGGCCTGACGGCCCGCCGCCCGTGGGGCGTGATCGCGGCCTTCGTCGCCCTCGTCGCCGTCTCGATCGTCTTCGGCGGCCGCCTCGGCGGCGCGCTCAGCGTCGCCGGCTTCGAGGACCCGGGCTCCGAAGCGATCCGCTCGGGCGACCGCCTGGAGCAGGCCACCGGGATGGCGCCCGGCGTCAGCCTGATCGCCCTGATCGACATGCCCGAGGGCGTCACGGCCACCCAGCCGCCCGGCCGCGCCCGGGTGCGGAACGTGGTCGCGCGGATCGCCGAGGACCCCGCCGTTCCGAAGGGCGGCATCCACACGCCGTACGCCCCCGGCGGCAGGGGCCTGATCGCGACCGACGGCGGCGCGGCGGAGGTCGCCGTCAGCTTCAGGGCGCTCTCCGACGACGACGCCAAGGACGCCGCCGAGCGCATCGGCGACCGCCTCGAGGGCCTGTCCTACGTCCGGCTCGGCGGCACCGCCGTGGCCAACGACCAGATCAGCACGACCATCGCCGAGGACATCGCCCGGGCCGAGATGCTCGCGTTCCCGCTGATCCTGCTGCTCTCGCTCTGGATCTTCCGCGGGGTGATCGCCGCGCTGGTGCCGGCGGTGATGGGCGCGGTCGTGATCGTGGCCAGCACGCTCGGCCTCGGCCTGCTGGCGCAGGCCACGACGATCTCGATCATCGCCCAGAATCTGGTCTTCGGCCTGAGCCTGGGCCTGGCGATCGACTACAGCCTGCTCATCGTCTCGCGCTACCGCGAGGAGCTCGGCATCCACGGCCCCGGGAAGGAGGCGCTGCGGCGCACCCTGGCCACCGCCGGCCGCAGCGTGCTCTTCAGCGCGGTCACCGTGGCCGCCGCCCTCGCCGGCCTGATGGTCTTCCCGCAGCGCTTCCTGTTCTCGATGGGCATCGGCGGCGTGATGGTCGCCGGCTTCGCGGCGCTCGCGGCGCTGGTGCTGCTGCCGGCGGTGCTGGCACTGCTCGGCACGCGCATCAACCCGCTCGCGCCGAAGGCCTGGCGCCGGCGCAGCGAGGCCTCGCACCGCCCGGTCACCTCGGGCGGCTGGTACCGGCTCTCGCGGTTCGTGATGCGCCGGCCGCGGCCGATCGCGGTCGTGGCCGCGGCGGCGCTGATCGTCGTGAGCCTGCCGGCCTTCGGCATCCGCTTCACCGGGGTCGACTCGCGCGTGCTGCCGCCCGACGCCACATCCCGCATCGTCACCGAGTCGCTCGAGCGCGACTTCCCGCACGACACCACCGCCCCGATCGCGCTGGTGCTCGACGCGCCGGCCGGCCGGGCGAGCGCCGATCGGCTCGCCGCCTACGCGAAGCGCGTCGGCGACCTGCCCGCCGTCGCCTCGGTCGCGCCGCCGCGGCCGGTGGGCGAGGGCACCTGGCGGATCGACGTGATCACCGACGCCCGCCCGCTCTCGGACACGGCCCAGGACCTGGTGCGCGACATCCGCGCGGTGCCGGCGCCGGCGCCGGTGCTGGTGGGCGGCTTCTCGGCCTACTTCGTCGACGAGAAGGCGAGCCTGGCGGCGCACCTGCCGCTGGCGATCGGGATCATCGCCGTCGCGACGATGCTGGCGCTCTTCCTGATGACCGGCTCGGTGGTGCTGCCGATCAAGGCGGTCGCCATGAACCTGCTCACGCTCGGCGCCACCATCGGCCTGCTGGTGTGGGTGTTCCAGGACGGCCGGCTGGAGGGGGCGCTGAGCTACGGATCCACCGGCGGCATCGACCTGACCCAGCCGATCCTGCTCGGCGCGCTGGCCTTCGGCCTCTCGACCGACTACGCGGTCTTCCTGCTCTCGCGCATCAAGGAGGCCCGCGACGCCGGCGCGTCGAACGCCGAGGCGGTCGCGACCGGCATCCAGCGGACCGGCCGCATCGTCACCGCCGCGGCGCTGCTCTTCGCCGTTGCGGTGGGCGCCTTCGCCACCTCGGACGTCGTGCTCATCAAGCAGCTCGGGATCGGCACCGCGCTGGCCGTGCTGATCGACGCGACGATCATCCGGGCGTTCCTGGTGCCGTCGCTGATGGCCATGCTCGGGCGCTGGAACTGGTGGGCGCCGGGCCCGCTCCGTCGCCTCTACGGGCGGTACGGCCTGCGCGAGGCCTGAGGATCGAGCCCCCGTCCTCAGGGACGGGGGGCGTCGTCGCGCAGCACGACGACCACCTGGGCGCCGGCCGGCGCCGCCTCCGCGATCGACGGGTCCCCCAGGGC
>JAWVEV010000029.1:0-2938 GCA_033856535.1 Miltoncostaeaceae bacterium | reverse complement strand
GTCGACGCCGAGGGCTGGGAGCGGGTGATCATGGTCAACCTGATCGGTCTCGCGGCCGTCGTCCGGGCCTCTCTCCCGCACCTGATCGCCTCCAACGGGCGCGTGGTGACCGTCGCCTCGACCCTCGGGCTGCGCGCGCTCCCGGCCGCGACCGCCTACTGCGCGAGCAAGTTCGGCGTCGTCGGCTTCACCCGGGCGCTCGCGACCGAGGTGGGGGACCGGATCGGGGTCACGCTCCTGGTGCCGGGGGGCATGCGAACGCACTTCTTCGACGATCGCCCCGACGAGTTCAAGCCCGCCCCCGACCAGCAGCTCAACGATCCGGCGGACGTCGCGCGAGGCGTCCTGTTCGCCCTGCGCCAGCCGCCGGGGTGCGAGGTGCGCGAGCTGGTGATGACGCCGGCGACGGAGCCCTCCTGGCCGTGAGGCCGCTGCTGGTCGCCTACCGCGCGCTCGGCCTCGGAGACCTGCTCACCGCCGTACCGGCCCTGCGCGCCCTGGCCCGGGCGTTCCCGGAGCACCGCCGCGTGCTGGCCGCGCCGGTGGCGCTGGAGCCGCTGGCCCTCCTGATCGGGGCCGTCGACGAGGTGGCCGGCACCGGCGACGGCAAGCGCGCGCCGCCGCCTCTGCCGGCGCGCCTGCGCGGCGCCGTCGTGGTGGTGAACCTCCACGGTCGCGGGCCCGCCAGCCATGCCCGGATACGCGAGAGCGGCGCCCGGAGGGTCATCGCCTTCGCCGACCCGGCGGCGAGCGTGCCCGGCGGGCCGGCCTGGGACGAGCCCGAGCACGAGGTCCGGCGCTGGTGCCGGATGCTCTCCGAGCACGGGATCCCGGCCGACCCCGGCGACCTCGACCTCGTGCCGCCGCCGTGGCCCGTGCCGGCGGGCGCCGCCGGTGCGGTGCTCGTGCATCCCGGCGCGGCCGAGGAGGCTCGCCGCTGGCCCGCGCAGCGGTGGGCGGCGGTCGCCCGTGCGATCGACGCGCCGGTGGCCGTGACCGGGGACGGGTCGGAGCGCCGGCTCGCCGAGGAGGTCTCGGGCGGCGAGTGGCCGGTGCTGGCGGGGCGGACCGACCTCCGCGGGCTCGCCGCCGCCGTGTCCGCGGCGCGGCTCGTCATCTGCGGCGACACCGGGGTGGCACACCTCGCGACGGCGTTCGGGACGCCGTCCGTGGTCCTGTTCGGCCCCACCGATCCCGCCGTCTGGGGCCCGCCCCCCGACCGGGCCCGCCGCCATCACGCGATCTGGAAGGGCGAGACGGGAAACCCGCACGGTTCGAACCCCGACCCCGGGCTGCTCGAAATCGGCGTGCCCGAGGTGCTGGCCCGGGTAGGGCTCCTGGTGAAGGTCAACCCGATGGACACGATCCAGGAGGTCCCGAAGATGAGTGTCACCGACAAGCTCACCGGCCGCGTCAAGAAGGCCGCGGGCGATCTGCTCGACAACCCTTCGCTGCGCCGCGAGGGCTCCAAGGAGGAGCGAAAGGGCGAGGCGAAGGAGGAGCTGGACCGCGCGCAGGACAAGACCGCGCGCAAGGCCCAGGAGGTCGCCGACCTGGAGCGCCGCACCTGAACGCGCCACGGCGCCCGGCGGCGACTACGGCCGCCGGGCCCCGGGCACACCCTTGCCATGGAGTCGATAGACCAGGGCAAGTCCGGATACCCCGAGGAGCAGCCCTCGGAGATCGTCGAAGACGACGACACCACCACGCCGAGCGAGGACGCACGCGCCCCCGAGGCCGACCGCGCGCCCGACAACGAGGACGGGACCGCCACGGGCAACCCCGGCGCCGCGGGCGCCGGCGAAGAGGGCTGACCGCCCCGCGCCTTCCCCCGCTGCCGCGGTTCAGGGCGTCTGTGGTGGTGCGATGGGGCGGCGGGGGCCGGACGGGCCTACGCCGACCCGTCCGCCTCGCACTCGCGCAGGAACCCCTCGAAGAGGCGGCGGTGGCCCTCCTCGTCGCGCAGGATCGCGATGACCATGTCCTGCGTGACGGGGTCGACGCCGTCGGTCACCTCGATGATCCGGTTGTAGTGCTCGATCGCCCCGGTCTCGGCCTCGATCACGCCGCGGATGACGTGCACGAGATCGGTCTGGCGGTCCGGCGGCTGCAGGTACGTCTGCTCGGCCGTGAAGTCCAGCGAGCCCGGAACGACGCCGTAGAGCTCCTTGATCCGGCTCGCGAACTGCTGAGCGTGCCCGAGCTCCTCCTGGATGTCCTCCGAGAGGGATTCGACGACCTCGCGCGCCCGGATGCCGTCCGGGTTGACCGAGTTCGCGATGTAGCTCATGACCGTCTCGATCTCCATCCAGTACGCCTTCTGGAGCAGCTCGACGATCTCCTCGCGCTTGGCGGTGTTGTCCTCGGCGAGGATGCCCGAGGACGTCGATGTTCTGTGTCCCATGGGGGTGGGGCTACCCGCCGCCCGGGGTGCAGGCACGTCGGGCTCCGGGGGACGGCGCGGCAGGGTGGTAGTCCCAGCTGCGTCGCGAGGTGCCGCGCGCTCAGGCGCCGCGCGAGCGCGCGTGCTCGAGACCCGCGACGAGCTTGCTCGGGTCCACCGCGGCGCCCTGGCCGGACGGGCCGGCGGGCTCGCGCCGCAGGAAGCGCCCCACGGGGCGCAGGAGGTCCTGCGAGCGGGTGCGCGTCTCCGCGCGGTGGCGCTCGTAGGCGGAGGGGTCCGGCGGATCGCCGCGCAGAAGCCAGGAGCCGTCGTCGCGGCGAACGAGCTCTCCGCTCGACGCAAGCTCCGACAGCGCCGTCGACACGGTCGGGCGCCGGGCGCCGACGAGCTGGCCGAGGATGCGGTGCGTCAGGGCGAGCGGCACGACGACGCCGTCGCCCGACACGCGGCCCCAGCGCTCCGCGAGGTGCCAGAAGAGGGCCTTCAGCCGCCGGTCGACGCGAGTGAGCTGGGAGATGGCCTGCGTGGTCCCCA
>JAWVEV010000028.1:0-5219 GCA_033856535.1 Miltoncostaeaceae bacterium | reverse complement strand
ACGCTGCCGAAGGTGCGCACGCCCTGGGGCTGGGTGGCGCGCCGGTGGGCCCGGAAGGCCGCCAGCCGCCCCGCGATCTCCGCCGGGTCGCCCGGGCGCAGCGTGAACCCGACGGCCGCCACCACCTCGCCGGGGCCGACCGAGGAGCGCCGGTAGCCCAGCGCCAGCTCCTCCAGGCCCACGCGGCGCCGGCCCTCCGGCGAGCAGATCACCGCCCAGCGCAGCACGGTCGCCAGGTCGCCTCCGTGGGCGCCCGCGTTCATCGCCACCGCCCCGCCGGCGGTGCCCGGGATGCTCGCGCCGAACTCCAGCCCCTCGAGCCCGTGCGCCGCCGCCCGCTGCACCGCCCGGGGCAGGGACGCCCCGCCGCCGCACCAGAGCTCGGTGCCCCGCACCGAGATCGCCGTCAGGCGGCCGGCCAGGCGCAGCGCCAGGCCGCGGAAGCCCTCGTCGGCGACCAGGAGGTTCGAGCCGCGGCCCACCACCGCCACCGGCACGTCGTTCGCCCGGGCCCAGGCCAGGGCGCCGACGGCGTCGCGGAACGAGCGGGTGGTGCACAGCCAGTCGGCCGGGCCGCCGACGCGGATGGTGGTGAGCGGCGCGAGCGGGGCGCCGGGAACGAGCTCAGGCGGCCTGGCCGCGTCCGTGGCGGTCCTCTCCATCTCCGTAGTGCTTTTGCAGCGCGGCGACCAACTCCTGCCCGAGCCGGGTCACGTCGCCCGCTCCCAGGGTCAGGATCAGGTCGCCGGGCCGCGCCACGGCCAGGGCCGCGGCGGCGGCGTCCTCGAGCGTCGGCGCGAAGGTGGCCGTGGTCGGCGCCGGCACGGCGTCGACGACCGCCTGTCCGCTGACGCCCGGCACCGGGTCCTCGCGGGCGCCGTAGATCTCGGTGACGATGGCCACGTCGGCCGCGCCGAGCGCCGCCCCGAGCTCGTCGCCGAGGGCCGCCGTGCGCGAGTAGAGGTGCGGCTGGAAGATCGCCACGATGCGGCCCGCCCCG
Source organism: Miltoncostaeaceae bacterium (assembly GCA_033856535.1). Classification (GTDB taxonomy): domain Bacteria; phylum Actinomycetota; class Thermoleophilia; order Miltoncostaeales; family Miltoncostaeaceae; genus JAWVEV01. The sequence goes on along the minus strand of JAWVEV010000028.1, from coordinate 4,219 downwards.
GCGGCGCGGGCGGCCGCGAGGGTCGCGCGCAGCTCGGCCGGGTGGTGGGCGTAGTCGTCGACCACCCGGACGCCGCCGGCCGCGCCGCGCGGCTCGAAGCGCCGGCCGATGCCGCGGTAGCCGGCCAGCCGCGCGGCCCCCTCCTCGACCGGGACGCCGCACCAGTCGGCCATCGCCAGCGCGCAGGCCGCGTTCTGGGCGTTGTGGACCCCGGCCGCCGGCAGCGGCACGCGCACGCGGCGGCCGTCGGCGAGCGCGAGCGTGAACGGGCCGTCCGGCGCGACCTCCTCGACCCGGCAGAAGGCGCCCTCGACGTCGCCGACCGCCCGCGCGGCGCAGGGCGCCGCGGCGGCGCAGGCCCGCGCGTCGGCGTCGGGACCGGCCACGACCAGGCCGTCCGCGGGCAGCGCCCCGAGGAACGCGACGAAGACCTCGCGGACCTCGTCGATGCTGGCGAAGGTCGCGTGGTGGTCGTGGTCGACGTTCAGCAGGATCGCCGCCTCCGGCGCCAGGCGCAGCAGGGAGCGGTCGCTCTCGTCGGCCTCGGCCACGAAGAACGGATCGGCCCCCCAGCGCGCGCCGGTGCCGGCGCCGCCGTCGATCGACGCCCCCACGCAGACCGCCGGGTCGCCGAGCGCGAGCGCGAGCAGCGCGGTGGTGGTCGACTTGCCGTGGGCGCCGGCCACCGCGATCCCGCGCCGGCCGCGCATCAGCTCGGCGAGGAGGTCGGCGCGGTGGAGCACGGGGATCCCGCGCTCGCGGGCGGCGACCAGCTCCGGGTTGTCCGCCGCCACCGCGGTCGAGACGACCAGCGCGTCGAGGGCCTCGGGCAGGGCGTCGGCGCCGTGCCCGGCCCGGGCCGCGATGCCCGCGCCGGCCAGCGCGCGCAGCGTCGCGGAGTCGTCCCGATCGGTCCCGCTCACCCGGTAGCCGGCGTCGTGGGCCAGGCGCGCGAGCCCGCTCATGCCCGCGCCCCCGATGCCGACCAGGTGGATCGACCGCGCGGCGCTCACCGCCGCGCGCGGAGGCGGCGGCCGGCCGAGCGCAGGCGGCGGGCCTTGCGGGCCCAGCGGCGCAGCCGGCGCCGGCCGCGGCGGCGCGCGATCTCGAGCGCGGCCTCGGCCACCCGGGCGGCGGCGTCCGGGCGGCCGGCGGCCCGGCTGGCGTCGCCCATCGCGGCGAGCCGGTGCCGGTCCGAGAGCAGCGCGCCGACCAGGTCGCGCAGGTGCGCCCCGGTGCAGTCGGCGTCCGGCAGCACGACGGCGCCGCCGGCCTCGGCCAGCCAGCGCGCGTTCTTGGCCTGGTGGTCGCCCGTCGCGTGGGGGTACGGCACCAGGATCGCCGGGCGCCCGATCGCGGCGAGCTCGAACACCGAGCCGCCGGCGCGCGAGACCACCAGGTCCGCCGCGGCCATGGCCTCCGGCAGGTTGTCCAGGTAGCCCTCGACCCGGTAGCGCTCGCCGGGGTCGTGCGCGCCCAGCATGTCGCGGACCTCGTCGAGCTGCCGCGGCCCTGTCGCGTGGATCACGTGGATCGGCGGGTGGTCGCCGAAGGCCTCGACCGCGGCGCGGTTCAGCGTCCGCGCGCCCTGGCTCCCGCCCACCACCAGCACGAGGGTGGCGTCGGCCGGGATGCCGAAGGCCCGCCGGCCGGCCGGCCGGGTCGCGTTGAGCACGGAGCGGCTCACCGGGCGCCCGGGGTCCAGGGAGCGCGAGCCGACCCGCCCCGGCAGCGGGAAGGCGAGCGTGACCCGGCTCGCCAGCGGCGCGGCCAGCCGATTGGCGACGCCGAGGTGCGAGTCGGCCTCCATCAGCAGCACCGGCCGGCGCGTGAGGCGAGCCGCGAGGGCCACCGGCCCGGCGATGTAGCCGCCGGCGCCGATCACGACGTCGGCCCGTTGGCGGGCGAGCATCGCGGCCGCCCTGGGCACCGCGGCCAGCGCGAGCGCGAGCGCCCATAGGCCGCCGGGGGTGGGCCGTCGCGGCAGCCCGCGCAGCCGCAGGACGTCCTCGTGGTACCCCGCCGCCGCCGCCATCCCCGCGGCGCTCGTGCCGCGGACGCCGATGAAGCTGACCTCAGCCCCTCGCTCGCGCAACGCCTCGGCCACGGCCAGGGCGGGCATCACGTGACCGCCCGTCCCCCCGGCCGCGATCACCGCTCGCGTCCTCGCCGGGGACGACCCGGAGGCGCGGGACCTGACGGCTTCGCTGGGCGATGTTGACAAGGATCCCCGTGGAGGCGAGGAGGATGACCAGGCTGCTCCCGCCGTAGGACACGAACGGCAGCGGCACCCCGGTGACGGGCATGACGCCGAGGACGGCGCCCATGTTGATGGCCGCCTGCGACACCACCATCGTGGTGAGGCCTGCCGCCAGCAGCTGGCGGTGGAGATCCCCCGCGCCCAAGGCGATGCGATACCCGGCGACGGCCACGATCCCGAAGGCGACGACCACCGCCATCACGCCGAGGAGGCCGAGCTCCTCCCCCACCGTGGCGAGGATCATATCCGTGTGCGCCTCGGGCAAGTAGAACGCCTTCTGCAGCCCGTCGCCGAGGCCGACGCCGCTGATCCCGCCCGATCCGAAGGCCACCTGGGCCTGGATCGTCTGGAAGCCGACCCCCGACGGGTCGTGCCAAGGGTCGAGGAAGGCCAGCAGGCGCTCGCGCCGGTAGGGCTCCATCGCGATCGCGATCAGGCCGAGCAGGCCGAGCCCGATCCCGAGCCCGCCCAGGTGGCGCAGCCGGGCGCCGCCGACGATCAGCATGCTCACGGCGATCATCACGATCACCGCGGCCGTGCCCATGTCCGGCTCGACCAGGATCAGCAGCGCGATCGCCGCGGTGACGCCGAGGAAGGGCACGAGGCCGCGCATCGTGCGCAGCCGGCGCGGGTCGCGGGCGATCGCGACCGCCAGCCAGAGCGCCAGCCCGACCTTGGCGAGCTCCGAGGGCTGGAGCTGCGCGAACGAGCCCAGCGAGAGCCAGCGCCGGGAGCCGTTCACGGAGACGCCGATGCCGGGGATGAGCACGACCAGGAGCAGGAAGGCCGCCACCCCCATGCCGGGCCCGGCCAGGCGCCGCAGCGCGGGGGGCCGGATGCGCGCGCAGACGAAGTACGCGCCGAGCCCGATCACGGCGAAGATCGTCTGGCGGACGACGAAGTCCGTGGGGCCGCCGGCGCCGAGCAGCGCCTCGGCGCTCGAGGCCGAGTAGACCATCACGAGGCCGAAGCAGACGAGGACCAGCACGGCCCCCGTCAGGAGCCGCTCCGGACTGACCGCCGCGGGGCGCGCGGCGGCCACGCGACGGGGCGGGGCTTTCACGGGTCGTGGCTTCGCCGCCGCGCCCCGAAAACCTCCGCGCGACGGCGGATATCTCTCCCTCAGGTCGAGCGTTATGCCGTCGCGCCGGCGGCGCGGGCCGCGGCGCGGAAGACCTCGCCCCGCTCCTCGTAGCTGGAGAACTGGTCGAAGCTCGCGCAGCCGGGCGCGAGCAGCACGGTCTCGCCCGGGCGGGCGCGGCCCGCCGCGAGGGCGACGGCCTCGGGGACCCCGTCGGCCTCCTCGTAGGGGACGCCGGCCCGCGCGAACGCGGCGGCGATCGCCGGCCCGGCCTCGCCCACCAGGTACGCGCGGACCACGGCGCCGCGCGCCGCCTCGGCCAGCGCCTCGAAGGGCGTGCCCTTCGCGCGGCCGCCGGCGATGAGGTGCACGCCGTGGTCGTAGGCATCGAGCGCCGCCAGGGCGGCGTCCGGGTTGGTCGCCTTGGAGTCGTTGACGAAGACCACGCCGCCGGCCGTCCCGACGGGCTCCAGCCGGTGGGGCACGGCGCGGAAGGTCGCCAGGCCCTCGGCCAGCGCCGCGGCCGGCGCGCCCGCGTGGGCGGCCAGCGCGGCCGCGGCCATCGCGTTCTCGCGGTTGTGGCGCCCGCGCAGGGGGACGTCGTCCCAGCCGATCACCCGGCCCAGGCCCGCGACGTGGAGGCCGCCCTCCGCCCACGCGGCGGCGTCGGGGCCGGGGCCCCCGTCGTACAGCCGGCGCGCCGGCGCGCGCCCGGTCGCGGCCATGCCCGGCGGGGCGATGGCCAGGTCGCCCGGCTCCTGCGCGGCGAAGATCCGGAGCTTGGCCGCCCGGTAGGAGGCCTCGTCGGCGTGGCGGTCGAGGTGGTCCGGCGCCAGGTTGAGCAGCACGGCGCCGGCCGGGTGGAAGGTCTTCACGTC
>JAWVEV010000027.1:0-9411 GCA_033856535.1 Miltoncostaeaceae bacterium | reverse complement strand
CCCTTGTAGCGGACGCGCTTGTACTTGCCGCAGTAGCACTCCCAGTCCTTGGTCGGACCGAAGATCTTCTCGCAGAAGAGCCCGTCCTTCTCCGGCTTGAGCGTGCGGTAGTTGATGGTCTCGGGCTTGGTCACCTCGCCCGACGACCACTGCCTCACCTGCTTCGACGAGGCCAGGCCGATGGTGATGGAGTCGAAGTTGTTGATGTCGATCACGGTGCTGCTGCCTTTCTCTCGGCCCGGCCGGCGCGCACGGCGCCGTACGGGTGAAGCCAGGGGCGGTGCGCCCCCTCGGCCCGGGTGGGCCGAGGGGGACGAGCGCCTCTAGCTACGACTCCTCACCTTCCGACTCGCCGGCCGCCACGCCCGCCTCGGCCCCGTCGGCCCCCGCCGCGTCATCCGTCGCGGCCTCCCCGGCCGGCAGCGGCGCCGCGGCGCCCTCCGTCTCGGGGCCGGGCACCTTGGCCTCGGCCTCGCGCCGGCCGGCGCCCAGGCCGCCCGACAGGTCGATGCCGAGCTCCTCGGCCGCGCGCAGCAGGTCGTCGTCCTCCTGGCGCTGGGCGAGCTGGGGACCGCTCTGGCCCTCCACCTTCACGTCCAGGCCCAGGCTCTGCATCTCCTTGAGCAGCACCTTGAAGCTCTCGGGGATCGAGGGCTCCTGGATGTTCTCGCCCTTCACGATCGCCTCGTACGCCTTCACGCGGCCGACCGTGTCGTCGCTCTTGATGGTGAGCATCTCCTGGAGCGTGTACGCGGCGCCGTAGGCCTCGAGCGCCCACACCTCCATCTCGCCGAAGCGCTGGCCGCCGAACTGCGCCTTGCCGCCCAGCGGCTGCTGGGTGACCAGGGAGTACGGGCCGGTGGAGCGCGCGTGGATCTTGTCGTCCACCAGGTGGAGCAGCTTCAGCATGTACATGAAGCCGACGGTGACCTTGCCGTCGTACGGCTCGCCGGTGCGCCCGTTGTAGAGCTTCATCTTCCCGGAGCAGCGCCGTCCCGGCCGGTCGTTCTCGTCGATCGAGAGGTTGATCGGGTTGTTCGGGTGGCTCTTCTGCCAGTCGATGAGCGCCTGGTCGACGTCCTCGGGGGTCGCGCCGTCGAAGACCGGGCTCGCCACGAAGGTGCGCTCGGGCGCCTTGGCGTCGCCGTTGCCATCCGCGACGCCGCCGGGGATCCAGCCGTGGTGGGCCGCCCAGCCCAGGTGGGTCTCGAGCACCTGCCCGATGTTCATCCGCGACGGGACGCCCAGCGGGTTGAGGATCATGTCGATCGGGGTGCCGTCCTCGAGGAACGGCATGTCCTCCTCGGGGACGATCTTCGAGATCACGCCCTTGTTGCCGTGGCGGCCGGCCAGCTTGTCGCCCTCGGCGATCTTGCGGCGCTTGGCCACGAAGACGCGCACGAGCTCGTTGACGCCCGGCGGCAGGTCGTCGCCGGCGTCGCGGCTGAAGGTCTTCACGTCGATGACCTTGCCACCCTCGCCGTGCGGCACCTTGAGGCTGGTGTCGCGGACCTCGCCGGCCTTCTCTTTGAAGATGGCCCGGATCAGCTTCTCCTCGGCGGTGAGCTCGGTCTCGCCCTTCGGCGTGACCTTGCCGACCAGGAGGTCCCCCGAGCCGACCTCGGCGCCGATGCGCACGATGCCGCGCTCGTCGAGGTCGGCCAGCGACTCCTCCGAGCGGTTCGGGATGTCCCGGGTGATCTCCTCGGCGCCCAGCTTGGTGGTGCGGGCGTCGATCTCGTACTCCTCGATGTGGATCGAGGAGAGCACGTCGTCCTTGACGAGGCGCTCCGAGATGATGATCGCGTCCTCGTAGTTGTAGCCCTCCCAGCTCATGAAGGCGACGAGGACGTTCTTGCCGAGGGCGAGCTCGCCGCTGTCGGTCGAGCTGCCGTCGGCCAGCACCTGGCCGGCGGCCACCGGGTCGCCGAGCTTCACGATCGGCTTCTGGTGGATGATCGTGCCCTGGTTGCTGCGCGTGAACTTGTGCAGCTCGTAGTGCTCGAGGTCGCCCTGGGGGTCCTCGATGATCAGGTGCTCGGCGTCGACCGCGGCCACCGCGCCATCGGTGCGGCTGAGCACGACGTCGCCGGAGTCGATCGCGGCGCGGCGCTCGATCCCGGTGCCCACCAGCGGGGCCTCGGTGATCATCAGCGGCACGGCCTGGCGCTGCATGTTGGCGCCCATCAGGGCCCGGTTCGCGTCGTTGTGCTCCAGGAACGGGATCAGGGCCGTCGCCACCGAGACGATCTGCTCGGGGCTGACGTCCATCAGCTCCACGTCGGCCGGGTCGGCCATGATCGGCTCGCCCGCCTTGCGGCAGAGCACCGGGCCGATCAGATTGCTCTTCTCATCCAGGTCCGCGTTGGCCTGGGCGATGATCTTGTGCTCCTCCTGGGTGGCGTCCAGGCGGAGGACCTCGTCGGTCACGACGCCGTCCTTGACCACCCGGTAGGGCGTCTGGATGAAGCCGAACTCGTTGACCGTGGCGTAGGAGCCGAGCGAGCCGATCAGGCCGATGTTCGGGCCCTCCGGGGTCTCGATCGGGCACATGCGGCCGTAGTGGGTGGTGTGGACGTCGCGCACCTCGATCGGCGCGCGCTCGCGGGTGAGGCCGCCGGCGCCGAGCGCCGAGAGGCGGCGGCGGTGCGTGAGGCCCGACAGCGAGTTGGTCTGGTCCATGAACTGCGACAGCTGCGAGGAGCCGAAGAACTCCTTCAGCGCCGCCACCACCGGACGGATGTTGATGATCGTCTGGGGCGTGATCGTGTCGACGTCCTCGGTGCTCATCCGCTCGCGCACGACGCGCTCCATGCGGTAGAGGCCGATGCGGAAGGCCTCCTGGATGAGCTCGCCCACCGTGCGCAGGCGGCGGTTGCCGAAGTGCTCGTACTCGTCGAGGTCGCCCGCGATCTCGTCGCGCGACGAGATCGCCCCGTCGGCGGCGAAGTCCTTGCTGTCCTCGGGCACGCCGATCTTGATCGGCAGCTCGACCAGCCGGCGGATCAGCTCCACCAGGTCGTCGTTCATGCCGGTCAGGCGGCCGGTGAAGCGCGGGTTGGTGAGCGTGCGGACGCTCGAGCCGACCGAGAGGCCGAGGCGGGCGTCGAGCTTGTAGCGGCCCACCTTGGTGAGGTCGTAGCGCTTGGGGTCGAAGAAGAGCGAGCGGACCAGCGAGCGCGAGTTGTCCACCGTCGGCGGCTCGCCCGGGCGCTGCTTCTTGAAGACCTCGATCAGGGCGTGCTGCATGATCTCGCCCGACCGGGTGTCGAGCCGCTTCTCCAGCCGCTCGATCTCGCCCTCGATGCGCGCGCGGTCGTCGCCGGAGGCCTCGGCCATCTGGGCGCCGAGGGACTCCATCTCGTCGACGATCGCCCGCATCTCGTCAAGGCTCTTGCGGTTCCCCGTCTGCGGGGTCCCCTCGGTGGCGTCCTTGTCCAGCGTCGACTGGATGAACGGGTTGACCCGCTCGGGGTCGAACGGGTGCCGGAACAGGTTCGCGATGTCGTCGCGCGTGTAGCCGAGCGCGAACAGCAGCGTGGTGACCGGCAGCTTGCGCTTGCGGTCGATCCGGACGTGGACCAGGCCCTTCTTGTCGATCTCGAGCTCGACCCACGACCCGCGGCTGGGCATCAGGTTCGCGATGAAGACCTGCTTCTCGCGGTCCTTGGGCTCCATCACGTAGGCGCCGGGCGAGCGGACCAGCTGGGTCACGACGACCCGCTCGGTGCCGTTGATGATGTAGGTGCCCCACTCGGTCATGAGCGGCAGATCGCCCATGAAGACCTTCTGCTCGCGGATCTCCCCGGTCTCGCGGTTGACGAACGCGACCTCCATCGTCAGGGGCGCGGCGTAGACCAGGTCCTTCTCGCGACACTCCTTGATGGGGTTGTTGGGCTGGATCTGATCGAGCGGCATGCCGGGCTCCCAACCGCCCAGCGTGTAGCGGCCGAACTGCACCGCGAGCGTGCCGGTGAAGTCCTCGATCGGCGAGATGTCGTCGATCGTCTCGCGGAGACCCTCGTTGAGGAACCACTCATACGAAGACCGCTGGATGTCGATGAGATTGGGGACGTCCAGGACCTTCCCCAGGCGGGAGAAGTTCCGACGGACGCGGGCAGGCGCGGGGGTGCTCAAGTCGCGAGGCCTCCTGACGAGAGCGAGTGACGGGGCGGCGAGGTGCCGGACGGGCCGGCGGCGGCGCAACGGGCGAGTATACCACCGGCGACGAGGTACGGCCGGACGGCCGCCCTGGATGGGGCGGCGTCAGTCAGCGCTGCGGGCGGTGGCAGGCCGCAGCCGATGGGACCCGTCGGCCAAGACCGGTTAGTCTAGCCATTCACCCACGCAGATGCCACAGGTCGGTCCCGCCCCCGTGAGCTCCTCCCTCCCCTCATACGCCGAGAGCGCGCCCGGCGAGCCGATCGTCCAGCGGCTCGCCGAGTTGCTCGCGGCCGCCCATCGGATCTGGTCCTCGCCGGACGAGCGCCGGCGCATCCGCGCCTTCGGATTCCGCCCGGCCGTGGAGGCCGGCGTGCTGAAGCGCGAATGGCGCGGCCTGCAGGTCCGCGTGTCCGGCATCGGCATCCGCGTCACCCGCCCCGGCGGCGGGGAGCTCACCTACGTCGCGGCCGACGGCCCGCCGATCCTCATGCTCGACGGGCGGCAGATGACCGACCACAACGGCTCCCCGGCGGCGACGGCGCTGGTCGCCGGCGTGCTCGACCTGGTCGGCGCCTACGAGCGCTGGGTCGAGGCCCGCGAGGGCCGCCAGGAGCGGATGGGCCGCGCGGCGCGCCAGGCCAGCTCGGACCGCCGGCCGCTGAACGCGCTGGCCGAGACCCGGCGGCTGCAGCGCATCCTCCAGACCGCGGCGCCCCGGCGGCGCGGCAAGTAGGCCGCGGCCGGCGCCAGGGCTCTGCGGCGGGCGGCCCCCGTGAATCGCCGGTGCGGCCGTCCGAAGGGCGAGTCCGCGCCGGCCGGCCCCGCTCAGGTGAGCCGGGCCGGCGGCGCGCGGCGGATCAGGAGAACTTGCCCGGGACGCCCCCGCCCTTGACCGCCTCGAGGTCCTCCAGCCAGCCGCCGAGACGCGCGTAGTCCTTGTCGTCCTCGGCGAGGCCGGAACGGGCCTCGATCACCTGCTCCATCACGGCGTCGACGTTGCTCTTGTTGGCCGTCGAGACCTTGTCGCGCAGCACGCTCTTCACTTCGCGGTCAAGGGGCATCGCATCCTCCTCATGGGATCCCCGCCGGACGGCCCGCGCCGGGTGCGGGCGGCGTGGGTGGGTCGGTGCCGGCGGGTCGCGGGATCGGGTGACCCGGGAATTCTGCGCAAGGAGGCCGGGGGTGTCCAGCCCGCCTCGTCAGCCGCCGGCCGGCGTCGGCGCTTCTCCCTCGGTTTCGGGCCCCGCCGGCGGGGCCGGCGGCGTCGGGCTCGTCGGGATCGTGACGGTCGGCGCCGGCTCGAGCGGGCGCGGCCGCTCGCCGGGCCCGAGCCCCTGGATGGGCCGGACGAGCACCGTCCGCCGCACCCGGGTCACGTTGCCGGCCCGGTCGGTCAGCTCCAGCACGAGGCGGTAGCGGGCCGGGCGCAGGCGCCCCAGCGACAGGCGCCGCTCGGCGCCCTGCGGGACGCGGAAGCGCTTCACCCGGACGCCCTGCCCCGCCGAGGTGAGCACGACCGCGCGCAGGGTCATGGCGGCGCTGGCGTCGGGGTCCTGCCCCGCGAGCACGACCCGCACCGGCCGCGCGGTCCGCGCGAGGCGCGCCAGCGCCGCGCGCCGGCGCTTGGCCGCCTTGCCGCGGGCCTTCTTGGGCGGCACGCGCGCGGTCTGGCGGCCCAGCACCTCGATGCCCCCGTAGGCCAGCGACGGCAGGGTGTTGTCGATCCGGATCGTCCACTGGAACGACGACGCGTTGCCCGGGAGGTCGGTGGCCTCGGCGTGGAGCACGTGGAAGCCGTCGGCCAGGCCGAGGGTGTTGACCCGGAAGGGCCGCGGCAGCCGCCCGTAGACGAGCTTCACGCGCTTGTCGTCGAGCCTCACGCTCCACGAGGCGAGCGGCGAGCGGTCGAGCGCCTGGAAACCGATGCGGGCGCGTCCGCGCACCGGCGCGAGCGGCGCCGGCTCCGGGCGGACGAGCTTCGGCGGGGTGGTCTCCAGGCGCACGCGGCCGGCGCCGAAGATCTCATCCGGGCCGGGCGGGCCGAGGTCCAGCGCGAGCGAGGTGAGCTGCTCGCGCACCGAGGTCGCCGAGACCGGCTGGCCGGCCCTCCGCGCCGCGGCCAGCATCACCGCGGCGGCGCCGGCGGCGTTCGGCGCGGCGTTCGAGGTGCCGCCCACCCGGCGCGGGCCGCCGTTGCGGTCGACCACGCGGGTGTCGGTGGGCGCGACGATGTCGGGCTTCAGCCGCCCGTCGTCGGTCGGCCCCTGGGACGAGTAGCGCTTGTAGCGGTTCCCCCGCCAGTCGATCGCCCCGACGGTGATGCTGCCGGCCGCGTCGCCCGGGGTCGGGATGCTGCTGACCGGGGAGCCGCCCATCTCCGGCAGGTCGATCTCGCGCGAGAAGAGCGTGATGTCCTTCGGCGGCGGACCGGCCACGAGGTTGGCGCGCAGCCGGTAGGTCGCCGGCGCCGGCGAGTACCCCAGGATCCGCTCGGCCGGCGAGGCGCCGTCCACCTGATGGTCGCCCGAGCGCGCCACCGCCACCCAGCCCTCGGCGTCCTGGCGCTCGAGGGTCAGGTCGAGGTCGGTCGGGTCGTCGCCGGCCTTCGCCGGCGTCCCCGGCGTCCAGGAGAGCGAGAACGAGATCGTGTCGCCGTAGCCGGCCGCGAAGGTCCAGTCGGGAACGGGCCAGTCGAGCACCTTGTCCCCGTCCGCGTCGGCCCAGGGGCCGGTCCAGTGCTTGGTCGCGTAGTTTCCGGCCGAGTTGAACCAGAGGATGCCGGCGTCGGCCGCGCGGTCGACCGCCCGGGCCGAGGGGCCGGTGCCGTCGAAGGGCCCCTCGAGGAAGCTGTTCGAGTGGACCACGATGTCCGGGCGGCGCTGGACCAGCCAGTCGGTCGCGGCGACGAAGTCGGCCTCGCTGTCGTAGTTCACGTAGAGGTAGTAGGCCTCCGGCGCGTAGTCGTAGACCGTCTGGGCGACCAGCTCGCCGTGGTTGGTGGCGTTGCCGTAGGCGTTCCGGCCGGCCAGGCCGTTGACCGTGTCGAAGGACTGGGTGAGCAGGCGCCCGGCCGGCGGCAGCTCGCCGAGCGACTGCAGCAGCGGGATGTGCGTGCCGAAGCCCTGGTCGAGGACCGCGATCGTGACGCCGCGCCCGCCGTCGGCGACCCGCCCGAGCACCGCGGCGCCGGTGCGCGCGACGCCCTCGCTCTCCAGGCCGTCCTCGAACGAGGAGGGCGCGGCATAGGCCGCCGCGACGCCCGGCAGCCGCCGGATCCCGGGCACCTGGGTCCGATCGGCGACCACCTGCAGGACCGTCCCCTGTCGCCGGGTGATCCTCCGCGGCCCCAGGGCGCGGATCGCCTGCTCGATGTGGCCCGGCTCGGCCTGGACCGTGACCGCCACGGGCTGGCCCGCGGCCGTGCCGGCGCCGGCCGCGGCGAGGGCCGCGCCCAGCGCGGCGACGAGGGCCGCGCGCCTCACCGGCCGCCCCGGAGCGTCCGGGTGCGGGCCACGACGTTCCCGGCCATGTCCTCGGCCTCGACGCGCAGCTCGTGCCGGCCCGGCGGGAGGGCCGGCAGGCGCAGGCGCAGGTAGGGCCGGCGGGCCGTCCGGAGGGGCGTCCCGTCGAGCGCGACGCGGAGCTCGCGCAGGGTGCCCTCGTCGGAGGCGAGGACGCGCAGCGCCCGGCGCGGGCCCGAGGAGACCCAGAGGCGCAGGGCCGGCCGGCCCCGGTCGAGCCGGATCTGGCCGACCCCGAACGAGGGGTCCGGGCCGGGGTCGCCGAGGTCCATCGCGCCGCGCATCAGGGCGGTCCGCAGCGACGCCGGGTCGACCGGCAGCCCGGCCGCCACGCGCTGCTCGCGCACCAGCGCGGCCGCTCCGGCGACGTGGGCGGTCGCCGCCGAGGTGCCGGCGGTGCCGGGCCACTCGGGGTTCGAGGTCACGTAGGTGGGCGCCACCAGGTCGGGCTTCAGCCGTCCGCCGTCGGTCGGGCCGCGCGAGGAGTAGGGCGCCAGCGCCGTCTCGGTCCAGGGCACGGCCCCCACCGCCAGCGCCCCGGCGGCGTCGGCCGGCGTGGGGACGCTGCCGTCGGCAACCGCCAGATCGCCGAAGCCGGTGGTCTGCGAAAAGAGGCGCAGCGTCGCCGGCGGGCCGGCCTCCTGGCGCACCACGAGCCGCCAGGCGCCGCCCTCCACCAGCAGGCGCTCGGTGTCCGCGCCGAGCGCGCCGTCGGGGGTGCTCCGCTGCACCTCGGTCCAGCCGGCCGGGTCCTGGCGCTCGACCGCCACGCTGGCGCGGACGGCGGGGTCGCGCCAGGCCAGGCTCAGCATCAGGTAGTCGCCGGGCCGCGGGGCGATCGGGATCACGGCCGGCGCGGCGGCGGCCATGCCGGACCAGTGGCGCTGGGCATAGTTGCCGACCGAGTTCACCCAGAGCACGCCGGCGGCCGTGGCCCGGTCGACGGTGCGGGCGGCGTCGCCGGTGCCGTCGAACGGCGGCGTGAGGAACGAGTTCGAGTGGCTCACGATCTGGGCACCGTTGGCCAGCGCCCAGTCGACCGCCTGCCGGAACTCGGCCTGGGAGTGGTAGTTCGCGAGCAGCAGGCGCGCCTGCGGCGCCACGTCATGGACCAGCTCGGCCATGCGCGCGCCGTGCTGCGTGAGCCCGCCGATCTCGCTGCGGCCGTCGAGGCCGTAGGTGGCGTCGAAGCTGGCGATCGTCATGGCCGCCCGTGGCGGCAGCTCGCCGAGCTCGATCGAGCGGTCGAGGCCGCCGAAGCCCATGTCGATCACCGCGACGACCTGGCCCGAGCCGCGGAAGCCCTGACTCCAGAGCGCGTCGGCACCCATGCGCACCGCTCCCTGAGAGATCAGCGCCGCAGACGCCGGCCCCGCGAGCACCAGGGCGAGTGCCGCGAGCGCCCCCGCGGTGGTCCGGCCGAAGGCCATGGCGGGGCAACAAATCAGAACACCGGGGCCAGGTCCACCCGCACGGTGCCCGGAGGCCCCCGCCGGACGCCCGCGAGACGGGGCGTCCGGCGGGGACGGGACTACTTGACGGAGACGATCCCGCCGGCCTCCTCGAGCTGCGCCTTGACCTGCTCGGCCTCGTCCTTGCCGACGCCCTCCTTCACGGCGCTCGGCGCGTTGTCGACCAGCTCCTTGGCCTCCTTCAGGCCCAGGCCCGTGACCGCGCGGACGACCTTGATCACCTGGATCTTCTTGTCGCCGGCCGCGTCGAGGCA
>JAWVEV010000026.1:0-22552 GCA_033856535.1 Miltoncostaeaceae bacterium | reverse complement strand
GCCGGACAGCGCCGGCGGCCGCCGCGCGGGCTCAGCTCGAGGGAGGCGCGCCCACGGACGTGGTGACCGGCCCGGAACGCTCGCGCTCGCGCTCGTAGGCGGTGATCTCGTCCTCGCGGGCGAGGGTGAGCGCGATGTCGTCCCAGCCGTTGAGGAGGCGCTCCTTCATGGCCGGGTCGATCTCGAAGGTCGCCTCGCCGCCCGGCCACGTCACGGTCTGGGCCGAGAGGTCGACCGTCGCGGCCTCGCCCGGGTGCTCGGTGGCGGCGTCCATGAGCGACCGCACCTCCGCCTCCCCCAGCACGACCGGGAGCAGCCCGATCTTCATGCAGTTGGTGCGGAAGATGTCGGCGAACGACGGCGCCACGACCACCCGGAAGCCGAAGTCCTCGAGCGCCCAGGGGGCGTGCTCGCGCGAGGAGCCGCAGCCGAAGTTGCGGCCGGTCACGAGGATCTCGGCACCGGCGTACTCGGGCAGGTCGAGGACGAAGCCCTCTCCCCCGCGCCAGTCCCAGAAGAGGAACTCGCCGAAGCCGGTGCGCTCGATCCGCTTGAGGAACTGCTTCGGGATGATCTGGTCGGTGTCGACGTCGGCGCGGTCGAGCGGGGCGACCACGCCCGTGACGGTGCGGACGGGCTCCATCAGGCCACCTCCACCAGGTCGGCGTCGAGGCTGCGCACGTCGACCAGGTGGCCGGCGATCGCAGCCGCGGCGGCCATCACCGGGCTCACCAGGTGGGTGCGCCCGCCCTTGCCCTGCCGCCCCTCGAAGTTGCGGTTCGAGGTGGAGGCGCAGCGCTCGCCCGGCTGGAGGACGTCCGGGTTCATCGCCAGGCACATCGAGCAGCCGGCGTCGCGCCACTCGAAGCCCGCCGCGATGAAGATCCGGTCGAGCCCCTCGGACTCGGCCTGCGCCTTCACCTGCATCGAGCCCGGGACGACCATCGCCCGGACCGTCGGCGCCACCCGGCGGCCGGCGATCACGCCGGCCGCCGCGCGCAGGTCCTCGATGCGGGCGTTGGTGCACGAGCCGAGGAACACGGCGTCCAGCGCGATGTCCTCGATCGCCTCGCCGCCCTGCAGCCCCATGTACTCCAGCGCGCGGCGGGTCGCGTCGCGCTCCGCCGGGTCCGTGAAGTCGTCCGGCGTCGGCACGCGGCCGGTGACCGGCGCGACCATGGCCGGGTTGGTGCCCCAGGTGACCTGCGGCACCAGCGAGGCGGCGTCGACGTGCACCTCGGCGTCGAAGACCGCGTCCTCGTCGCTCGGCAGCGCCCGCCAGCGCTCCACGGCCTCGGCGAAGTCCGACGGCGCCGCGGGACGGCCCTCGAGGTAGGCGAAGGTCGTCTCGTCGGGGGCGATCATCCCGGCTCGGGCGCCGCCCTCGATCGACATGTTGCAGACCGTCATCCGCCCCTCCATGGAGAGGCCGCGGATGGCCGACCCGGCGTACTCGACGACGTGGCCGGCGGCGCCGGAGACGCCGATCTGGCCGATGGTGCCGAGGATGAGGTCCTTGGCGCTCACGCCGAGGCCGGGCGTCCCCTCGATGTTGATCCGCATCGTGCGCGGCCAGGCCTGCGGCAGCGTCTGCGTGGCGAGCACGTGCTCGACCTCGCTGGTCCCGATGCCGAAGGCCAGCGCGCCGAAGGCGCCGTGGGTCGAGGTGTGGCTGTCACCGCACACGATCGTCATGCCGGGCTGGGTGAGCCCCAGCTCCGGGCCGATCACGTGCACGATGCCCTGCCGGCTGCTGCGCAGGGAGAAGAGCGGGATGCCGAACTCGGCGCAGTTGCGCTCGAGCGCGGCGACCTGGGCGGCCGAGAGCGGGTCCTCGATCCCGCGCTCGCGCCCGATCGTCGGGACGTTGTGGTCGACCGTGGACATGGTGCGGTCCGGCCGGCGGACGCGCCGCTTGGCCAGGCGCAGGCCGTCGAAGGCCTGCGGCGAGGTCACCTCGTGGACCATGTGCAGGTCGACGTAGAGGATCGCCGGCCCCCGCTCGTCGGCCGGGGCGACCTCGTGCAGGATCCAGACCTTCTTGAAGAGCGTCTTCCCCATCAGACGCCCCCCGCCGCGACGCGCTCGCCGTGCTCGGCCAGCCGGCTCGCGTTGACCGCGCGCACGTAGGCGATCGCGCTGGCCTCCAGCACGTCCGTCGACACCGACTGTCCCGCCACGGTCCGCCCTCCGATCTCGCACACGACACGTGCCTCGCCCAGCGCGTCCTTGCCGCTGGTGACGGCGGACACGGCGTACTCCATCAGCCGGCCGACGGTGCCGGCCGCGGCGTCGATGGCCTTCATCAGCGCGTCCACCGGCCCGTCGCCGACGGCCTCGGCCTCGCTGCGCACACCGTCCTGGTCGACGATCACGACCCTCGCCGTCGGCGCCTCGCCGGTCCCGCCCGAGAACGCCATCTCGTCCAGGTGGAAGCCGACCTCGGACTCCACGCGCATCTCGTCGCTCATCAGCGCCTCGAGGTCCATCGCCGAGAGCCGGCCCTTCTTGTCGGCGACGTCCTTGAAGCGCACGAAGGTCGCGTTCAGCTGGTCGCGGTCGAGCTCGTAGCCCAGCTCCTCGAGCGCGTGCTGCAGCGCGTGGCGCCCGGAGTGCTTGCCCAGCACGATCGAGCTCTGGGCCAGGCCGACGCTCTGGGCGTCCATGATCTCGTAGGTCAGCGGGTTGCTCAGCACGCCGTGCTGGTGGATGCCGGCCTCGTGCGCGAACGCATTACGGCCGACGACCGCCTTGTTGGGCTGCACCGGGTAGCCGGTCAGGCGGCTGACCAGGCGGCTGGAGCGGGTGATCTCGGTGGTCTCGATGCCGCACCACAGGCCGCCCAGGTCCTCGGCGCGGGTGCGCAGTACCATCGCCAGCTCCTCCAGGGAGGCGTTGCCGGCGCGCTCGCCGATGCCGTTGACGCAGCCCTCCACCTGGCGCGCCCCCACGTGCAGGCCGGCCAGCGAGTTGGCCACCGCCAGGCCCAGATCGTTGTGGCAGTGCACCGACAGGGTCACGTCCGACAGCGTGGGACAGCGCTCGTACAGCTCCAGCAGGAAGCGCTGGAACTCGTTCGGCATCGTGTAGCCGACCGTGTCGGGGATGTTGATCGTCGTCGCGCCCTCGGCGATCGCGCCCGCCACGACCTCGGCCACGAAGGCCACGTCGGAGCGGGTCGCGTCCTCACACGAGAACTCCACGTCGTCGCACAGCGATCGAGCGAGCCGCACCGCGTCGACCGCGGCGGCGAAGACCTGCTCCCGCTCCATGCGCAGCTTGTGCTTCAGGTGGATGTCGCTGGTCGCGATGAAGGTGTGGATCCGGCCGTGGCCCGCGTCCCGCACCGCCTCGCCGGCGACCTGGACGTCCTTCTCGTTGGCGCGCGCCAGGGCGGCGACGACGATCCCCGGAACCTCGCGGGCGATCGCCTGCACGCCCTCGAAGTCGCCGGGCGAGGTGATCGGGAAGCCGGCCTCGACCACGTCGACCCCGAGACGCTTGAGCTGCTGCGCGATCTCGACCTTCTCGCGGGTGTTGAGGTGGATCCCGGGCGACTGCTCGCCGTCGCGCAGGGTGGTGTCGAAGAAGATGACGCGCTTGGCGTCCTCGGGGGACTGCGGGGTGCGGTCCGTGGTCATGGGTCGGCTCTCCTCACGAATGGCTTTCGAGGCGTCGTGGCCCGCATGGCGGGCGTGGGTGTCCGAGTCCTCCCCCTACCGGGGGAGGAGACCACGGAGGCGCGGGAGGCCGCGAAGGGCGGGTGAAGCGATCGCGGCGTCCGTCCACATGACCGTGCAGGATAGCCAGCGCGCGTGGCGCGGGCAAACCGCCGGCACCCGTCGGCGGTCGCCGCCGGACCAGCGTCGCGGCCGACGGGGCGCCTCATGTGTACGGTGCGGCCTGCCGTGCCCTCGACCTTCGCGTTCACGTCCCCCTGGAGGCGCCCGTGCTGACCGCCCTGCTCGTGATGGTCCGGGAGGGCTTCGAGGCGGCCCTGGTGGTGGCGATCCTGTGGGCCTACCTGGCGCGCATCGGGCGCAGGGACCTGAGCCGCGCGATGTGGCACGGCGTGGCGGTCGCGTCGGTCCTCGCCATCGGCGGAGCGGTGGTCATCCACCTGACGCTGGAGCGGCTCGAGGGCGACGCCCGCATGCGGGCCTTCGCGGCGGTCTCGTTCGCGGCGGCGGCCGTGCTCACCTGGATGGTCTTCTGGATGCGCAAGCAGTCGCGCGCGATCAGGGGCGACCTCGAGCGGGGCATCGACGCGGCCATCGCCGGAGGCGACCCCCGCTGGGCGGTGATGGCGGTGGCCTTCCTCGCCGTGCTGCGCGAAGGGCTCGAGGCCGCGCTCTTCATGGTCGCCGTGGCCACCGACGCATCCGGCGCGCGGGTGGCCGTCGGCGCGAGCGTCGGCCTTGCGATCGCGATCGCGCTCGGCGTGCTGGTCGCGGTGGGCGGCCGGCGGCTCCCGATGGCGCTCTTCTTCAAGATCTCGGGCGTCGTGCTGATCGCCTTCGCGGCCGGGCTGCTGTCGCGCGGGGTCGCGCTGCTGCAGTTCCAGGGCTCGGACGACCTGCCCACGATGTGGGGCTCGGTCTACAACCTGACCAGCGTGCACGTCCTCACCGTGGGCAGCGAGGTGGGCAAGTTCCTCGGCGCGATGCTGGGCTGGGACCCGCGGCCGTCGCTCGAGCAGGTGCTGATCTGGGTCGGCTACTTCGGCCTGGTCGGAGCGCTCTTCCTGCGCCCGCACCGCATCCGGCGGACGGCGCCGGCCGAGTCCGCCGCGGCGGCGACCGCGCGGTAGCGCGCTACGGCGCGGTCAGCGAGACGAACCAGACCGCGTCGAAGCCCTCGAGGGCCCGGATCTCCTCGACCGTCTCGCGCGCCACCGGGGAGTCCACGGTCATCGCCATGACGGCGCTCCCGTCGGCGGCGCTGCGCGAGACCGCCATCGAGGCGATGTTGACCTGGGCCTTGCCGAGGATGGTGCCGATGCGGCCGACCTGCCCGGGCACGTCCCGGTAGCGGAAGATGCCGATGTGGGCCGCGAGCTCGATCTCGAGGTCCTGATCGAACGCCGACACCAGGCGGGGCCTCGCGGTGAGGCCGATCGTGGTGCCCGAGAGGCTGACGCGGCCGGCGCGCAGCGTGAGCCGGTTCGTGTACTCGCGGGCGGCGGGCGTGGTGGTCTCGGTCCACTCGATGCCGCGCTCGGCCGCCAGGCTGCCGGCGTTCACGAGGTTCACGGGGCCGTCCACGTGGCCGCGCAGGAGGCCCGCCAGGGCCGCCGAGGTGAGCAGCCGGGTGTCGAGCGTGGCGAGCTGCCCCTCGTAGACGATCTCGAGCGGCGACACCTGCCCCGCGGCGAGCTCCGAGAGGAGCTCGGCGAGGTTGCTCGCCAGGGGAACGAGCGGGCCGAGCACCTCGAGCGCCTCGGGCGCCACGGCGGGAAGGTTCACCGCCAGGGTCACCAGGCCACCGGTGAGCGCCTCGGCCACCTGCTCGGCGACCACCACGCCGGCGCGGTCCTGGGCCTCCTCGGTGGAGGCGCCGAGGTGCGGCGTGACGACGACGCCCGGCAGGCCGAAGAGCGGGCTCTCCGTGGTCGGCTCCTCGGGGAACACGTCGATGCCCGCGCCGCCGAGGTGGCCGGAGGTGAGGGCCTCGACCAGCGCGTCCGTGTCGACGACGTCGCCGCGGGCGGCGTTGATCAGGCGGGCGCCCGGCTTCATCGCCGCGAAGGCGGCGGCATTCACGAAGCCCCGCGTCTCGGCCGACGAGGCCAGGTGCAGCGAGACGAAGTCGCTGACCGCGTAGAGGTCCTGCGGCGTCTCGGCCTTGTCCACGCCGAGGTCGCGGTAGCGGCGCTCGGCGACGAACGGGTCGTAGGCGACGACGTGCATCCCGAGCCCCTTGGCGCGCTCGGCGACGAGCTGGCCGATGCGGCCGAACCCGAGCACGCCGAGCGTCTTGCCGGTGACCTCGATGCCCCCGAACTTGCTGCGCTCCCAGCGGCCGTCGACCAGCGCGCCGTGGGCCTGCGGGATGTTGCGCGCCTGAGCGAGCATGAGCGCGACGGCGTGCTCGGCGGCCGAGACCGCGTTGGAGCCGGCCGCGTTGCAGACCATGATCCCGCGCCGGGTGGCGGCCTCGACGTCGACGTTGTCCACGCCGGTGCCGGCACGCCCGACCACCTGCAGCTTGGTCGCCTTGGAGATGAGGTCGGCGGTCACCTTGGTCGCGCTGCGCACGACCAGGGCATCGTAGTCCCCCACCCGCTCCTCGAGCTCGCTCTTGCTCCAGTCGAGCCCGAGGTCGACCGTGAAGCGCTCCTGCAGATACTCGACCCCGGCATCCGCGATCCGCTCGCAGACGAGGACGCGCAGGTCCTTCCGGATGGTGCCCTCCCTCGCCCCCACCCTACGACCCGGCCAGAGCGGCGCTCATGACCCGCTGCGCCGCGGCGAGCCCGGAGCCGAGCTCGACCGGCGCGCCCAGCTCGTCCAGCACGTGCTCGAGGGCTCCGAGCGCCGTGAGCACGTCGCCGTAGCCGTAGTAGCCGCAGTGGCCGATCCGGCAGATCTGGCCGCTGAGCTTGCCCTGGCCGCCGGCGATCTGGATGCCGAAGCGGTCGCGCATGAGGCGCGGGATCGCCTTGCCGTCGACGCCCTCCGGCACGCGGAACGCGGTCACCACGTTGGCCTCGGGGTTCTCGGGGCCGAGCAGCGCCAGCCCGGCGCCGACGGCGCCGGCGCGGCACATCCGCCCGAGCACCCGGTGGCGCTCGAAGACCGCCGCGAGGCCCTCGTCCTCGATGTGGGTCAGCGCCGCCTGGAGCTGGGCGAGGACCGTGACCGGCGGCGTGAACGCGCTGCGCGAGGCCGCCTGGCCCTTGCGGGTGCGCTCCCAGTCGAGGTAGTAGCCGCCCGGCCCGAGACCGGCGGAGCGCTCGAGCGCGCGCTCGTTGGCCGCGACGAGGCCGAGGCCCGGCGGGGTCATGAGGCCCTTCTGCGAGCCCGAGACCGCCACGTCGACGCCCCAGAGGTCCATCGGCATGTCGACCACGCCGAGGCCCGAGACCGCGTCGGCCACCAGGATCCGGTCGCCGGCCGCCTCGCGCAGCGCCGGGAGGTCGCTGACCGCCCCGGTCGAGGTCTCGGACTGGGTGACGAAGACGACCTCGATCTCCGGGCTCGCCGCGAGCGCGTCCGCCACCCGCGCCGGGTCGATCGGGCCGCCCCACTCGTCCTCGGTGTGCACCACCTCGAGGCCGTGGTCGCGGGCGATCTGCGCCCAGCGGTTGCCGAAGTGGCCGCACGAGGCCACCAGCACCTTTTCGCCCGGCCTGGCGAGGTTCGCGACTGCGGAGGCCATCGCGCCCGAGCCGGAGGAGGCGAAGACCAGCACGTCGCCCTCGGTCTGGAAGACGCGGCGCAGGCGCGCGATCGCGTCCTCGAAGATCGCGACGAACTCCTCGGTGCGCGCGTAGATGATCGGGCGCGCGCCGGCGGCCACCACGACGGGGGGCAGCGGCGTGGGCCCGGGCACCATCAGGATCGGCTTGAGCGCCCCGACGCTTGTCGGGGCCGGGCCGCTCCAGGCCGCGGGGCGGGTCTCGGCGGAGGAGCTCGGCATCAGAACTCCTGGTTGATCCAGCTCATCATGCCCCGGAGGCGCTTGCCGACCTCCTCGATCGGATGCTCGGCCTGGCGGCGCGCAAGGGCGTTGAACGACGGGCGGCCGACCTGGTTCTCGGTGAGCCACTCGCGGGCGAACTGCCCGCTCTGGATCTCGTGGAGGATCTTGCGCATCTCGGCGCGGGTGTCCTCGGTGATGATGCGCGGCCCGCGCGTCATGTCGCCGTACTCGGCCGTGTTCGAGATCGAGTAGCGCATCCCGCTGATGCCCTTCTCGTAGATCAGGTCCACGATCAGCTTCAGCTCGTGCAGGCACTCGAAGTAGGCCATCTCGGGGTCGTAGCCGGCCTCGACCAGCGTGTCGAAGCCCGCCCGGACCAGCTCGGTGACGCCGCCGCAGAGCACGGCCTGCTCGCCGAAGAGGTCGGTCTCGGTCTCGTCGGCGAAGGTGGTCTCGATGACGCCGGCGCGGGTGCAGCCGATGCCGCGCGCGTAGGCGAGGCCGATCTGCTTGGCCTGGCCGGTGGCGTCGGTGCCCACCGCGAGCAGGCCGGGCGTGCCCTCGCCCTCGGTGTAGGTGCGGCGCACGAGGTGGCCGGGGCCCTTGGGGGCGACCATCAGGACGTCGACGCCGGGCGGCGGCACGACCTGGCCGAAGTGGATCGAGAAGCCGTGCGCGAACATGATCGCGTTGCCGGCCTCGAGACCCGGGGCGATCTCCGCCTTGTAGATCCCGCCCTGCAGCTCGTCGGGCACGAGCATCATCACGATGTCGGCCTTCGCGGCCGCCTCGGCCGGCGACAGGACCTCGAGGCTCTCGCCGCGGGCCTTCTCGGCCGACGCGCTGTCGGGTCGCAGACCGACCACGACCGACACGCCGGAGTCGCGCAGGTTGAGGGCGTGCGCGTGGCCCTGGCTGCCGTAGCCGATCACGGCCACGGTGCGTCCGCGCAGCAGCTCGAGGTCGGCGTCGTCGTCGTAGTACATCTGCGCTCCCGGGCGTCGGTGATCGTGCGGGGGGGCCGGCGATCAGCCCCTTGGGGATGGTTGCGGGCGGTCTGGGGGCTAGGTGGTGGCGGAGCCGCGGCCGAGGGCCACGACGCCGGTCTTCACCAGCTCGATCAGGCCGAACGGCCGCAGCAGCTGCTCGAAGTTCACGAGCTGGTCGCTCTCGCCGGTGACCTGGATCGTGAGCGTCTCGGAGGTCACGTCGACGATGCGCGCATCGAAGATCTCCACCAGGTGGATGACCTCGCCGCGGACCGAGGCGTCGGCGCGCACCTTCATGAGCGCGAGCTCGCGCGAGACCATGTTCTCCGGGTCGAGATCCCGGATCTTGATCACGTTCACCAGCTTGTCGAGCTGCTTGGTCATCTGCTCGACGGGGAACCGGCTGGTGTCCACCGCGATGGTCATTCGGGAGCGCGCCGGGTTCTCGGTCGGGCTCACCGCGAGCGAGTCGATATTGAAGCCGCGCCGGGTGAAGAG
Organism: Miltoncostaeaceae bacterium; assembly: GCA_033856535.1. Taxonomy (GTDB): domain Bacteria; phylum Actinomycetota; class Thermoleophilia; order Miltoncostaeales; family Miltoncostaeaceae; genus JAWVEV01. The sequence goes on along the minus strand of JAWVEV010000026.1, from coordinate 13,421 downwards.
ACCGGCGACCCGAGACAGGACGCCGGGCTTGTTCTCGACGAGGACGGAGAGGGTGTGCTTCACGGCCGGGCAGCATACCCGACGGCATCCGGCCATCCCGGCCGCCCCCCGGCCGCGGCGCGCCGCGGCCGGATCGCGCGGACGTTTGCGGGCGCGCGCCCCTCGGCCCGGAGCCGGCCGGCCGCTACCCTGGTCGGGGTGGAGGCACGGCTGCTGGTCGTCGAGCGGGATGCCGGCGCGCGGGGCGCGATCGGGCGGGTGCTCGACGGCGGAGGCTTCGCCGTCGTGCCGGCGCCGGACGCCGCCGGCCTGCTCGCCGCGCTCGGCGAGGAGCCCCCCGACCTGGTGGTGATGGGTTCCGACCTGGCGGATCTGGATGGGCTCGAGCTCTGCCGCCGGCTGCGCGCCTCGGGCCACCGGATGCCGATCCTGCTGGTGAGCGTCCGCGACGCGGTCGGCGACCGCGTGGCCGGCCTCGAGGCCGGCGCCGACGACTACATGGTCCGGCCCTTCTCGCCGGCCGAGCTGGTGGCCCGCGCCCGCGCGCTGGTGCGCCGCGCCCGCGCCGACGCCTACGGCGTGACCCTCCGCCTGGGCGACCTGGCCCTCGACCCGAGCGCCCGCGAGGTCTCGCGCGGCGGCCGGGCGCTCGAGCTGACCCCGCGCGAGTTCGACCTCCTCGCCCACTTCCTGGGGAACCCCGAGACCGTGCTCACCCGGGAGCGGATCCAGGCCGAGGCATGGGACCACCCCGCCGGCTCGGACACGAACGCCGTGGACGTCTACGTGGGCTACCTGCGGCGCAAGCTCGAGGCCGGCGGGTCCCCGCGCCTGATCTGGACCGTGCGCGGGGTGGGCTACGTGCTGCGGGAGTCCCGGGGGGCCTGAGCCCGGGTGGCGCGGGAGGTCGCGGCGGCCCGCCGAGCGGGCGCCGGGCTCAGGCCGCGGTGGCGCGCTCCCGCACGAGCTCGCCCACGCGGGCCGGGTCGGCGCGGCCGCCGGTGGCCTTCATCGCCTGGCCGACGAAGAAGCCGACGACCTTGTCCCGTCCGCCGCGCAGCTGCTCGGCCTGGGCGGCATTCTCGGCCAGCAGGCGGTCGACCAGGGCGATCAGCTCGCTCTCGTCCTGGATCTGCCCAAGGCCCTTGTCGGCCACCACGTCGGCCGGCGCGGCGCCGCTCGCGATGACCTCCGCCAGGACCTCCTTGGCCGCCGGCAGCGAGATCTCGCGCCGCTCCAGCAGGCCGATCAGCTCGGCCAGGCGCTCGGGGGTGACCTTGCTCTCCCAGGGCTCCTGGTCGACGGCGCGCAGCTGGGCGCGCAGCTCGCCGCGCACCCAGTTGGCGGCGGTCTTGGGGTCGGCCAGCGCGGCCACGGCCTCGAAGTAGCGGCCGAGCGGAATGCTCTCGGAGAGCACCTCGGCGTCCTCGTAGGTCAGGCCGAGCTCGTCCATCCAGCGCCGGCGGCGGTCCACCGGCAGCTCGGGCAGGCCGGCGCGCAGCTCCTCCACCCACGCCCGGTCGGGCACCACCGGCAGGAGGTCCGGCTCGGGGAAGTAGCGGTAGTCGTGCGCCTCCTCCTTGCTGCGGAGGGGGTGGATCTCGCCGGTCGCCGGGTCGAAGTGGAGCGTCTCCTGCACCACCCGCTCGCCGGACTCGACCACGGCGGTCTGGCGCGCGATCTCGGCCTCGATGCCGCGCTCGAGGAAGCGGAACGAGTTCATGTTCTTCAGCTCGGCCTTGGTGCCGAGCTCGGTGGCGCCGCGCGGGCGGATGCTCACGTTGGCGTCGGCCCGCAGCGACCCCTCCTCCATGTTCACGTCGCTGATGCCGAGCTCGCGGAGCGTCTGGCGCAGCTGCTTGAGGAAGGCCACCGCGTCGGCGGCGTTGGTCAGCTCCGGCTCGGTCACGATCTCGACCAGCGGCGTGCCGCCCCGGTTGAAGTCGACCACGGAGCCCTCGGCGCCGGCCCGCCGGCCGCCCGCGCCGGCGTGGACCAGCTTGGCGGCGTCCTCCTCCAGGTGGACGCGCGTGATCCCGAGCTCGCGCTCGCCGTCCTCGACCAGGTAGCGAAAGCGCCCCTCGGTGCAGATCGGCTCGTCGTACTGGGAGATCTGGTACGCCTTCGGCAGGTCCGGATAGAAGTAGTTCTTGCGGTGGAAGGTCGAGCGCTCGGCGACCCCGCAGCCCAGCGCCATGCCGGCGATGATCGCCAGCCGGATGGCCTCCCGGTTGGTCACCGGCAGCGCGCCGGGATGGGCCAGGCAGACCGGGCAGGTGTGGGTGTTCGGCGGGTCGCCGAAGCTCAGCTCGCAGCCGCAGAACATCTTGGTGCGGGTGGCGAGCTGGACGTGGATCTCCAGCCCGATCACCGCCTCGTAGGGCGACTCGGCGACGCTCACGAGGCCCCCGGCGGGCGGGTGGCGAAGCCGAGCGCCTGCTCCAGCGCGTGTGCCGCGGCCAGCAGGCGGTTCTCGCTGAAGGCCGGGCCGGCGAGCTGCAGCCCCACCGGCATCCCGTCCGAGAGCCCGCACGGGATGGAGAGCGAGGGCAGGCCGGCCAGGCTCACCGGGATCGTGCAGACATCGGCCAGGTACATGGAGAGCGGGTCCGCGGTCCGGTCGCCCATCTTGAAGGCGACGGTCGGCGAGGTCGGCGAGGCGAGCAGGTCGACCTCCGCGAAGGCCCGCTCGAAGTCGCGCCGGATGAGCGTCCGCACCCGCTGGGCGCGGCCGTAGTACGCGTCGTAGTAGCCCGAGGCGAGGGCGAAGGTGCCGAGCATGATCCGCCGCTTCACCTCGGGGCCGAAGCCGGCGCCGCGGGTGCGCTCGTAGTGCTCGAGCAGGTCGTCGGCCCCCTCGGCGCTCCAGCCGTAGCGGATGCCGTCGAACCGGGCGAGGTTGGCCGAGCACTCGGCCGGCGCGATCAGGTAGTAGGTCGAGAGCCCGTGCTCGGTCGTCGGCAGGCTCACGGGCACGAGCGTGCCGCCGAGCCGCTCGACCAGGTCGAGCGCGCCCTGGACCGCGTCGCGGACGCCGGGGTCGACCCCCTGCCCCATCAGCTCCTCGACGTAGCCCACCCGCACGCCGTCGAGGCGCTCGGCATCGGGCAGCGCGATCGGCTCGGGCCAGTCGAGCGAGGTCGCGTCCATCGGGTCGCGCCCCACCATGTGCCGCAGGACCAGCGCGGCGTCGCGCACGGTGCGGGCGAAGGGCCCCACCTGGTCGAGCGAGGACGCGAACGCGATCAGGCCGTAGCGCGAGACCGCGCCGTAGGTGGGCTTCATCCCCACGATGCCGCAGAGCGCCGCCGGCTGGCGGATCGAGCCGCCGGTGTCGCTGCCGAGCGAGAAGGGCGCCTGGTGCGCCGCGACCGCAGAGGCCGAGCCGCCGCTGGAGCCACCGGGCACCCGCCCGGGGTCCCACGGGTTGCGCGTGACCCCGTAGGCCGAGTTCTCGGTGCTCGACCCCATGGCGAACTCGTCCATGTTGGTCTTGCCGATCACGATCGCGCCGGCGCGCTCGAGCCGGTCGACGCAGGTCGCGGTGTAAACCGGCCGGTAGCCCTCGAGGATCTTCGAGCCGGCGGTGGTCACCAGGTCGCGCGTCGAGAGCGCGTCCTTGATCGCGATCGGGAGGCCGCCGAGCGGCGGTCGCTCGGGCATGGCGTCGATCTCGTCCGCGCGGGCCCGGGCCGCCTCGGCGTTCACGGCGAGGAACGAGTGCCAGCGGTCGTCCTCGGCGCGCGCCAGCGCCGCGTCGACCAGCTCGCGCGACGAGGTCTCGCCCGCGGCGAGGGCCCCGAGGGCCTCCTCGGCGCTGAGCTGGTGGAGCTCGGCCGGCAAGCTAGATGCGCCCGACCGCGAAGCCGCCGTCGGCGGCCTCGGGCGCCTCGCGGAGCGCCTCCTCCAGCGTCAGGCTCGGGCGCGGCTCGTCGTCGCGCAGCACGTTCTCCATCTCCTCCACGTGCGTCGTCGGCGGCACGCCGTCGAGGTCGAGCGCCTGGATGCGGTCCACGTGCTCCAGGATGCTCGACAGCTCCGCGCGCATGCGCTCCAGCTCGTCGGGCTCGAGGCGCAGTCGCGCCAGCCGGGCCACGTGTCGGACGGTCGCCTCGTCGATCACGGGCGGCATGGTAGCGATGGCCGTCAGGCCGGGGGCGGGAGCGCCACGAGGGCCGCCACCGCGACCATCAGCGCGCCGGCCAGCGCCAGCTCGGCGCGCACGCTCCGCCGCAGCCGGTCCGCCGCGCCCCGGTCGCCGGGGTCCAGCCCGATCGCCGCGCGCTCGAGCCGGGGGTGCAGGACCATCCGGTTGTAGGCCCCGGCGCCGAGCAGCGGGACGAAGATCAGAAGCTTGATCAGCAGCGCGTTCCCGTAGCCCGTGTCCAGCAGGTCGCGGGGCGACGAGAGCTCGACCAGCGCCCGGTAGACGCCGGTCGCCACGAGGGCGCCGACCGCCGTCAGCGCCAGCGCCGAGAAGCGCACCACCACGCCGGCCGCGAGCCGGGTGCGGTCGGTCGGCTCCAGCCCGCGCAGGGCCGGCGGGAGCATGACCGCGAGCGCCGCGAGGCCCCCGAGCCAGGCGGCGGTGGCCAGGTTGTGGACCGCGTCGATCGCCACGTCGAGGCCCACCTTCTCGGCCGCGGCGTGGCCCGACCACGCGACGGCGACCAGGGCCAGCGCGGGCGGCGCGCCCAGCGCGAGGGCCCATCCCGGCGCCAGCTCGGGGCCCAGCGCGCACCGACGGCGGGCGAGGACGGGCGCGGCCGCGGCGGCGGCGGCCAGGGCGGCCACCTCGACGATCCAGGCGGTCCCCCAGCGCGTGTCGCCCAGGAGCCGGCCGAGGTCGCCCGGGCCGCGCCCGGCCGAGGCCAGGACGGCGGCGGGCGCGAGGACGAGCCCCGCTGCGGCGGCGGCGGCGAGCGCCCACCACGCCCCCCACCAGCGCCCGGCCGCGGCGCGCAGCGCGGGGGCGGCGCGCCCGCGAAACGCGGCCGGATCGGTGGCGCCCACGGGGGGCGCGACGCCGCCGGCGCGCCAGGCCGGGCCGACCACGAGGGCGCGCAGCCCGACCAGGCCGGCCAGCCCGACGAACCCGACCAGGACCAGCAGGCGGTCGAGCACCGTGAGGGCCTCGCGGCCGGACGAGACGTCGCGCGCCTCGACCGCGACCGGCCCGACGGCGCCGTCGCGGATCGCGAAGGCGGCCGTCCCCCTGGCGGGCCGGCCGTCGCGGCGGATGCCGCTCCAGGCCACGGTGTAGCGTCCGTCGGCGCCGGGCCCCACTGGGACCGCCAGCACGTCCGGATCGGCGGCCGCCGGCGTCGGGAGCGGCGCCCGCCGTCCCGACGGCCAGGTGACCGTGCCGTCGAACAGCCCCCGATCCAGCGAGACGCCGATGGCGATGCGCACCGACGCGGGCGGCGCCGCGGACGCGACCCCGGAGAGGGCCGCCAGCGCGACGAGGAGCGCGACGAGGCGGGCGCCCCTCATCTGGGCTCGATGGGGTCGTTCGCGCCGCGGATCGGCGGAGTGTGACACCCCGGGCACGCGAAGCGGCGCCGCTAGCATCGGGACATGCGCACCCGTTCCGCCGCCGCGGCCGCCCTGCCGCGGGCGATCGTGCGCCGCCTGCTGGCGCCGCTGCGAACCCCGGCCGGATTCCGGACGCTGACGCTCGTGGCCATGATCGGCCTCTGGGCGATCGTCCCGAGCGGGGCGATCGTCCGCCTCACCGGCTCCGGCCTGGGCTGTCCCGACTGGCCGCTCTGCGACGGCAGCGTCGTGCCCGAGGCCGCCGGCCACGCCTGGATCGAGTTCACCAACCGGATCTTCTCGGGCCTGGTGATGGCGACCGCCGTCCTCACCTGGGTCGCCGCCCTCGGGCTGCCGGGCCGCCCGCGCGCGCTGCGGCGCTGGTCGGCGACGATCGCGCTGGCCACCTTCGGCCAGATCCCGCTGGGCGCGATCACGGTCCACTACGACCTCCACCCGGCGCTGGTCTCCTCCCACTTCCTGCTCTCGATGGTCGCCCTCGGCGCCGGCACGGTGCTGTGGCTGCGCGCCCGCGACGCCGCGGCCGGCGACGCCCGCGGGTGGAACCGCCGCCAGGGCCCGCTGGCGGTCGTCGCCGCGGCCGCGCTCGGCGTGACGCTCACCACCGGGGTCCTGGTGACCGCGGCCGGCCCCCACTCCGGCGACGTCGACGTGGTCGTCCGCTACGGCAACTTCGGCGACGCGCTCCACGTGCACGTGCGCGCGGCGGTCACGTTCCTGGTGCTGGCCGCGGTGCTCTCCGCGTGGCTCTGGCGCGAGGGCGGCGGGGACCGGGTCACGCGGCGCCTGGCCGTGGCCCACGTGCCGCTCACGCTCCTGCAGATCGGCGTGGGCGAGTACCAGTTCCGCCACGGCCTCCCCTGGCAGGTGGTGGCGGTGCACGTCTCCCTGGCGGCGCTGCTCTGGGCGCTCACGGTCGCGATCGCCTGGGGCATCGCGCGGCCGCGCCTCGAGCCGGCGGCCGCGCCGGCGGCGACGCCCCCGGAGGCGGCGCCGGCCCTGGCGCGGTAGTGCCGCAGCGCCGGCCGAGCGCGCTGGCGGCGGCGGCCCTGCTCGCCCTGGCGGCCGGCTGCGGCGGCGGCGATCCGACCCCCTCGAGCGACGACGCGCTCACGGTGCGCCACCTGCGCGACGAGCGGGTCCTGCGAGCGATCCGCCTCGACTGCGCCGGCGCGGACGCGCCGATCTGCAGGCGCCTGACCGCCCTGCTCCCCGGGCTCGCGCCGGTCCCGGACGAGATCTGCACCCAGATCTACGGCGGCCCCCGGCGCATCGGCCTGGACGGGCGCCTGGGCGGCCGCCGGGTCAGCCTGACGGTCGGGCGCCGCGACGGCTGCGAGATCCGCCGCTACGACCGGCTGGCGGCGGCCCTCGGCAGGGCGGCGCCGCCGGCCCCGCCGGGGGTCAGCGCCGGCGGTTGAGCTTCGTCTGGCAGGGGACGCAGCGCGCGGCGTCCGGGACGGCGCGCAGCCGGCCCTCGGGGATCTCGGCGCCGCAGTCCACGCAGATGCCGTAGGTGCCGGCGGCGAGCGCGGCCTTCGCGGCCTCGATCCGCGTGACGCGCTCCCGCCAGCGCAGCTGCTCGGCCAGCTCTCGCTCCCGCCGGTCGGCGTCGGTCGCCACCTCGGCAGGGTGGTGGTGGCCGTCGCCCCGCTCCTCGCCCTCGGCAGCGAGGCTCAGCCGCTCGAGCGCCTCGGCGGCCTCCTCTTCGAGGCGGCGCAGGCGGTCGGCGTGGCTCTCGGTGGAGACGCTCTCCTGGGACACGCGGGTGATCGTATCGACCGGCGTCACGCCGGTCCCGGCACGCGGGTCGGGCGGGCGAGGACGCGCGCTACCCTGCGTCGGCGATCGAGGCGGAGGGACGCGAGTGACGAAGGCGATCGAGGTCGAGGGCCTCGTGCGGGAGTTCCGCGGCGACATCCGCGCGGTGGACGGCGTCGACCTCGAGGTCGACCGCGGCGAGATCTACGGGTTCCTGGGACCGAACGGCGCCGGCAAGAGCACGACGGTGCGGATCCTGGCCACGCTGCTGCGCCCGTCCGGCGGGCGGGCCTCGGTCGCCGGCCACGACGTGGTGCGCGAGGCCGCCGCGGTGCGCCGGTCGATCGGGGTCGCGCTGCAGGACGCGGCCATCGACCCGTACATGACCGGCCGCGAGCTGCTGCGCCTCCAGGCGGTGCTGCACGGCATCGACCGGGCGCGCGGCCGGGAGCGGGCGGTGGCGCTGCTCGAGCGGGTCGGCCTGACGCAGGCCGCCGACCGGCGCGTGAAGACCTACTCGGGCGGGATGCGCCGGCGCCTCGATCTGGCCCTGGCGCTGGTCCACGCGCCTGAGGTGCTGTTCCTCGACGAGCCGACCACCGGCCTCGACCCGATCTCGCGGCTCACCCTCTGGGACGAGGTGCGGCGCCTGAACGAGGAGTCGGGGACCACGGTCTTCCTGACGACGCAGTACCTCGAGGAGGCCGACCAGCTGGCGGACCGGGTGGCGATCATCGACGGCGGCCGGATCGTGGCCGAGGGCACCCCGGAGCGCCTGAAGGCCGAGGTGGGCGATCCCTCCCTGAAGGTGACGCTCGGCGACCTGCACGACATGGACGCCGCGTTCGAGGCGGTGCGCCCGTTCGGCGACCCGGTGACCGGCTCGCGGCCCGGGGAGCTCACGCTGCGCCTGCCGCGCGGCGCCGCCGCGGTGGCCGAGGCCGTGCGCGCGCTGGACGAGGCCGACGTGCCGATCACCGGGCTCGACCTGACCCAGCCCTCGCTGGACGACGTCTTCGTCGCGAAGACCGGCCGGCACCTGGAGGGCGAGGCGCAGGCCGAGGGCGAGGGCGCCCTGGCCGAACGATGAGCGCGCTCGCCCTTCGCCAGACGGCGGCGCTCGCGCGCCGGTCGGTGATGGACACCCTGCGGCTGCCGCAGGCGTGGTTCCCGTCGCTCTTCTTCCCGATGGCGCTGCTGGCGATCTTCACCGGCTCGTTCGGCGACGCGCCGGGCAACGTGCCCGGTTTCCCGCCGGTGCGCGGCTTCCTGGACTTCGCGGTGGCCGGCTCGGTGCTCCAGGGCGTGCTGATCGGCGGGACGACCGCCGGCGCGGCGTTCGCGGCGGACATCGAGGGAGGGTTCTTCGACCGGCTGGTGGCCTCGCCGGTGTCGCGGACCGCGATCCTGACCGGCCGGCTGGCCGGCGGCATCGTGCTCGGAATCACCCAGACGCTGCTCTTCCTCGGCATCGGCGTCGCCTTCGGCGTCGATGTGCAGGCCGGCGTCCTCGGGGTGCTCGCGATCGTGCTGCTCTCCGCCCTGCTGGCCACCGCGGTGGGGGGCCTCGGCGTCGTGCTGGCGCTCCGCACCGGGTCAGCCGAGGCGGTGCAGGGCGCCTTCCCGCTCTTCTTCGTGCTGCTGTTCTTCTCGTCGGCGTTCTTCCCGCGGGAGACCATGACCGGCTGGTTCCGGCACGTCGCGGACATCAACCCGATCTCGCACCTGGTCGAGGCGATGCGCGACCAGGTGATCGCCCCGATCGACGCGGGCACGGTCGTCACCGGCGTGGCCATCGCCGGCGGCCTCGCGGTGCTGGCGGTCGCGGCGAGCGCGCGGGCGCTCCACCGCCGGCTGGGGGCCGCATGATCCGCATCACGTGCGGATCACGCGGACGCGATCGGAGCGGCGTGAGCCGGTGCGAAAGGCAGTGAGCACGGCGGCTCACGGCGCGCGTGTCAGCCTCGGGCTCGCGATGCGCAGCCTGATCCTGGTGCGGCGGATGCCGTCGGTGTTCGTGCCCTCCCTGGTGATGCCGCTGTTCATCCTGGTGGCGACCTCGGGGGCCTTCCGCGGCATCTCGGAGCTGCCGGCGCTCGGCGGCGTGGACTACACGGCCTTCACCATCCCCCTGGCCACCGTGATGGGCGCCGGCTTCGCGGGGGTCAACGCCGGCCTGACGATGGCCCGCGACATCGAGGGCGGGTTCGTGGACCGGCTCGTGGCGAGCCCGGCGCCGCGCGTCACGCTGATCGCGGGGCCGCTGGTCGCGGCCGCGACGCGGAGCCTGATCACGACCACCGTCGTCCTGATCGCCGGCGGGATCGCCGGCGTGGGCCTGCCCGGCGTCCTCGGGACGTTCCTCGTCTACCTGATGGCGCTCGGCTTCGGGTGCGCCACCGCCTGCTGGGCGATGGGCATCGCGCTGCGCACCCGCACGGTGCAGTCCGCGCCGCTGATGCAGGTGGTGGTGTTCCTCTCGATCTTCACGTCGGTCGCCTACGCGCCGCGCGAGGTCCTGGGCGGCTGGCTGCGGCACGTCGCGGACTGGAACCCGGTGACCCGGGTCCTCGAGACCTCGCGCGCCGCCGAGCTCGGGCCGATCACCTGGGACGCCGTGCTGCCGGGGCTGCTCTCGGCCGCGGGCCTCGTGGTGATGCTCGGGACGTTCACCGCGCTCGGCCTGGCCGCGCTCGGGGACCGCTGATGGCCCGTCGGCGCCTGCCCGTCGAGGGCCCCCTCGGCGATCACCTCGACGCGATCACCCCGCCGCCGGCCCACATCGCGGCGCGCATGGCCGAGGTGGCCGGGGACCCGGGCGCGCAGATGATGACCCACCCCGACCTGGGGCGGCTGCTGGCCGTGCTCGTGGCCGGGGTCGGCGCCAGGGCGGTGCTCGAGCTGGGGACCTTCGTGGGGATCTCGGCCGCCTGGATGGCCGGCTCGCTCGCCCCCGGCGGACGGGTGGACACGCTGGAGGCCGATCCCGAGCGCGGCGCCCGGTCCGAGGAGTGGTTCGAGCGGATCGGGATCGCCGACCGGATCCGGGTCCACGTGGGCCAGGCGGCCGACACGATGGCGACCCTTCCCGACGCCTCCTACGACCTCTGCTACATCGACGCCGACAAGGCCGGCTACCCCGCGTACCTGGTCGAGGCGGTGCGCCTGGTCCGCTCGGGAGGCCTGATCGTCGCCGACAACGTGCTCGCCGGCGGGCGGGTCGCGGAGCCGCCGGAACAGGACGCCCCTGGAACCGCCGGCCTGCGCAGGTACGCTGCCGACGCGCTCGCCCACCCGCGGCTGATCACGGCGATCCTGACCGTGGGCGACGGCGTCAGCGTCAGCGCGGTCAAATAGCCGCGTGCTACCGATCGGCAGAGGTGTGGTTTAGGGTGCCCGAACTCATGACTTACGGATCAACTCATCACATGCCCGCGGGAGCCGCCTGATGGCCCGCTACCGCGGCCCTCGCTGCCGGCGCTGCCGCCAGGTGGGCGAGACCGTCTGCGACCGCCCCGAGAAGTGCGCGCTGGTGCGCCGGCCCTACCGGCCCGGCCAGCACGGCCAGGGACGGGTCCGCCAGAGCGACTACCTGCTGCAGCTGCGCGAGAAGCAGAAGGCCAAGTACCTGTACGGCCTGCTCGAGCGCCAGTTCCGCGGCTACTACGACCGGGCCGTCCGCCAGGGCGGCATCACCGGCGAGCGCATGCTGCGGCTGCTCGAGCTGCGGCTCGACAACGTGGTCTTCCGCCTCGGCTTCGCCGCGACGCGCCGCCAGGCGCGCCAGCTGGTGGTCCACGGCCACTTCCACGTCAACGGCCGCCGCGTCGACCGTCCGAGCTACCAGCTGCGGCCCGAGGACGTCGTGGCACTGCGCCCCAGCTCGCCGGCCGAGCCGGTCGTGCGTGAGGCCAGCGGCCTCATCGCCATGGTCCCCTCGTGGCTCGAGGCCGATCACGACGGCGTGCGCGGCCGCGTCCTGCACCCTCCGGACCGCGAGGAGATCGCGATCCCGGTGCGCGAGCAGCTGATCGTGGAGTTCTACTCCCGCTAACCGCGCCGCGGCTCCGAGGTGTCGGTGGAACCGGGCCGGCGGCGATGCCGCCGGCCTACGCCTCCTGCTCGCGCCGGCGGATGAACGAGCGCAGCACGAACCAGCCCACGATGAGCAGGACGGCGCACACCCCCGAGAGCAGCGCCTTGCCGAGCACCAGGGCCAGGACCTGCACCACGAAGACGATCGCGACGAGCACGATCAGGGCGATGCCGAGGCGGCGGCGGCGCTCGGGATCGCGCGGCGGAGCGGGCATCGGCGGGAGCGTACCCGCGCCGTCGGGACCGCGCGTCCGGGACGCCGCGCGGAGGTCCCCTACACTCCTCCGTCGATGCCCGTCGGCCGGCCCCGGATCGCCGCAGTGCTCGCCGGCGCGGCCCTCGCCCTCGGCCTGACGCCGGTCGCGCAGGCCCAGCAGGTGGTCCCCGTCGAGGCCCGCCTCACCTGCGTCGCCCCCACCGACGCGGGGACGCTCGACCGGATGCTCGGCGCCGCGGGGAGCCCGCTCGCCGGCCAGGGAGGCACCTTCGTCTCCGAGGCGACCGCGGTCGGCCTGGACCCGCGGTTCCTCGTCGCGATCGCGGCCCACGAGACGCTGCTCGAGACCTACCTGCCGGCCCAGCTGATCCGGAACCCGTTCGGGCTGGGGCCGGGCCTGACCTACGACTCCGAGGCCGACGCCATCGGCACGGCCGCGCGGGTGCTCGCGGGCGGCTACCTCGCCGAGGGGCGCACGACGATCGACGCCATCGGCGCCAAGTGGGCGCCGCTCGGCGTCGCCAACGACCCCACCGCGCTCAACCAGCACTGGCCCGGCGGCGTGTCCCGCTACTACGCGGCGCTCGGCGGAGACCCGTCCCGCACCGTGCTGCTGGCCGACCAGAACCCGCTGCCCTCCTGCGGCCCGGTTCCGGCGTTCGGGGCGCCCGGCTCGACCCTCACGCCGGCCGAGGCCATCGCCGCCGGCCCCCCGCTGGTCACCGTCTGGGGCGGCGCGACGCCCCGGGTCGCCTCCCCGCGGCCCGAGGCCGGCGCCGACCCGCGCACCGGCGCGCCGGCGACGCTCGAGGGCTTCGTCTTCCCCCTCGCCCTGCCGGCCGGCGGTCCGGCCCGCTTCGCCGACGGCTTCCGCGACCCCGGCCCGCTCGGCTGCCACGACCAGGAGTGGCGCTGCTCGATCCTGCTCGAGAGCGCGCCCGGCACGCCGGCGGTGGCGGCGATCGCGGGCACCCTCCGGATCGCGAGCGCCGCCGAGCAGGAGGACGGCGTCGCCTTCTGGATCCAGGGCTCCGGCGAGGACCGCGTGGGATACGGGCCCCTGGCCGCCTACAGCGCCGGAATCGCCGAGGGCGTCGAGGTCGAGCCCGGCACGCCGCTCGGCGCGACCGCCGGCCGCCTGCGGGTCGCCTGGGAGCGCGGCGGCGCCCGGGTGAACCCCTTCCCGCTGCTCGCCGTCACGCGCCCGCCGGCCTGATCCCGGCGGCGGCGCGGTCGGCGCGCCGACCGTAGGCTCCCGGGGCCCACGCGATCCAGGAGGCCCGAGCCGTGAACGCCATCGTCCTGAAGGAGACCGGAGGGCCGGAGGTGCTCCAGCCCGGGACGGCCGACGACCCGGTCGCGGGCCCGGGCGAGGTGGTGGTCGAGCTACGGGCGGCCGCCCTCAACCGGCGCGACATCTTCGTCCGCAAGGGCATCGCGCCCTCCCCTCTGCCGATCATCCTCGGCTCTGACGGCGCCGGCGTGATCCGCTCGCTGGGCGACGGGGTCCGCGGCGTCGCCGAGGGCGACGAGGTGATCGTCTTCCCGTCGCTCGGCTGGGGCGGCGCCGAGGCCGCGCCGGCGCCGGGCTTCCGCATCCTGGGCGGGCCGGACGACGGGACCTACGCGGAGCTGGTGAGGCTCCCGGCCGAGAACGTCTTCCCGCGGCCCTCGCGGCTCTCCTGGGAGGAGTGCGCGGCCCTCCCGCTGGCCGGCCTGACCGCCTGGCGCGCGCTGGTGAGCCGAGCCGGCATGCGGCCGGGCGAGACCGTGCTGATCCTCGGCATCGGCG
>JAWVEV010000025.1:0-5300 GCA_033856535.1 Miltoncostaeaceae bacterium | reverse complement strand
CGGACCCCCCCGCGCCGTCCCCGGACTCCCCGGAGGAGGCGGCGGCGGCCCGTCGGCGCCGGCGGCGGCGGCGGCGGGCGGGCGTCGCGGCGGTCGGGGCGGCGCCCTCGGCGGGCGCACCCTCCGCGGCGGTCGCCGCCGCCTCGGGGGTCGCCGCAGCCCCGCCTTCGGCGGTCGCCGAGCGCAGGCGGCGCCGGCGCCGGCGACGCGTGCGGGTCGGGGTCGCCGCGCCCTCCTCGGCGGTCGCGCCCTCGGCCGGGGCGGCGCGCTTGCCGCGCGGCTCGCCGATGCCGACCTCCTCGGGCGCCGGCAGCCGCGGGAAGCGCGCGCGCAGGCTGTTCCAGGCGCGGCGGCTCTGGAGCGCCTTGGGCTGCATCGCCCCGATCGCGGCCCGCAGCGCCCGCCGGGCGTCCGCGGCGGTGAAGTCGATCGCGTCAAGCGCCCCGCGCAGCTCGGCCCAGCCGCCGGCCGTGGCGGCCGCGCGGCCCGCGAGCCGCAGGTACTCGCTGCGGACTGGCACGTCGCCGGGCCCGAGCATGAGCAGCAGGCGGGCGGCCTGGCCCAGGCGCAGCGGCGCGCCCTCGACCGTCGCCGGCTCGGGCGGCGGCTGGCCGGCGGCCCGCAGCCAGGTGCCGATCAGCGCCAGCTCCCCGCCGTTCTCGATCAGGTGGTTGGCCTCCCAGGCCGCGATGCGGGCGACCTCCTGGTTGCGCCCGGGCCGGTTGCCGTCGGCCAGGCCGCGCGAGACCTCCCACGCCCAGCTCGGCGCCCACTCGGACGCCTCCTCGAGCGCCGACCAGCGTCGGCGCCGGTCGCCCGAGCGGCCCAGCTGCTCGAGCGTGGCCAGCCGGTCCCAGCGCCCGCTGGAGCTCGCGTGCCACCAGAGCGCGCGCAGCCGCTCGCGGGCGCTCATGCGCAGCCGGTCCAACACCCTGCGCGGCACGTCGTCGGGCAGCGCCCGCCGCAGGTCCGGCTGCACGAGCAGGGAGGTGGCCCAGGCGCGCCAGAGCGGCTGGTCGTCGCCGTCCTGGGCGTGGCGCGAGATCAGGCCGGAGAGCGCCCACCAGGCGATCGCGGCCGGTGGGTCGAGGCCCTGGGTGACGCGCTCGGCCACCTCGGCGCAGTTGACGTCCTCGGCCGCCGCATGGACCCACTCCTCCATGAGGGTGGTCGGCAGCAGCGAGGGGTCGGCATGGCGCCACCCGCCGCTGGCCAGGCCGGCGGCGATCGTCTCGGGCGAGGCGTGCGGGTTGACCAGGGCGGCGGCGGCGCCGTCGCGCTCGGCCAGCAGGCGGGCCGCCTGGGCAAGCTTGCCGCGCTCGCCCCCGGCCGGCGGGCCGGCCACGCGCCCGAGCGGCTTGTACCAGCCCTGCCCGAAGATGTCGTGGCTGGTCTGGACGCCCATCTGCTCGCCGGCGGGGAGGAACTCGACCGAGACCGCCTCCTTGCCCGGCGCCGGCCGCATGACGCGGCCGAGCCGCTGCACGAAGACGCGCTCGGAGGTGGTCGGCGCCAGGTGCATCACGACCGCGGCGCGGGTCTCGTCCCAGCCCTCGGTGAGCAGGTCGGCGTTGCAGAGCACGTCGATCCGCTGCGCGCCGAAGTCGAACAGCACGCGCTTGAGCTCGCGCGCCGGCGTCTGCCCCGAGACCGCCGCCGAGCGGACGCCGCGCTGGGCCAGCTCGTCGGCCAGCGCGTGGGCCTGCGCGACGGTGGCGGTGTAGGCCACCCCCGCGAGCTCGAGCGGCGCGAAATGCTCGACCCAGACCTCGGCGCAGGCCCGGTGCCAGAGGGCCTTGTCGAGCGCCCGGCCCAGGCTGGCCTGATCGAAGTCGCCGCGCACCCGGGCGACGTCGGAGAGGTCGACCGCTCGCTCGACGCGCAGCGAGCGGAGCGGGCAGAGGATCCCGCGCTCGATCGCGGAGGCGCGGTCCAGGGTGGTGGCGACCGGGCCGAAGACCTGCTCCACGTGGCCGGTGGTGGTGGAGCCGGTCGCGGTGAAGCCGACGATGGTGGCGTTGGTCGCCCGGTCGAGCAGCTTCCGCGTCTGCGCGCCGAGCGTCGCGTGCGCCTCGTCGCAGATCAGGAGGTCGACGGCCTCCCAGTCCATGGTGTCGGCGTGGCGCAGGGCCGCCTGGTAGGTGCAGATGACCACGCCCGGACGGCCGGCCTGGTGCGGGCCGTCGGAGGCGACCGGGACCGCGGGGAAGTGGCGCCCGAGCGCGGCGGCGGTCTGCTCGGCGAGGTTCCGCCGCGGGACCAGCACGAGGGTGCTGCCGCCGAGCGCCGCGGCCAGGGCGCAGAACATGATCGTCTTGCCCGAGCCGGTGGGGGCGTCCACCCAGCTGCGGGTGACCCCGTGCGAGAGGCGGAACGCGAGCTCGTCGAGGGCCTCGATCTGGTGCTCGCGCAGCACCACGTCGGGCCATGCGGCGGAGGGGTCGGCGAGCGCCGCCGAGAGCGACTCGGCAGCGGGCGGCGCGTGCGCGCTGGTCTCGGGCAGTGGATGCAATCCGTCGGCCATCTGGTGAGGGCCCGTGGGCAAGGAGCGAGGGCCGTCGCTTGGGCGGGTGACTGACCGCCGCGTCGCGCGGTGCGACGATCGGCGTTGGGGTGGTACCCGATCCGGCGCGGCCAGCAGCGGATGGGGTACGGCCTGCAAAAAGGATACCACCGAGACCGGCGCGCTCGCGAAGCACCCCGGGGGCCGGGGATCGGCCGAGGTGGTGGCTAGCATGCCCCACCGGGCGGCTCCGGCCGCTTCGAGCGGCTCGCCGGCCGCTTCGAGCGGCTCGCCGGCCGCTCTTGGCGGCATGCCCACCGCCGGAGCCGGGTATCCGGCCCCCCAATCGCGAGAACCGGAGGAGTTCCGATCGCCCCCGACCAGGACAGGTATCGCTCCGACCCGCCGGTGACCCCCTGGTGGCGCCCGCTGGTGCTGGGGGCGTCGTGCCTGGTGATCGGGTTCGTGCTCGGCTGGATGGTGAGGGGCGACGGCGGCGGGCCCGCGACCGTGGTGGCGCAGGGCGACACGACCGAGGCGAGCGAGCCGACGCCGCCGGCCGACACCTCGACCGCGCCCGACGACACGGCCACCGCGCCGGACGACACCTCCACCTCGGGCACCACGGTCACCGCCGAGGATCAGACGACGCCGCCCGCGCCGGGCGAGGTGTCCGTCGCGGTGCTGAACGCGACCAGCGTGACCGGGCTCGCCGCCCAGACGGCCGACGAGCTGGCAGCGGAGGGCTACTCGGACGTCACCACCGGCAACGCGCCGGCCACGACGGGGGCCAGCACGGTCTACTACCGGGCGGGCGCCGAGGCCGCGGCCGCGCAGCTGGCCGAGGACGCGGACGCCGCGGGTGGGACGGCGCCGCTGCCGTCCTCGGGCGAGCTGACCGACGCGGTGCCGGCCGAGGCGCAGGTGGCCCTGGTGCTGGGGCCGGGGTGACCCGGGCGGCGCCCCGGATCGGGGTGCGGTTGCCCCAGTATGGCGCCTCGTGGGAGGAGCTCCGCGAGGCCGCCGTCCGGTGCGAGGAGCTCGGGTTCGCCGGCCTCTGGCTGAACGACCACCTGCAGGCTCCCGGCCGGCGCAAGGACGAGCCGACCTTCGACGCGCTCACCGGGCTCGCCGCGCTGGCGCCGCTCACGTCGCGCGCCCGCCTCGGGGTCGCGGTGCTGTCGGCGAGCTACCGGCCGCCGGCGCTCGCGGCCAAGATGGCGACGGTGCTCGACGTGATCTCGGGCGGGCGGGTGACGCTGGGCCTCGGGAGCGGATCGGACCGGCCGGAGCACCGCGCCTACGGCATCCCCTTCGCGAGCCCGCCCGAGCGGGTCGAGGCCGCCCGCACGACGCTGCGGACGATGCGCGCCATGTTCGACGCGCCCGAGGGCGCCACGCTCGACGGGGTGCTCGAGAACGCCCCCAACCTGCCCCCGCCGGTCCAGCAGGGCGGCCCGCCGATCTGGCTCGCGGCGCACCGGCCGCGCCTGCTGCGGCTGGCCGGCGAGGAGGCCGACGGCATCGTGGCGGCGTTCGTGGGGCCCGAGGAGGTCGGGCGCCGGCTCGCCCGGGCCGACGAGGCGCGCGAGGCCGCCGGGCGGCCGCCCCTGGACTGCGCGCTCTACACCTACGCGCTCCCGATCTCCTCCGACGAGGAGGTCGCGGGCTGGCTGGCGCCCGAGACCGAGGCGCTCGGCACCACGCCCGCCAAGCTCGTGCGCTGGCTGCGCACGACGGGCATCGTCGGCTCGCCGGCCGAGGTGCGCGACGCGCTCGCGGCCCACGCCGCGGCCGGGGTGACCGACGCGATCCTGGTGCTGCCGAACCGGGTGCCGATCGAGGCCTTCGAGGCGCTCGCCGAGGCCCTGCTGACGGAGGGGTCGCGATGAACCTGGTCGAGCTGCTCGTGGGCCGCCACCGCGAGGCCCGCGGCGCCGACGTCGCCGCGGTCGACGACGCCGGCGAGTGGACCTTCGACCAGCTCGGGGAGGCGGCGGCGCGGGCCGCCGGCGCGCGGGCCGAGGCCGGCGCGGGGCCCGGCGAGCGGGTCGCGGTGCTCCTGCCGGACGGGCGCCCGTGGCTGGCGGCCTTCCTCGGCGCCGCGTGGCTGGGCGCCGTGGCGGTGCCGCTGGACCCGGCCGCCGAGCCGGCCACCCTGGCCGACATCCTCGAGGACTGCGAGCCGACGGTCGTCGTGGGCGAGCCCCCCGAGGGCGCCCCGGGGCGGGCCATCGGGCCCGAGGCGCTCGATGCCGGCGCGCCGCGGGAGATGGCCGCGGTCGACGACGACGAGCTCGCCTACCTCGTCTACTCGTCCGGCTCCACCGGGCGGCCGAAGGCGGCGATGCACGCCCACGGGGACCTGCGGACGGGCATCGAGGGCTACGGCGCCGAGGTCCTCGGGCTGGGCCCGGGGGACCGCTGCCACTCGGTCGCCAAGCTCTTCACCTCGCTCGGCTTCGGCAACGGCTTCTTCCGCGTCCTGGGCAACGGCGGAACCGCCGTGCTGGCCGCCGGCAAGCCCAACGCGCGCTCGGTCCTCGGCGTCGTCGCGCGGCACGGGGTCACGGTGCTCACGGCGGTGCCGACCTTCTGGTCGCAGCTGGCGCGCTTCCTGGAGCGGCACCCCGACCCGGAGGCGCTGGCGAGCGTCCGCGTCCTGGTCTCGTCGGGCGATCGCCTGCCGGGCCCGGTCGCCGAGCGGCTCCGCGAGGTGGCCGGGGTCGAGCTGCTGGAGGGGCTGGGCTGCTCGGAGTGCTCGAACATCGTGATCTCGACCCGGCCGGGCGTCCCG
>JAWVEV010000024.1:0-30619 GCA_033856535.1 Miltoncostaeaceae bacterium | reverse complement strand
ATCGTAGTGCCGGGCCATTGGGGACTTCGACCGGAACGTAAGCTCGTTGTAAGAGCGAATCGGCTCGCCGGGGACTCGCCGGCGTCGGCCAAATGGCCGCGGCTCGGCCAATTGGCCAACCGGTCTTCCGGCGACCCCGGCGTGCCGCGGACTCGCTACGGACCGTCCAGGCCCCCGCCGCCTCCCAACTCGCGGAGGCCGAGAACGGCCAGGAGACCGGCCGCCGCGGCCATGACCTCGAGCGCGACTCCGGGCACCGGCTCGCCGGAAACGAGGTACAGCACGCCGACTACGGCGAAGACGGGGGCCAGCACGCCCCACGCGACCGTGGTCCTCGTGACCCCCCGCCGGGTGTACCCCTGCCGCCCTCGCATCTTCGCGTGACGTACCGCGAGCGGCATCCCCGCCAGCCCGATGGCCCCGAACGCGACGTAGACCCATCCCGGTCCGTCGATGGCCCCCGTCACCCCCGCCAGGCCCAGGCCGAGCGTGACCAGGGCGAACACCCAAACGACGCGCGCGAGCACTCGCGCCCACCGCGGAAGATCCGGGTAAGGACTCACGCGTGGTCCCCTCCCGCGTCGAATCGGGGCGGCCGAGGGCGGGTCCGACCGCGGTGAAGACCAGGACGAAGACGACCATCTCGGCACCGCCGGGGAAGTCGACGGCGCGGATCACCCAGCCCGAGACGATGAGCAGCCCCAGAAGGATCCACGCCCCCTGACCCCACGTGGCCACGAGAAGCGCCAGCAGGCGAGGAACACCACGATGGCCGCGGCCATCCCGCCGGTGGACGGGTCCTCCGGCATCGGGAGGTTGAAGACGACCACCGCGCTCGCCAGACCGAGGGAGACGATCCACATCGGCGCGGTGCGAGGGACGTCCAGCGCTTCATCGTCGTCATTCCACGATCCCATCGGCGGGCGATGCGGTCGGCTGAGCCAGGCGGATCGCTCGGCCCTCCAAGTATCGCCGCTCCGGGAGGCTCAGGGTCGCCCGGGCGGCCCGGTGGTAGGCATCTTCTGCCGCGTCCGCCTCCCCCGCCTGCTCCAAGAGGTGCGCCCGGACCGCGTGGAACCGATGGTGGGCCGCGAGCGCCGGCTCCTCCGCGGCGGCCGACAGCGCCGCCAGGCCCGCCTCCGGGCCTTCCACCATCGCCAGCGCGACGATCCGGTTCAGGGTGACCATCGGGCCCGGCGCCAGACCCGACAGCACCTCGTAGAGCGCCAGGATCTGCCGCCAGTCGGTCGCGTCGGCGGTCGGCGCCTCGTCGTGCAGCGCCGCGATCGCCGCCTGCACCTGGTTCGGGCCAATTGGCGCGCGGGCCAGCGCGTCGCTCACCAGCGCGACGCCCTCCGCGATCGCGCCGGCGTCCCACCTCCCGCGGTCCTGCTCCGCTAGCGGGATCAGCCCACCGTCCGGGGCCGTCCGCGCCCGCCGGCGGGCATCGGTCAGCAGCATCAGCGCCAGCAGCCCGGCCACCTCGCCGTCGTCCGGCAGCCGCGCGTGCAGCTGGCGGGCCAGGCGGATCGCCTCCGCGCTCAGCTCGGCCCGGTGCAGCGACGCGCCGCTGCTCGCCACGTAGCCCTCGTTGAACACCAGGTAGAGCACGTGGAGCACCGCGCCCAGGCGCTCGGCCACCGCCTCCGGACCCGGCACCCCGAAACCCCCGCCGGCAGCCGTGATCGACTTCTTCGCCCGGCTGATCCGCTGCCCGATCGTCGCATCGGGCACCAGGAAGGCCCGCGCGATCTCGGCGGTCGTCAGGCCGCCCACCGCCCGCAGCGTCAGCGCCACCTGCGAGGCCGCCGTCAGCGCCGGGTGGCAGCAGAGCACCAGCATCGCCAGCGTGTCGTCCTCGTCCTGCACCGGCTCCGGATCCCGGGGCTCCCGCGCGGTCGCGGTCGCCTCGCGCCGGCGGCGCGAGGCGTCGCCGCGGGCCGCCTCCGCCATCCGTCGCCACGCCACCGTGACCAGCCACCCGGCCGGGTTCTCCGGCAGGCCGTCGGCCGGCCACCGCGTCGCCGCGGCCAGCAGCGCCTCCTGCACCGCGTCCTCGGCCGCCTCGAACCCGCCGCCGCGGCGCACCAGGGCGCCGAGGACCCGCGGCGCCAGCTCGCGAAGCAGGTCCTCGATGGCGCCCGCGGGCCTCACATCTCCATCCCGCCGAGGTCGAGGATCGGCCGCACCTCGATCAGCCCGAAGTGCGCCTCGGGCATCCGCGCGGCGATCTCGACCGCCCGCTCCGGCGTCTCGCACTCGACCAGGAAGAACCCGGCCAATTGCTCCTTCGCCTCGGCGAACGGGCCGTCGGTGGTCACCGTCGCCCCGTCCTCGCGCACCGTAACCGTCTTCGCGACCGACGGATCGGCGAGCGCGTGGGTCACCACCAGCTCGCCGGAGGCGACCAGGTCGTCGACGATCCGGCCGTAGTACGTGAAGCCCTCGGCCTTCTGCTCCTCGGAGAAGCTCTCCCAGATCTCGCGGGAAGCCGGGTTGCTGTGGATCAGGATCAGGTACTTCACGGGGTTCCCTCCTCGGGACGGCGGGGTTGTCACCCCGGTGTCGACGCCGGGGTCGCGACTTCGACATCCCCGGCGACGATCTCACCCCCGCGCTCCGCACGGGAGCGGGCCCCGTCAGACCTCCGGAGCCGGCTCCGCCTCGGCCCGGTCGGCCGCGCGCAGGATCATCTCGCCGATCCGCCGCGCCTCGGCCGGCGTGAGCCGCGCCCACGAGGGCCGCAGGCCCTCGTGCCAGTAGACGTCCACCAGCGGGCGGTTGCGGAACACCGGTCCCCCGACCACCGCCTGGACGATCACCTCGCAGGTCCCCTGCCCGTAGCGCAGCGACTGGGGGTCCGGCGCGTGGGTCGTCTGCTCGTGGGAGAGCACCCGCGCGTCGATGTCGCGCCGGCCGACGCCGTCCTCCCAGATCGACTCGGTCTCGCCCGCCCCGGCCATCGACGTTCCTTTCAGGAGTAGCGCGGGCGCCGCAGGTCGAAGATGAGCGGCTTCTCGGCCACGATCACCACCGCCCCGAGCGAGCGCGCGTTGAGCTCGAGCGCCGTGCGCTGGTGCGCCCCCTCGGACCGCTCGCCGGCGTCGCCCAGCAGACCCTTCGCCATCGCGAGCGCCGGCCTCAGCCCCACCCCCCGCATCAGGTCGCGCGCCGGGGCCACGCTGAGCGGGCCGGTGACCATGCCGGTCGGTATCAGGCGCCCGGACAGCAGCGCCTTCCAGCCGGCCGGGGTGAGCGGGTGCAGCGACCCGGTGCCGTCGGCGGCGATGTTGGCCAGCAACCGGCGCTCGGCCGCCTCGGGGTCGGCCTCCTCGGCCGGGATGGCCAGCGCGACCTCGTGCAGGGCCAGGCGTCCTCCGCTGCGCAGCAGCCGCGCCGCCTCGGCGATCACGGCGGCCTTCCCCTCGGCCGGCAGGCGGCTGAGCAGGCCGCTCACCACCACGGCCGACACCGAGCCGTCCTCCAGGCCGGTCGCGTCGATCGGCGCCTCGCGGAAGCTCCGCCCCGGGCCGCCCAGGCGCTCGCGCAGGCGCATCACCGCGACCGGGTCCGGGTCGACGCCGACGTAGCTGCCCGGCCCGGCCTTCAGGACCCGCTCGGCGGTGACGCCGTAGCCGGGGGCGATCTCCACCACGCGGTCGCCGGGACCGCAGCCGAGGCCCTCCACCAGCCGCGCGGAGAGCTCGGGGCCGCCGGGCTCCACCAGCCCGCTGGCGACGATGCCCGCCAGCGACGGCGCCGCCATCACCGGCCCTCGCCCGTCCGAAAGAACCGCATCACGCGCGCCACCAACGTCCCGGGACCTCCCTCGACATGACCGGCGCCACCCCGACCGGCGGGTGGACGGCGCCGGGGATCAAATCAGGCGGAGCAGGTCGTCGGCGAGCTGCGTCGAGGTGAAGGGGATGCCCGGGGCGTACTTGCCCACCTGGCGCCCGTCGCCGTCGATCAGGATCACCGGCGCGGAGTGCATCGATTCCTCGACGTGCCCGGCGCCGTGCTCCGCGTGACCGTCCTCCTCGGGCTGCGGCGCGATCCCCCACGCCGCCCACACCGCCCGCAGCTGGGAGCGCGTCCCGATGAGGTAGTCCATCCGCCCGGTCAGGCGGTAGCGGGCCAGGAAGCGGCGCACCGCGCGCGGCGTGTCGTCCTCGGGGTCGACCGTGATCGCGACCACGTCCACGCGGTCGGCCGCCGGGCCCATCTCGTCGAGCGCCTTGCTGATCGTGCTCGCGATGAGCGGGCAGACGTCCGGGCACTCGGTGAAGAGGAAGGTCACCACGGCCGGGCGGCCGTCGCCGGCCGGAAGGCGGATCTCGTCGCCGTCGGCGCCTTGGCCGGCGGTGGGGGCCGCGGAGCGCGGCGGGTCGATCGGTTGCGCGTTGAGCTGCTGGGCGGCGGAGTCCTCCGCGCCGAAGGGGATCAGGATGCCGAGGCCCACGCCGAGGGCCACGAGCACGGCGAAGCCGATGCCGAGCACGCGCCGCATGGAGGGGTCCCTCATGCGCGATCGCGACGGTCCTGGGGGCACGGGTTCGAGTGTAGCCCCGACCCGGCGGGCCCCCGACCGGCGCGACGCGAGCAGGGCCGATCGTCATGGCTCCCAATGCTTCGGGCTCCCATATGTTAGGAATAAGGGTACCCACAGTGATCGTGCCCAGCCCACCCCCGCCCGCCCGGCCGCTCCCGGCCGAGGCGCTTCCCCCCGCCGTCCTCGACGCGCTCGCCGCGCTGGTCGAGGGGCCCGGCGGATCCGTGAGCGCCTACCTCTACGACCCGGCCGCGGCGGCCGCGCGGGCCCGCGCCCTGCGCGACGCGCTGCCTCCCTGGGCCGACGCCTTCTACGCGATGAAGGCGAACGCCTTCCCGCCGATGCTCGCCGCGCTTACGGCCGGCATCGCCGGCTTCGAGGTCTCGTCGGCGCGCGAGGTGGCCCTGGCGCGCGACGCGGCGGCCGCGGCCGGACGGCGCCTTCGGCTCGTCGCGAGCGGACCCGGCAAGCGCGAGCCGTTCCTGTCGGCGCTGGTCGAGGCCGGGGCCGATCTGGTCAACGTCGAGTCGGGCCTCGAGCTCCACCGCCTGGCGGCGGTCGCCCGGGCGCGGGGCCGGCGCGCGCGGGTCGCGATCCGGGTGAACCCGGCCCGGGTCCAGGTACGCGGCTCGCTGGCGATGGGCGGCTCGGCGAGCCCCTTCGGGGTGGGCGAGCACGACGTCGCCGGCGTCCTCGCCGCCGCGCGGTCGCTGCCCGAGATCGACGTGGCCGGCTTCCACATCCACGCGGTGTCGAACAACCTCGACGCCGCCTCCCACGCCGCGTACGTCGGCTGGTGCCTCGAGTGGAGCGCGCGGACGGCGGCCGAGGCGGGGATCGACCTGCGCGCGGTCGACGTCGGCGGCGGCCTCGGGGTGACCTTCGACGGCACCGCCGCCTTCGACCTGCCGGCGTTCGGCCGCGCCCTGGGCGATCTGCGTCCGCCCGAGGGGGTCCGGGTCGTCCTGGAGCCCGGCCGGTGGCTCGTGGCCGACTGCGGCTGGTACGCGGCCGAGGTGACCGACGTGAAGCGCGTCCACGGCGCCTGGTTCGCGGTCCTGCGCGGCGGGATCAACCACTTCCTGCTGCCGGCCTCGTGGGACGAGCGCCACGCGATCGCGGTGGTGCCGATCGAGCGCTGGGACCTGCCCTGCGCGCGGCCCGAGGTGCGCGACGCGCCGGTGACGGTCGTCGGCGAGCTCTGCACGCCGGAGGACACGCTGGCGCGCGACGTCCCGCTGCCCCGCCTGCGGGCCGGCGATCTGGTCGTGTTCCCGCACTCCGGGGCCTACGGCTACGAGTTCTCCCTCCCCGACTTCCTCGCCCAGCCGCGCCCCGCCCGCATCGTCCTCGGCGCGCCGGCGCAGGCCCCCGAGGCGCGCGAGGGACGGCTGGCCCCCTTGCCCACCGTCTGACTTCGGTTAGCCTTACTCGCGCTATACGGGTAATCGAATTTCACGCACGGAAGGAGCCGCGTGTGCCCGTCCTGACCGGACCCGTCCCGCCCGCCGCCGCGATCGGTGGCCCCGCCGGGATCCTCGACCGCCAGCGGGCCCGGGAATCCTCGGCCCGCACATACGCCCGCTCCTTCCCCATCGTGCCGGTTCGCGCGCGGGGGATGACCGTGATCGGCGCCGACGGCCGGCGCTACCTGGACTGCCTGTCCGGCGCGGGCGCCCTGGCCCTCGGCCACAACCACCCCGAGGTCGTCGCGGCCATCCGCCGCACGCTCGACCGCGCCGCGCCGATGCAGGTGCTCGACATCGCGACGCCCGAGAAGGACGAGTTCGTCGACGCGCTCTTCGCCACGCTCCCGGAGGAGCTCGCCTCGCGCGGCCGGATCCACTTCTGCGGCCCGGCCGGCACCGACGCCGTCGAGGCGGCGCTGAAGCTCGCCCAGCACGCCACCGGCCGGCGCGGCCTGCTGGCCTTCACCGGGGCGTACCACGGCATGACCGCCGCGGCGCTCGCCGCCGGCGGCGGGGTCGCGGCCAAGGAGCCGGTGGCCGGCGTGGCCGCCGAGGTCACCCGCCTGCCCTTCCCCCACCCCAACCGCTGCCCGCTGGGCCTGGGCGGCGAGGCCGCCGAGCGGCTCTGCGCGGACTACGTCGGCAACCTGCTGGCCGACCCCTGCGGCGGCGTCGCCCCGCCAGCCGCCATGATCCTCGAGGCCGTGCAGGGCGAGGGCGGCGTGGTGCCGGCCCCCGACGGCTGGCTCCGCGAGATGCGCCGGATCACGGCGGCGAACGGCGTGCCGCTGATCGTGGACGAGGTCCAGACCGGCCTCGGGCGCACCGGCACGCTCTGGGCCTGCGAGCGCAGCGGCGTGATCCCCGACGCGATCGTGATGTCGAAGGCGATCGGCGGGGCCTCCCGATGGCCGCGGTGGTCTACGACGAGTCGCTCGACGGCTGGGCGCCCGGCGCCCACACCGGCACCTTCCGCGGCACCACGATGTCGCTCGCGGCCGGCGCCGCGACGATGCGGGTGGTCATGGCGGAGGGTCTCCACGATCGGGCCGCCGAGCTCGGCGAGAGCCTGATGGAGCGCCTCCGGGACCTGGCCGGCGAGCGCCCCTCGATCGGGCACGTCCGCGGGCGCGGCCTGATGATCGGCGTCGAGCTGGTCGAGCCCGACGGCGAGCCGGACGGCTCCGGCGCCCGGCCGGCCTGCACCGGCGTCGCGCTGCGCGCGCGCAGCGAGTGCCGGCGGCGCGGGCTGATCGTGGAGCTCGGCGGGCGCCACGACGCCGTGCTGCGCCTGCTGCCGCCGCTCGTCATGACCGATGCCGAGGCCGACGCGGTCCTCGAGCGGCTGGCCGAGGCCCTGGAGGCCGCCGAGCGCGGCTACCTGGAGGCCCTCGGCCGGCGGCCGCGGTGAGGGCGGACGCGCTGCGCCCGACCCTCGCCACCCGCGCCGAGGCGCCCCTGGCCGGGGGCGTCGAGGGCGCCGAGGCCCTGCGGGAGCTGGTGGAGGTCGCCCTGGAGGGGCTCGCCGTGGGCTCGGCCGCCCGCGGCGGCCCCGTTTCGGCGTGCGAGCCGGCGGAGGTGGAGGCCCTGGTCTGGAGCGCCCTCGAGGGCGAGCCGCTGCCCCGCCACGGGGTGGGCGCCGAGGCCGCGCTGGGGCCGCTGGCGGCCCTGCTGGCGAGTGGCGCCGCCGATCCGGCCGACCCCGCCTGCGCCGCCCACCTGCACACCCCGCCGCTCGCGGTCGCCGTGGCGGCCGACCTGGTCGCCTCCGCGCTGAACCCGTCGCTCGACTCCTGGGACCAGGCTCCCGCCGCGACCGCGCTGGAGGCGCAGGTCGTGCGCGGGCTCGCCGATCTCGTCGGCTTCGGCACGGCGGCCGGCGGGGTGATGACCTCCGGCGGGACCGCCTCGAACCTGATGGGCCTGCTGCTGGCGCGGGACCGGCCCGGGGGCGCCTGCCGGCGGGTGCTGTGCTCCGAGGCCGCCCACTTCTCGATCCAGCGCTCCGCCGGGATCCTCGGGCTGGGCGAGGACGCGGTCACCCGGCTGCGGGTCGACGACGCGCACCGGATGGATCCCGCCGCGCTGCGGGCGGCGCTCCGCGACGGCGACGGCCCGGCCGTGGTGGTCGCGACCGCCGGCACCACCGACGCCGGCGCGATCGACCCGCTGCCCGAGATCGCGCGGAGCTGCGCCGAGGCCGGCGCCTGGCTCCACGTGGACGCGGCCTACGGCGGCGGCGCGCTCTTCTCGGACCGCCTGCGCCCGCTGCTCGCCGGCCTGGACGAGGCCGACTCGGTCGCGCTCGACCTGCACAAGCTGGGCTGGCAGCCGCTGGCGGCCGGCGCCTTCCTGGTGCGCGACATCGAGCTCATGGCGCCGCTCGAGCGCAGGGTCGCCTACCTCAACCCGGCCGACGACCAGGCCGCCGGCTACGCCAGCACGCTCGGCCTCTCCCTGCGCACCTCGCGCCGGGCGGACGCCTTCAAGGTGGCGGTCACGCTGCGGGCGCTCGGGATCTCCGGGCTCGGCCGCCTGGTGGATCGCTGCCACGCGCTGGCCCGCCACGCGGCCGATGCGATCGCCGCCGAGCCGCTGCTGCAGCTGGCGCTGGCGCCGGTGCTCACCACGGTGGTGTTCCGCTACGCCAGCGCCGGAGACCGCGACGCGGTGAACGCGGGCCTGCGGCGCGGCCTGCTCCGAAGCGGGCGCGCCGTGGTGGGGCGCACCGAGCTGATGGGTCCCAGCGGGCCGGAGGTCTGGCTCAAGCTCACCCTCCTCAACCCGCACGCGCGGAACAGCGACGTGGACGCGCTGCTCGAGGCCGTCGTCGCCGCGGGCCGGGCCGGGGAGGCCTGATGCCCCACATCACCGTCGCCCACGAGCCGCTGCTCGCCGCGGACCCGCTGCGGGTGGCCGACGACGCCGCCTGTGAAGCGCTGCTGCGCTGCTGGATCCGCGAGACCGGCGCCGAAGTGCCGTCCGGCGAGCCGCTGCGGCTGCCGTTCCCCGCCGCCGGCATCCGGGTCGAGGCGAGGGTGCTCTACCGCTCGGCCTGCGGCCATCACCGCCTGGGGACGCCGCGGCGCCCCGGCCGCGAGATGTCGCCGGCCGAGCTCGCCCGCGCGATCGCGGTCGAGGCGTGGGCGCGCGGCATCGCGCCGCCCGGCGCCCACGACCGGCTGGCCGCGCTGGTGGAGGAGTCGGCCGCCCGCGTGGCCGACCACGTGGCGGTCCGGCGCGCATCCATCGACGCGCCGGGCCAGCCACACTTCCTGGCCGCCGAGCAGGCGCTCCTGCTCGGCCACCCCTTCCACCCCACGCCCAAGAGCCGGGAGGGCTCGCCGGCCGAGCTGGCGGAACTGAGCCCGGAGCTGCGCGGCTCGTTCCGGCTGCACTGGATGGCGGTCCGGCCGGCGTTGCTGGCCGGCGGGTCGGCCGGGGCGCCGCCGCGGGAGCTGGCGCGGGCGCTGGCCCCCCCGGACCTGCGCCTGCCCGCGGACATGGTCCCGATCCCGGTCCACCCCTGGCAGGCGCGCGACCTGGCGACCCGCCCGGGGGTGCGCGCCCTGCTGGAGGCCGGCATGGTCGTCGATCTCGGCCGCGCCGGCGACCTCTGGTACCCCACCTCGTCGCTGCGGACGGTCTGGCGCCCCGGCGCGGTCCATCAGCTGAAGCTCTCGCTCGGCATGCGGGTGACCAACTCCCGGCGCGAGAACCTGCGCGCCGAGCTCGAGCTGGGCGTGCAGGCCCACCGGCTGATGGCCGCCGGCCTGGGCGCCGCGCTCGCGCTGCAGCACCCCCGCTTCCGCGTCCTGACCGACCCGGCCTGGCTCGGCGTGGACGTGCCCGGCGCGCGCGAGGGCGGCTTCGAGGTGGCGCTGCGCCGAAACGGAATCGGCTCCTCGACGCGGGTGCAGTGCCTGGCGGGGCTGACCGCCGAGCGCCCGGACCGCCCGGCGTCGCTGCTCGGCGAGCTCGTCGCGGACCTGGCCTCGGTGGTGCGCCGGCCGCGCGAGGAGATCGCCGAGGGCTGGTTCTCCCGCTACCTGGACGCCGCGCTGGCCCCGCTGCTGTGGCTGCGCGCGACCGCCGGCGTGGCCCTGGAGGCCCACCAGCAGAACACCCTGGTGGCGCTGGACGGGGTCGGCTGGCCGGCCGGCGCCTGGTACCGGGACAGCCAGGGCTGGTACGTCGCCGCCTCGAAGGCGGACGCGGTGCGCCGCCTCCTGCCCGGCTTCGGCGACGGCGTGGAGGCGATCTTCGACGACGCGCTGGTCGACGAGCGCCTCGAGTACTACCTGGGCGTCAACAACGTCCTCGGCTTGGTCGGGGCGATGGGCGCGCAGGGCCTGGCCGACGAGGAGGCGCTGCTGCGGCGCCTCCGGTCGGCGCTGCTCGGCCTGCGCCGGCGGCTGCGCCCGGCCCCGGCGCTGGTCGAGTCCCTCCTGGAGTCCCCGACGCTGGCGTGCAAGGCGAACCTGCTGCACGCCCTCGACGGCAAGGACGAGCTGGTGGGAAGCGTGGACGCGCAGTCGGTCTACGTGCGGATCCCGAACCCTCTCGCGGAGGTCGGATGAGCGACGAGCCCCTGGACCTGCTCGGGGTCGGGATCGGCCCCTTCAACCTGTCGCTGGCGGCCCTGGCCGACGGGGCCGACGACCTGCGCGCGGTCTTCCTCGACGGCCGGCCGGGCTTCTCGTGGCACCCGGGCCTGCTGATGGCGGACGCCCGGCTGCAGGTTCCCTTCCTGGCCGACCTGGTCTCGCTGGTCGACCCGACCAGCCCGTGGACGTTCCTGGCCTACCTGCGCGCCCACGAGCGGCTCTACGCCTTCTACTTCCTCGAGCGCTTCCACGTGCCGCGCCGGGAATACGACGACTACTGCCGCTGGGTGGCCGAGTCGCTGCCGTCGTGCTGCTTCGGCCAGCCGGTGCGGTCGATCGACTGGGAGCCCGAGGCCGCGGCGTTCCGGGTGGAGCACGGCGAGGGCGACGCGGCGGAGACGACCTTCGCGCGCAACGTGGTGCTCGGCGTCGGCACCGAGCCGGCGGTTCCCGAGGCGATGCGGCCGGCGCTGGGCGAGCGCGCGATCCACGCGGCCGACTACCTGGCCCACCGCGAGCGGCTGCTGGAGCTCCGCCACGTGACCGTGATCGGCTCGGGCCAGTCGGGCGCCGAGGTGGTGCTGGACCTGCTGCGCGCCCGCGGCGACGGCCATCGGGTGCGCTGGCTCACCCGCTCGCCGGCCTTCGCGCCGATGGAGTACTCCAAGCTCGGCCTGGAGCACTTCACGCCGGACTACACGCGGTACTTCCGCGAGCTGCCGAGGGCGCGGCGCGACGAGCTGGTGGCGGCCCAGTGGCAGCTCTACAAGGCCATCAGCGCCGACACGATCGCGGCGATCTTCGAGTTGCTCTACGAGCGGACGGTGGGCGGCGGCCAGGCTCCGGCGGAACTGACCGCCAACGTGGCGGTGGAGGCGGCCCACGCCGGCGCCGGCGGCCTCGAGCTGGACTGCCGGGAGGTGGTTCAGGACCGGACCTTCAGCCTGCGAACCGACGCCGCCGTGCTGGCCACCGGCTACACCGCCCGCCGGCCCCCGCTGGCCGAGGGCCTGCGCGCGCTGATCGCGACGAACGGCGACGGGAGGCTGCCCGTGGACGGCGGCTACCGCGTCGCGCTCGACCCCTCGGTGACCGGCGGCCTCTACGTCCAGAACGCCGAGCTGCACACGCACGGCGTGGGAACGCCGGACCTCGGCCTGGGCGCGCACCGCGCGGCGACCATCCTGAACGCGGTGACCGGCCGGACGGTGCAACACCTGCCCGAGTCGGTGGCGTTCACGAGCTTCGGGGCGCCGTGATCCCGCGCGGGCCGCGTCCCGTGCTGGCGCTGGTGCTCGGGATGCTGCTGGTCAGCGAGACCGCGCTCAGCCCCTTCTACCCGGCGCTCTTTCGCGAGCTGTTCGGGATCGAGGACCTCGACGCGACCGGCACCTACCTCTGGGTGTGCCGGCTGGCGGGCGTGATCGCGCTGCCGCTGTGGGGACTGGCCGCCCGGCGGTGGCCGCTCTGGCGGCTCGTCGCCACCGGCCTCGGCGCCGCCATCGCGCTGAACCTGGCCCTGGCCGCGGCACCCTCGTTCGCGCTCTTCACCGCCGTCAGCGCCCTGCTGGTGGCCTGCGGCGCGGCGATCCTGCTCGCCTACCCGGCCCTGGTCGGGCTGGACGAGCGCGACGGCGACCGCCTCCCGGGCGTGGTGGCCTTCGCGGCCCTCTTCCACGCCGCGCTGACGGTCTCGACGGCGCTCGGCGCCGGCGTGCTCGCGCTGCCGGAGCCCCGCCTCGGGATCGCCGCCTTCTCGCTGCTGGACGCCGCCATGCTGGTCCTGGTGCTGCGCGTGCTGCCGCGCGCGCCGGCGCCGGCGCCGGCCCCGGCCGGGGAGCGCCGCGCCCGCCGCGGCCTCGTGCTGCTGGCCGGCGTGGCCGCCGTCGCGGTCCTGTTCGAGCTGGCGGCGGCCGCCGTGCGCCCGTTCTACGTCGAGCTGGCGCAGGCCGAGGGGGCGTCCCTCGCCGGCGGCGCGGCCCTGTTCATGCTGGCGAGCGCCGCCGCCCTGGCGGTGCTGCCCCTGGCGCGGCCGCTGCGCCGGCGGCTGGGCGCGGCCCTGCTGCCGACCTCGCTGGCCGTGAGCGCCGCCGGCCTGCTGCTGCAGGCGGTGGCACCGGACCTGACCACCATGACAGGCGCCCGGATCCTGTTCGGCGCCGGCCTCGGCCTGGGCCAGGTGGCGCTCGACCTGCGGATGTTCGCGGTCGTCGGCACGACCGGCCCCGGCTTCGCGGCCGTCGAGACCGCCCGCGCCGGCGCCCTCCTGGCGGCGCCCGTGCTCGCCGCGGCCACGGCCTCGGCCTCGCTGGCGCTGCCGCTGGTCGCCGGCGCCGCCCTGCTGGCCGTCGCGGCGGCCGTCTCCCCGCTGCTCTGCCCCTCACCCCTCACGAAGGAGCCCCGTGACCTCAGGTTCTCCCGCTGACGCGTCCGCCCGCTGGCGGGCGGCCGGCCGCGCCCTGGTGGGCAAGATGCTCGCCGAGCTGGCCTTCGAGGAGGTGCTCCGACCGGCCCCCGGCGCGGGCCCGCAGGACTGGTCGGTGACGCTGGCGGGCGGCGCCGAGTACCGCTTCCGCGCCCGGCGCGGGGCCTTCGGGGCGTGGCGGGTGGAGGAGGGCTCGGTGGTTCGCGCCGCCGAGGGGAGCACCCAGGCGGCCGAGGACCCGCTGCGGCTGGCGCTCGACGCCCGCGGCGACCTGGGCCTGTCCGGTCCGGACACGGCCGAGGTGGTGCGCGAGCTCACCTCGACCCAGGCCGCCGACGCCCACCTGCTGGCCGCCGGGCGGACCGCGGCCGAGCTCGCCGACATGCCCTACGTGGAGCTCGAGAGCCAGGGCGCCGGCCACCCCTGCATCATCCTGAACAAGGGGCGGATGGGCTTCTCGGCGGCCGACGCCGGGGGGTACGCGCCCGAGGCGGCGCGGCCGCTGCGCCTGCGCTGGATCGCGGTGCACCCGGACCTGGCGTCGACGGCCGGCGTCGACGGGCTCGACCACGACGCCCTGCTGACGCGCGAGCTGGGCGACGAGGAGCGCCGGCGCCTGGGCGCGCCCCTGGCCGGACGGGCCGGCGCCGAGGCCTACCGTTGGCTGCCGGTCCACCCCTTCCACTGGGACGAGGCGGTGGCGCCGCTCTTCGCCGGCGAGATCGCCCAGGGCCGGATGGTGCCGTTGGGCGAGGGCTCCGACCGCTACCGGCCGCTGCAGTCGGTGCGCACGCTGACAAACGTGGACGCCCCGGACCGCTTCGACGTGAAGACGACGCTGATGGTGCGCAACACGCTCGTCTGGCGGGGGCTCGACCACCGCGCCACCGCGGCCGCGCCGGTGGTCACCTCGTGGCTCCTGAAGGTCCGCGAGGGCGACCCGTACCTGCGCGACGAATGTCGCATCGCGCTGCTCGGCGAGGTCGCCTCGGCGGTCGTGCGGCACCCGGTGCTCGACGCGATCCCGGACGCGCCCTATCGCTACCACGAGCTGCTCGGGGCGGTGTGGCGCCAGCCGGTGGCCTCGTGGCTCGAGCCCGGCGAGCGGGCGCGCACGATGGCCGCCCTGCTCAGCGTGGGGTCGGACGGGCGGGCGCTGGTGGCCGAGCTGGTCGCCCGCAGCGGCCTCCCGGCCGACGAGTGGCTGCGCCGGCTCCTGGCCGCCCTGCTGCGGCCGCTGCTGCACTACCTGGTGCGCCACGGGGTCGCGTTCTGCCCGCACGGCGAGAACACGGTGGTGCTCTACGACGAGAGGGACGTGCCGGTGCGGGTCGCGATCAAGGACTTCGCCGAGGACGTGAACCTGCTGCCGGGCCGGCTCCCCGAGTACGCCGACCTGCCGCCGGCGGCGGACGAGGTGCTGCTGCGCTGGGAGCCGCGCCAGCTGCGGCACTCGATCCTGAGCGCGGTGTTCGTGGGGCACTTCCGCTTCATGACCGACCTCCTGGAGCGCCATCTGGGGGTGGCCGAGGAGGCCTTCTGGGCGATGGTGCGCGACGAGCTGGTGGCCTACCCGGCGCGGTTCCCCGAGCTGGCCGACCGCTTCGAGCAGTTCGAGCTCACGGCGCCGGCGTTCGAGCGGGTCTGCCTGAACCGCGAGCACCTCCTGGGCGGCGAGTTCCACGACCGGAGCGAGCGCGACGCCGAGTTCGACGTCATGCACGGGCGGGTGGCGAGCCCGCTGGCCGCGTGAGGGCGATGGAGCGGGAGGGGTTCCTCGGCGCGACCGGGCTGCGCGCGGCGACCGCCGCGGGCGAGATCGAGGAGGTCGCGGTCGCCATGGTCGACATGCAGGGGCGCCTCACGGGCACCCGCCTGGAGGCCGGCCACTTCCTGGAGGAGGCCCTCGTGGAGGGCTTCCCGGCCTGCGTCTACCTGCTCTCGGCCGACGTCGAGATGACCCCGATCGAGGCCGGCGCGATCGGGCCCTCCGAGAGCGGCTTCGGCGACTTCATCCTCCGTCCGGACCCCGACGCCCTGCGGCGGATGGCGTGGGCGCCGCGGACCGCGCTGGCCCTCTGCGACGTCCATTGGCCCGACGGGTCGCCGGTGGCGGTCTCGCCCCGGCAGGTGCTGCGGCGCCAGCTGGAGCGCCTGGACGCACGGGGTCTGCGCGCCCTGGCGGGGACCGAGCTGGAGTTCCTGGCGTTCAAGGAGTCGATCGAGCGGGCCCGCCGGCGCGGGTACCGGAACCTCACGCCGGCCACGCCGCACAACGTGGACTACGCGCTGAGCGGCCTTGGCGACCTCGAGGGCCTGGCGCGGCGCATCCGCCGCGTCGCGATCGGCAGCGGCCTGCGCCTGGAGTCGGCCCGCGGCGAGTGCCACCCGGGCCAGTACGAGATCGTCTTCCGCTACGAAGACGCCCTCACCGCCTGCGACAACCACGCGATCTACAAGACGCTGGCGCGCGAGGTGGCGGCCTCCGAGGGCGCGAGCGTGACCTTCATGGCCAAGCACGACGCCGGCGAGGGCAGCTCGTGCCACGTGCACCTGAGCGTCCGCTCGCGCGAGGGCACGCCGGTCATGGCGGACCCGGGCGACCCGGTCGGTCTCTCCTCCCTCGGACGGTCGTTCGTGGCGGGCCAATTGGCGGCCCTCCCCGACCTGACCCTGTTGATGGCGCCGAACGTGAACTCCTACAAGCGTCTGCGCCCCGGAGCGTTCGCGCCGAGCCACGTGGCGTGGGGCCCGGACGACCGGACGCGGGCGGTGCGGGTGGTGGGACGCGGAACCTCGCTCCGGATCGAGCACCGCGTGCCCGGGGCCGACGCGAACCCGTACATGGCGGTGGCGGCGATGATCGCGGCCGGCCTGCACGGCATCGAGCGCGGCCTGGACCTGCCCGCGCCGGGCGAGGGGAAAGGCGCGCGCCTGCCGGCGTCGCTGGATGAGGCGGCGGACCGCTTCTCGGCGAGCGCGATCGCGCGGACGGCGCTCGGCGACGAGGTGGTGGACCACTACACGGCGGCGGCACGGGCGGAGGCGGACGCCTTCGCGGCGGCGGTCACCGACTGGGAGCGCGAGCGGGGCTTCGGGCGCCTCTGACGCGGATCAGCCCTCGCTCAGACGCCTCTGGCCGTCAACATCAGGCCCTGACCCACCCGCTGGACGGTGATCGGCGCGTAGAGCCAGCGTTCCCGCCCGCCGACCATCACCGACTTGGCGATGCGGTACTGCCCGGCGGCAACCACGGGCAGACGGACCGCGAAGGCCCGCCCCGCCGGCAGCCCGAGCGTGCGCACCACGACGTCCACGGGACCCGGATCCGGGGGATCGGCCGAGTCGTCAATGGGGTGCTGCATCTGGAAGAGCGAGCGCCATCTGCCGTCGACCCGGCGCTGAAAGTACGAGTCCAAGCCGTGCACCGCGGAGCGACGCAACCTTCGGTCCCGGATTCGCACGGTCAGGAGAATCACCTGGCCCGCTTGGGCACTCGGCGGCGCGATGAGTGAGGGGCCTTGGACGAGCCGCCTCGTCTCGCGGCGCAGACACGCCAGGGCGCGCTCGACCGGTCCCAGCGGGCACGGGCCCTCGGCGAGGACCATGAGGCCGGCCCGACCGTTCGCCTCCGGCAGGGCGACGCCGAGCCTCGGCGCCACGCCGCGCACCCTGTGGACGGTGACCGAGGCCGGCTGCTCCTCCGGGGGCTTGGGCGTCCCGGGTGGATACACCACGTCGTTGCAGGCCGGGATCGTGCCGACCCCCACGCGAGCTCCAACATCGGCGGCGCCGGTCCGGCCGACGCCGTAGAACGGGGCGCCGAGGTACGTGACGCTCTGGATGCAGGACGCCTCGGCCCGGGGGTCGGCGGAGCCGACCCAGGCGACGAGCGCGGCGACGACCACCGCCCCGGGGATCGCAACGCTCCTCGTGCGGCGCTCCCCGGCGGGCGGGACGCGATCCCCGCCATGCCGAGCACCGGGTTCGAAGCGTCGTGCGGCGGGCTTCATCTCCATCGCAGTACTTTCGCCGCCGGCACGGGACCACGTCACGGCCGCGCGGTTCCTTCGATCCTTCTTACACGCGCCACACAGGCTCGTCCCAAGAGCCACCTACCGTTGAATCATAGGTTGGATGGGACGGCGTCCGATGGAGTGGAGCGCATGGCGACTCGAGTGGCGCGATGACGGCCCGGGCCCGAACGGACCGCCGGCGGGCGGCGGTGCTGGCCGCGGCGGGACTGATGGGTCTCGGCGCGGCGGCTCTGGCGGGGCCGGCGTCCGCCGCGACCGCGCCGGGAACGAAGACCGTGACCCTCAACGGCACGCCGCAGGTGTCGGCTCTCGCCGACGGCCACCTCTGGGTGCTCCTCTTCAAGAGCGGGTCGCCCGCCCTCATCGAGGTCGATCCGTCGACGGCTCGCCCCACGGGCAGGAGCGTGGCCCTTCCGCCCGACGTCCGCCCCCAGGGTGACGTCGACAACTCGACGAGCATCCCGGCCTCGCTTGCCGTGGCCGACGGGGACCTCTTCGTGCCGGCCCCGGACAGCCTGCTCCAGATCGACCCCGAGCGCGCCAAGATCGTCCGCCGGGTGCCGTTCCCCTCGCGCTACGTCGCCGCCGGCGACGCCGGCCTCTGGGCCATCGGGGACCGCCCAGAGCCCGCGGTCCGCCTCGACGGGAGTACCGGCTACAACTGGACGCTCGCGCAAGTCGATCCCACGACCGGGACGATCGCGAAGAGGATCGTCCTGGGCCCCCATTTCGACGAGGAAGTCGGCCTGGTGCAGCTGGCGGTCGGCGACACGGACCTGCTGGTTTCGACCTCCTCCTCCCCCTACTCCGGTCGCGGGCTGCTCCAGGTTGACATCGCGACCGGGACCTTCGGGCCAGGGGAGGGTTCGGGCTGGTTTCTGGCCGCACATGACGGCGCGCTCTATTCGATCGACGAGAGCAACGGCCCGTTGACGGTCCGCCACGGCGACGCGAGCCAGCAGGTGGGGGTCTACGAGCTCTCTGACGGGAACTTCTGGCGCGATCTCGAGGTCGGACCGGATGGCGCAGCGTGGGGCCTCACATTCCCCGTAACGGGCGGCCACGGCTACCTCGTGCGGCAGCCGCTCTCGGGGGTGGGGTCGCGCACTCCGGTCCCCCCTGATCCGGTCGGCGTCACCGTCGGCACGTCGACCGCCTGGGTGATCAACCGATCCGGGCACACGCTGACCCGGGTCCCGACCGCCGTGCTGGCGCAGAATGACCCTGTTCGTCTGACGGCGGACCAGCTGGGAATCAACCAGCGCATCTCCCAAGCGGCCGTGCGCCGCCTCAACGCGCTGACCGCCAGGGTCGACGGACTGCCGCCCCCCGAGCCCGTCACAGGGCGCAGGGACCGCGTGAGGCTGACCACCGAGCAGCTCCTGATCAACCAGCGCATCTCGCAAGCCGCGGTGCGGCGGGCGAACACCTTGGCCGGCCGTCTCGAGGGGATCCTCCCGAAGAAGGCGACGAGGTCCTCCCGAGGCGACGCCGTGACCGTCAGCGCGCGGCAGCTCCTCATCAGCCAGCGGATCGCCCAGGCGGCGGTGCGCCGGGCGAACGATCTGGCCGAGCGCATACCGATGTTCCCGTTCTCGTGGCCGGAACCCCAGAGCTTTTACCTGGACAAGGTGATCGGCACCCTCGAGACGGCGAACCTGGGCGTGATCACGATCACCGAGCCCGGCTGGAACGGACCGTTCGGCGACACCGTGCCGTTCAAGGTGGGAGATCGGATGCCGGTCGTCTTCCGGAACCCGCAGCCCTCGTTCGGCACCGGCGCCCCGATCAGCGCCGTCGGCGTCGTTTCCGGCGGCGTCATGTACGCCCGATACGTCTCGGTCGAGCCGCCGCCGGGGGAGCGGTCATGACCATGCCCGGCCCGAGCTCGCCCGTCGCCCACCTCGACCTGGTCATCCCGCTCACGCCCACTCGGGAGAGGCGCCGGCCCATGGCCCGCCGGCCCGGCCGGCCGGCCGAGACCCCGCCACCGGGCCTGTTGCGCGCGCCGGGCGGCCCGCTACCTTGTCGGGCATGAGCACCGCTCCCAACCTGCGCCTGTGGGCCGTGAGCAGCGGCTGGCAGGGGCCCTTCCAGCACGAGGAGGTGGTCGTCGCCGCGGATGCGCGCGACGACGCCATCCGCCGGGCGGAGGCCGCCTTCACGGCGGTCGCCCAGCCGGTCTGCCGCGCCAAGATGCGCGTCGCGGACCTCGGTCCGCTCGAGGCCGGCCTCACGGTCGGTCCCCGGCGCGCCGGCGAGGGGCTCGCCGATGGCGGCGAGCCGGTCGAGCTGCGTTGCGGAGTCGAGCTCCCCGCCTGACCGATCTCCTGGTCCCCGCGCCCTCCGGCGCGCGGGGCCGGCCCCCGATCGACGAGGAGGTGACGCGGATGAACCACGAGAGCCTGCGCGATGAGCGGGTGGTCCTGGCCGCCCTGGTGGCCGGCGCCGCGAACGGCGCGCCCTGGCAGGAGCTGCCGCTCCTCTGCGAGGCCGTCGCCGGCGTGCGCGGCCTGCGCGCCGCCCGCACGACGGCCCTCGGCGGCCTCGCCGAGCTGATGGCCGAGGGCCGGGCCCGCTGCCGGGTCGCGGCCGCGAACGGCGGCCCGCGCGCCGAGTTCGGCGTGGCCCTCGCCCTCGTCGGGGACGGCGCCGGCGAGGTCCGCTACCTCGGCGACGGCCGCTGGGCCGCCCGCCGCGGCGAGCGCGAGGTCACCGGCATCCTCGGCCTCGAGGAAGCCACCGAGACCGCCGTCGACCTCATGCGCGAAGCGGCCTGAGCCCGCCCTAGCGGTTCCCTTCCCGGCGCCGCCCCGCGTGGGCGCTGTGGAACACCCCTCAGAGGCATTGTGGGTCCGCCCCGCGAAATTCACACGGGTTGCGGGCCCACACGCCGTCTCACTGACCCTTCGGGCGGTTTCTTGCCGTCGACAGGTTCGGTTAGGCTCGCGTTTGCTTCACAGCTTGGTCACAGCGGTTGCGTACTCGGTGCCGACGCGGCGAGGGGGCGGCAGGGTGACATCGTCTCGACCGGCCGGTCTGCGGGAGCTTCCCGCCGGGCCGGCGCTCGCGCCCGAGCGCTCGCGCCGTGCCTGGCGACGCGAGCTGATGGTGTTCGTGGCGGTGTACGTCGCCTACTCGCTGGCGCGGGGTCTCAGCACCGGCGAGATCGACACCGCCCTCCAGAACGCGCGGCGGGTCGTGCAGCTGCAGGCCGACCTCGGCCTGAACATCGAGTTCACGGTCCAGCAGACCCTGCTCAGCGGGCCCGCCATGACGGTCTTCAACCTGCTGTACCTGCTCGCCCAGCTGGCCGTGGTGCCGGTGGGCCTCGTGCTCGTCTACCGCCGCCGGCCCGACGTCTACCCGCTGCTTCGCACCACCGTGATCGCCGCGTGGGGCATCGCGATCCCCCTGTACGCCCTCTTCCCCACGGCCCCGCCGCGACTGGCGGGCATCGGGATCCTGGACACGGTCAGCTCGCAGACGCCGTTCGCGCTCGACTCGCCGATGGTCACCGCCTTCTACAACCCGGTGGCCGCCGTCCCGAGCCTGCACGCCGCGTTCGCGTTCGCGATCGGGATCGCCGTCGCGACCACCACCCGCCACATCGCGCTGAAGCTGCTGGCCTGGCTCTGGGGCCCGCTGGTGGTGCTGGTCGTGATCGCGACCGGGAACCACTTCGTGCTCGACATCGCGATGGGCCTGTTGGTCACGCTGATCGGCTACATGATCGCCCTGGCCCTGGACGCCGGCCTGCTGCACGGCATGCGCCCGAACCGGCTGCTGGCGATCGCCGCGAACGCCCTGGCCGCCGCCGGCAGCCGCACCGCCCTGGCCACCGCCGGCCGTGCCGTCCTGGCGACCGCCGGCCCGGGGACCCGCGCGCCCGAACGGCGCGAGCGCTCCGGCCGGCGCTCCCCCGGCGCCCCGACGCGGCCCGAGCGGCGCTCCCGCCCGGCCGCCCCGCGCCCGACGCGGCCGCGGCCGCCCTGGAGCGGTGGCGGAGACGACCTCGCCGGCCTGCGCGTGGCCATGGTCTGCCCCTATGCCTGGGACTCCCCGGGGGGCGTGCGGACCCACGTGATCGGCCTCGCCAGCGAGCTGCGCTCGCGCGGCATCGAGGTGGACATCCTGGCGCCGATGGACGGCGAGTCCGAGGAGGACGTGATCGCCCTCGGGCCGACGGTCGGGCTGCGCAGCAACGGGTCGATCGCCCGCGTGGCGGTCGGGCCGGCGGCCGCGGCCCGCACCCTGCGCCGCCTTCGCGAGGGGAACTACGACCTGGTGCACCTGCACGAGCCGCTCTGCCCGGCCGTCTGCCTGGCGCCGCTGCTGAAGTCTCAGGTGCCGGTCGTCGGCACGTTCCACATGTACGGACCGGAGCACAAGGGCTACCGGGTCGCCGGCCCCTTCGCGCGCATCGCCGCCGAGCGGCTGACCGCGCGGATCGCGGTCTCGGAGCCGGCCCGCTACTGCGCGGCCCAGTTCTGCGGGGGCGACTACACGGTCATCCCGAACGGGATCGACCCGCCGGCGCCGCGCGCCGAGCCGCCGGCGCGGGATGGCTCGCGGGTGCTCTTCGTGGGCCGGGCGGAGCTGCGCAAGGGTCTGCCGGTGCTGCTCGAGGCCTTCGCCGGCCTCCCCGGCTCGCCGACCCTCGACCTGGTCGGGGTGGAGCAGGAGGAGCTCGAGCGCCAGCCG
This sequence comes from Miltoncostaeaceae bacterium, assembly GCA_033856535.1. GTDB lineage: Bacteria > Actinomycetota > Thermoleophilia > Miltoncostaeales > Miltoncostaeaceae > JAWVEV01. Next base: position 8,825 of record JAWVEV010000024.1, on the reverse strand, counting down.
GTGGCGATCCCCGCCGAGGTCGCGACCCGCATCCGGGCCCACGGACGGGTGTCCGAGGGGGACCGCGAGCACCTGCTGGCCCGCGCCGATGTGCTCGCCGCGCCGTCGCTGGCGGGCGAGAGCTTCGGGCTGGTCCTGGTGGAGGGCATGGCCGCCGGTGTGCCGGTGGTGGCCTCCTCGATCCCGGGCTACGCCGAGGTGCTGCGACCGTCGAGCGGGCGCCTCGTGCCCCCGGGCGACGTCGACGCCCTGCGCCAGGCCCTGGGGGAGCTGCTCGGGGACGAGCGGCTGCGGACGGCGATGGCCGCCGCCGGCCCCCGCGAGGCCGAGCGCTTCTGGTGGCCGCGGGTGGCCGACCAGGTGGTCCTGGTGTACGCCGGGGCCCTCGCCCGCGCCGAGCAGCGGGCCGCCCGTCGCTGAGCCGAGACTGGGGGCCCCGGGTCCGCGCTGACCTCGGGCTCCCGCAGCAGGGGGCCGCATCGTGACGGCGCGCGGGCGCCGTCCCGGCGGGAAGGCGCTCGCGCGACTCCTGATCCAGGTGGGCGTCGTGGCGATCGTCGTGGCGCTGGTCGTCTGGCGCCTCGACTGGGACGGCATCACGTCGGCCTTCAGGGTCCATTCCTGGGCCTTTCTGACGCTCGCGCTGGCGGCCAACGGGGCGTCGGCCCTGTTCAAGGGCGTGGCCTGGAAGTCGGTCGTCGACGGGCTCCCCGGCATGCGCCGGCCGGCGAAGTACCGCGAGCTGATCGGCCCGCTGTTCGTCGGCCTGATGGTGAACACGCTGCTGGCGGCGCGCATCGGCGAGGTGGCCCGCTCGGTGCTGGCCGCGCGTCGGCTGCGCGCCAAGGGCGCCGACGTTCGGACCTCGGCGATCCTCGGCTCGGCGATCGTGGAGAGCATCGCCGCCACGATCGTCTGGGTCGTCTACGTGGTCCTGATCGGGCTGCTGCTGCCGCTGCCGCGCTACGCCTGGTTCGCCGCGCTGATCATCGGGGCGATCTGCATGACCGTGGTGATCTCCTCGCTGTTCGGCCGGGGCCGGCGGATGGCGTTGGCGCGCCGGATCGTGCCCGGGCGCGCCCGCGGGGCCCTCGGGCGGATCTGGGCGGCCATCCGGGAGGGCAACCGGGGCCTCGGCGACTCGCGGCGCCTGGGCGGCGTGCTGCTCGGCAGCGGCGGCGGACTGCTGCTGCAGTGGCTCGCGGTGTGGGCCGTGCTGCGGGCCTTCGGCCTCGACCACGTGGGCTGGGGCGGGGCGGCGCTGCTCCTGGTGACGATCACGATCGCCCAGGCGTTCCCGGTCCTGCCGGGCAACCTGGTCACCTTCCAGGCCGCCGCGATCCTGCCGCTGGTGGCCTCGTACAACGTCGCGACGGCCACGGCGCTGGCGTTCGCGGTGGTGCTGCAGGCCAGCCAGGCCGCGGTCGGCGTGGGGGTCGGCTTCATCTGCCTGCTGGCCGAGGGCATGACGATGCGGAGCCTGCGCCTGCGGGTCGAGCTCGAGCAGCAGACCGAGTCCGGGACCACGACCAAGCCGCTCTGAGAGCGGCCCCCACCCTGGCGGTGCGTCCGCCGGAGGCCTCATGATGGGACGGTGCCCGGCCGGACCAGCAAACGCCGCGCGCCGGCGCCGCCCGTCTGGCCGCTGGCGGCGCTCGCCCTCGTGTCCGCGCTCGGGCTGGCCCTGCTCTACTGGTTCGCGGTCCAGACCACGACGGGGCAGCGGCTCGACCAGCTCGCCTTCGGCGGCCTCGACCCGGTCACCAGCCCGCGCGCCCACCAGGCCACCTCCGAGCTGCTCGAGACGATCTCGATCTCCTCGGTCGCGCTGCTCGGGTGCGGCATCGCCGCGCTGGCCCTGGTGCGGGCGCGGCCCGACGTCGCCCTGGCGGCGGCCGCCCTGCTGCTGGGCGCCAACCTCACCACCCAGTGGCTGAAGCGCGCGCTGCCGCGGCCGGACCTCCTGCCGGGCGATCCGATCATCTCCGGCGGGAGCTTCCCGAGCGGCCACGTGACCGTGGCCATGTCACTGGCGCTGGCGCTCGTGCTGGTGGCGCCGCCGGCGACGCGGGCGCTGGCCGCGATCGTGGGCGGGGCCTACGCGGCCGGGGTCGGGGTGGCGGTGATCGCGCTCGATTGGCACCGAGCGAGCGACGTGCTGGGCGGCTACCTGGTCGCCTGCGCCTGGACCGGGCTCGCGGCGTGCGCGCTGGCGGTCGGGGCGCGCCGGCGGACCCGGCCGGCGCGGCGCCCGTCGCGCGGCTCCAAGGTGGCCGGGGCGCTGGCCGCGGTGATGGCGCTGACCTTCCTGGTCGTCGCCGGATCGGCGGCGGCGCGCGACGCCGACCTGCTCCGGCTGGCCGATGACCGCACCGCCTTCGTGGCCGCGTCCATCTTCGTGGGGGTCGGCGCGGCGGCCGTGGCGACCGCCGTCGCGGCGCTGCTGCGCCGGTCGGGGCCCGACACCCGCTGACGCTCTGTCAGGGCAAATGAACGAAAAGCGTGACGCGCCGGGGCCCGGCGGCGTAAGGGAAGGGTGAGCACGGTCGTGGCCGCGGCAGAGGGCGCAGGTTCCCGACCGGACTTCTCGACGGCGGCGGAGGCCCATCTCGACGACGTGTACCGGTACCTGATCCACATGACGGGGAATCGCGACCTCGCCGAGGACCTGACGGCGGACACCTTCGAGCGCGCTCTGCGCGCCTGGGGCCGCTACCGGCCCAGCGAGGGCCCGATGCTCTCGTGGCTGCTCGGGATCGCGCGCCACCGGGCGCTCGATCACTTCCGCCGCGAGCGCCGGCGGCGTGACCGCGACGCGCGCTACGGCGCGGTGCAGCCCCGGTCCTCCGAGCCGCCGGACCTGCCGGGCGGGCTGTCGGCGCCGATGCGGGCCGCCCTGGAGCGCCTGGAGCCGCGCGACCGCGAGCTGATCGGCCTGCGGGTGGTGCTGGGGCTCGACGCCACCACGGCCGCCAAGATCCTCGACATCACCCCCACGACCTGCACAACGCGCCTGCACCGGGCGCTCGGCCGCCTGCGAAAGGAGGTGAGCCCCGATGACGTCACCTGAGGTTTCCGAAGAGCGGCTCGAGGCCCTCCTCGCCGGCGCCGCGCCCGCGACGCCCGCCGAGGAGGAGCTGGTCGCGTTCATGACCGAGCTGCGGGGCGAGCCGGTCGGCGCGCCGATGGCCCTGCGCGCCCGGGTCGGGGCGCTGGCGCCGACGCCGACGCCGCTGGAGCGGCTCCGCGGCGCCTTCACCGGGGCCGGCCTGCGCAAGACGATCCTGGTGGCCGCGCCGGCGTGCTCGCTGGCCCTGGCGGCCGGCGTGGTGATCGGCCTGGGCCAGCGCCCGTCGCCGGCGCCGCCCCCGCCCGAGACCACGACGCTGACCACGACCGACACCGGCCGCACGTCGGCGCCGCCCGACATGCAGCTCAACTCGACCGAGACGCGCAAGGACCACGGGACCTCGGCGGCGCCGGAGCAGACGCCGGCCCCCTCGCCCCCGCCGCAGACCGCCACCCCGTCGCCGGGCTTCGCTCCCGACACCTCCGGGCCGAGCGGCGGGCGGGCCACCATCGCACCGGCGCCGGTCTCGCCCCGCTCCGGCGGGGACAGCGTCACCTCGCAGGGCTCCGGGGCGCGGGTCGTGCCGAACGCTGCCAACGCCGACGACCGCGACGCGGCGCGGGCGGAGGCGCTCGCGGACGCCCTCCAGGATGCGGCGGCGAAGGCCCAGCGGGCCGCCGACAGGGCCGGCGTGAAGCTCGGGCCGCCCGAGGCGGTGGCGGTCGAGAGCTCGCAGGCTCCCCCGATCTGCCCGGCGCCGGCGACCGGCCCCACGACCGCTCCGATCGCTCCGACGCCCCCGCCCCCCGCCTCCGCGCCGGCTCCGGCGACGGACGCGCCGGCGGCCGCGGGCTCCTGCACCGTGGCCGCCGACGTCAGCGTGACCTACCCAACGCAGACCAACGGAGCTACCGCGGCGTCGCCGCCCGCACCCTGAGCCTGGCCACGTAGCTCGCGTCGCCGCGCTCGGCGGTCGCGAAGAGGACCAGCACACCGCCCTTGCCGCGCACGCGCCAGGCGGCGTTCTGCCGGGGATGGAGATCGTAGGAGCGGTCGCCCACCTGCAGGCTGAGCGTCTTCGGGGCGAAGCCGAGCCGGAACCGCACGACCTGTCCGCGCGTCACCGTGATCTTCGGAAGGTCCGTTCGCATCTCCGGGTTGATGTAGTCGGCACACTGCGTGGTCCAGCAGTAGGTCGAGTAGCCGAGCCAGCGGTCGGTGCCCGGCATGTCTACCCACGCGGCGGGCGGCGCCGCCGAGCCGGCATCTGGCGGATGCCCGGGCGGGACGGCGACCGCGGCGGCCGCGAAGGCGCCCCAGGCGCAGGCGAGAGCGGAGGCGGCGGGGATCAGGCGCTTCATGGGGGGTTCCTCTCCCGGTGATGACGGCTCGTCGCCGGTGGTACGCCGCCGGCGCCGGTCCCATCACGCGGGACGAGCGGCCACGACGTCGCGGCGGCGGTCATTTGACCGGCTCCTTGGTCGAGTGAACGAAACCGCGCCGGCGCGGCTTCGCCGCCGGGCCGGAATCCGGGGACCGCACGCCCGCCGGCGCCGGACGCCCGATACGCTCCGCCGCATGCGCGTCGGCATCCTGACCGGCGGTGGCGACTGTCCGGGGCTGAACGCGGTGATCCGTGCCGTCGTCCGGATCGGACGCTTGCGCTACGGCCACGAGCACATCGGGCTGCTGCGCGGCTGGAAGGGGCTCCTGGGGCGGGACACGATCCCCCTCGACGCCGCCGCCGTGAGCGGGATCCTGCACCTGGGCGGGACGATCCTCGGCAGCTCGCGCACCAACCCCTTCAAGGACCCCGGTGGCGGCGCGGACTGCGTCGCGGCGTTCGCCGACCTCGGCCTCGACGCCCTCGTCGCGATCGGCGGCGAGGACACGCTCGGCGTCGCGAAGCGGCTGTACGAGGAGCACGGCCTCGCGACCGTCGGCGTCCCGAAGACGATCGACAACGACCTCTCCGGCACCGACTACACCTTCGGCTTCTGGACCGCGGTGCAGATCGCGACCGACGCGATCGACCGGCTCCACTCCACCGCCCAGTCGCACGACCGCGTGATGGTGGTCGAGGTGATGGGCCGCCACGTCGGCTGGATCGCCCTGGAGTCGGGGATCGCCGGCGGCGCCGACGCGATCGTGATCCCCGAGCGGCCGATGCGCCCGGAGCGCGTCGCCGAGCACATCCGGACCCGCGCCGCCGCGGGCAAGCGCTTCTCGATCGTCGTGATCAGCGAGGGCGTCGAGCTCGACGAGGACGGGGACGCCGGCGAGCTCGACCAGTTCGGCCACAAGCAGCTCGCCGCGGTCGGCGTGGGCGAGCGGCTCGGCGCCCGGCTGCGCGACCTGACCGGCTTCGACACCCGCGTGACCGTGCTCGGCCACGTCCAGCGCGGCGGCACCCCGACCGCCTACGACCGCGTGCTGGCCACCCGCTACGGCACCCGCGCGACCGAGATGGTGGCCGAGGGCGCCTTCGGCCGGATGGCCGCGCTGCGGGGTGCCGACATCGTCGACGTCCCGCTCGCCGAGGCGGTTTCCGACCTCAAGCGCGTGCCGGACCACCTCTACGCCGCCGCCGAGGCGCTCTTCCCCGCCGGCCCGGAGGGCCGCGACTGAGGCGCGGCGGGGCGCTTGGCGTCGCGGCGGGCGTCGGTGCTACCCTGCGCCGCCAATGTCACGTGCCCTGATCATCTGCGAGAAGCCCTCCGTCGCCCAGGACGTGGCGAAGGCCCTCTTCGGCGGCAAGGCCAAGAAGGTCGCCGACCGCTTCGAGGGGCCGGACGCCGTGGTCTCCTACGCCGTCGGCCACCTGGTCGAGCAGGTCGACCCGGACGCCTACGACGCCAAGTACAAGAAGTGGCGCTACGAGGACCTGCCGATCGTCCCCGAGCACTTCGAGTACCAGCCGCGCGACGCCCGGGCGGCCAAGCAGCTCAAGGCGCTCCACACGCTCATGGCCAAGCCGGAGATCACCGAGCTGGTGAACGCCTGCGACGCCGGGCGCGAGGGCGAGCTCATCTTCAAGCTCATCCTCGAGACGGCCCCCGAGGCCGCCCGCGCCAAGCCGGTGAAGCGCGCCTGGTTCAGCTCGATGACCGCCAAGGCCATCCGCGACGCGTTCGACAGCCTGCGCGACGACGAGGCCATGCAGCCCCTCGAGGAGGCGGCCCGCGCCCGCAGCGAGGCCGACTGGCTGGTCGGCATGAACGCCACCCGCGCGGCCACCACCAAGGCCGGCTCGGTCCGCAAGGTGCTCTCGCTCGGCCGGGTGCAGACGCCGACCCTGGCCCTGATCGTGAACCGCGACCAGGCCATCGCCGCCTTCGTGCCCGAGGACTACTGGGAGGTCGAGGCCCGCTTCTCGACCGGCCCGGCGGGCTACCTCGGCCTGTGGCACGAGGGCTCGACCACCCGCCTGAAGGAGGCCGCGCCGGCCGAGGCCATCGCCGCCGCCGCCCGCGGCGCGACCGGCGTCATCGAGGCGCTGGAGACCAAGCCGCAGGTCGAGCAGCCGCCGCTGCTCTACGACCTCACCACGCTGCAGCGCGAGGCCAACGCGCGCTTCGGGTTCGCCGCCTCGCGGACGCTCCGCGCGGCCCAGGCGCTCTACGACCAGCACAAGCTGCTCACCTATCCGCGAACGAGCTCGCGCTACCTCTCGGGCGACATGGCCGGCCAGCTGAAGCCGGTGGCCCGCGCGGTGGGCGCCGCCGCGCCGCAGTACGCGGACGCCGCGCGCTACGTCCTGAACCTGGACAAGCTGCCGCTGGGCCGCGTGGTCAACGACGCCCGCGTCACGGACCACCACGCGATCATCCCGACCGAGGGCGAGCACGACCTGAGCGGCCTCGGCGCCGACGACCGGCGCATCTACGACATGGTCGCCCGGCGCTTCCTGGCGGTCTTCCACCCGGCGGCGCGCTTCGAGCGCACCACGGTCGAGACCCGCTGCGCCGACCACCTCTTCCGCAGCCGCGGCAAGGTGCTGATCGAGGCCGGCTGGCGCGCGGCCTACGGCGAGGAGGCCGAGGCGCCCGCGGACGCCCCGGCCGCCGGCGCCCCCGCCGAGGAGGAGCGCGAGCAGTCGCTGCCGTCGCTCAAGGTGGGCCAGCAGGTGGCCTGCGAGTCGGCCGAGGCGCTCGCCAAGCGGACCAAGCCGCCGGCGCGGTACTCGGAAGGCACGCTGCTGCGCGCGATGGAGACCGCCGGCAAGCTGGTGGTGGACGACGACGAGGCCGCCGAGGCCATGAAGGACGCCGGCCTGGGCACCCCGGCCACCCGCGCCGCCACCATCGAGCGCCTGGTCGACGCCGAGTACGTCGAGCGCGAGGGACGCGCGCTCCGCGCCACCGAGAAGGGCCTCGGCCTGATAACCATGCTCGGCGACCACCTGCTGACCCGCCCGGAGCTCACCGGCCGGTGGGAGCAGCGCCTCAACCGGATCGAGCGCGGCGAGGAGCGCCACGACGAGTTCCGCAAGGACGTCGAGGGCTTCACCCGCGAGGTGGTCGACTGGTTCGCCGACAAGGAGCGCGACAACCTCCGCGTCCAGCGCAAGCCGCTCGCGCCCTGCCCCACCCCGGGCTGCGAGGGCGAGATCGTCGAGTACCCCAAGAGCTACGGCTGCAACAGCTACAAGGGTAAGGACGACCCGGGCTGCGGCTACACGCTCTGGAAGCAGCAGGGCGGGCGCACGATCGGCCTGGAGGAGGCGCTCGAGCACATCGCCGCCGGCCGCTCCAGCAAGGACCTGGAGGCCGACCGCGAGACGCTCGGCGCCTGCCCCACGCCGGGCTGCGGCGGGGAGATCGTCGAGCGCACCAAGAGCTACGGCTGCACCAGCTGGAAGAGCCGCACCGAGGCCGGCTGCGGCTACGTCATCTGGAAGAAGGTCCGCGGCCAGAAGGGCGAGGTCGACGTCGAGACCGCCCGCGCGATGGTCGCCCGCGGCGAGACCAACGCGCCGGCGACGGCCTCGAAGGACCCGGTCGGCGCCTGCCCCACGCCCGGCTGCGGCGGCGAGATCGTCGAGAACTCCCGCGCCTACGGCTGCACCAGCTGGAAGAGCCGGAAGAACCCGGGCTGCGGCTTCGTGATCTGGAAGCGCGAGAAGGGCCACGAGGTGACCCGCGAGGAGGCCGCCGAGCGCCTCGCGGCCGCGCACGGCGACGGCGACCAGGCGCCCGAGAAGGTCCCCGCCTCGGCGCGATGACCTCCGCCGAGCTCGCGGCGCAGCTTGCCGCCCGAGCCGAGTGGCGCTTCTCCCGGTCCTCGGGCCCCGGCGGCCAGCGGCGTGACCACGCCGAGACGCGGGCCGAGCTGGTGGTGCGCGCGGAGGACCTGGAGGGCATCCCGGAGCCGCTGGCGGATCGCGTCGCGCGCGGCCTGGGGCTCGACCGCCGGCCGCTTCGCCTCCGCTCCGAGACCGAGCGCTCGCGCGAGCGCAACCGCGAGATCGTGCTGGGCCGGCTGGAGGCCCGCGTCGCGGCCGCGCTCGCGCCGCCCCCGCCGCCGCGCCGGCCTACCGCCCCGACCCGCGCCGCCAAGGCCCGCCGCCTCGAGGAGAAGGCGCAGCGCGGAGCGGTGAAGGCGAAGCGGCAGCGGCCGGCGTTGGACGACTAGGTGTGGTGCGCCATGACGTTGTCCGCCAGGAGCCACGCCAGCCTGGCGGCCGGCGTCTGGCGATTGAGGGCGGCGTGGGGTCGCTGGTGATTGTAGAAACGCAGCCATGAGGGCAGGGCCC
>JAWVEV010000023.1:0-8335 GCA_033856535.1 Miltoncostaeaceae bacterium | reverse complement strand
GCGCCGGGCCCAGCCCGCCGCCGACCCACAGGTCGAAGCCCGGCTCGCCGTTCGGGCCGTACGCGCCGATCAGGCTGATGTCGTTGATCTCGTGCTCGGCGCACTGGTGCGTGCAGCCGCTGACCGTCGTCTTGAACTTGCGCGGCAGGTTCGAGAAGGCCGGGTCGCCCAGGATCCGGTCGTTCGTCTCGACCAGCCAGGGGGTGCCGTCCAGGATCTCGTCGGCGTCGATCCCCGCCAGCGGGCAGCCGAGCATCGCCCGCGGCGTGTCGCCGCACGCCTCGGCGGTGCTCAGCCCGACGGCCTCGAGCTGCTCCCAGATGGCCGGCACGTCCTCGATCCGGATCCAGTGCAGCTGGACGTTCTGCCGGTCGGTCACGTCGGCCACGTCGCGGCCGTAGACCTCGGCGATCCGGCCCACCACGCGCAGCTGCTCATTGGTGAACTGGCCGCCGGTCAGCCGCACCCGCAGCATGAAGTGCGAGTCCTCGATCTCCTCGATCTCGCCCCGCGCCCCCTGGATGCGCTGGGTGTAGAGCCCCCACCAGCGCATGCGCCCGCGCAGGTCGTCCGGCGCGATCGAGCTGAAGCCGGTCTTGGAGTACTGGTTGATGATCCGCTCGCGGACGTTGAGGCCGTCATCGTCCTTCTTGGTGCGCTCGTTCGGGTTCAGCGGCTCGCGATACCCGAGCGCCCACTGTCCGCGTCCGGCTGGCGGCATGAAGAGGGGTCCTTTCGGAGGTCTGGACGGGCGGCGCGGCGTGCCCACCTGGCGCCACCGGTGAAATACCTCAATCACCGCAGGTATTTCGCAGTATTACTACCAGATCGACCACCCGCCGCGCCAAACGCGGCCGGGTGGGACGGATCACTCGGCGGCCGGATCCTCCACCGCGAAGTGGTCCGCGGGCAGGCCGGGACCCATCAGCCCGGTGTCGACCACGTAGGCCTGGCCGTCGCGCTCGTCCTCCAGGCGGACGACGTGGCAGGGGAGGCCGATCTCGCTGCGCTCCATGTAGCCCAGCACCAGGAAGCTCGTCTCGTGCGCGCCGGGATGCCGCGTCAGGCGCGCGCTCCCCATTCCCATGTCCTCGCGAAGCTGGACGACGAAGGGGCCCCGCTCGACGATCTGACGAACCCGCGCCCCCGGCGCCGGGAGGTGCCAGCCGGGCGGCGCCGGGGGTCCCCCGGCGACCGCCTCTGTCACGGCGTCAGTCCTCCCGCGTCAGCCCTACTGCGGGAGCCCCGAGCGGGCGCCGGCCTGCTCGACGCCACGGACGACCGAGAGCTGCACCACGTCGATGACGGCGTGGAGGGTCTCGAGCGCCAGCGGCTCGGTCACCTCGCCGGCGCGCACGGCCTCCTCGGCCTCCTGCATCACGGCCAGCGCCAGGCGGGTGTGCTCGACCACGACGCTGGCGCCGGAGTCGCCCTGCATCCCGCCGCGGAAGCCGGCGAGCTCGGCGCGGCCGGCCGAGGTCGCGGCGCGGCCGGCCTCGAGGGCCGCGGCCACGACGCGCACGAAGCGGATCGCCGAGCGGCGCAGGGCCGCCGGACTGGGCGCCGGAAGGGCGGTCGGCACGCTCTCGTCGTAGCCGGCGACGGCCCGCTCGACGATGGCCTCGGTCCGGGCGTTCAGCTCCCGAGCCAGTTGGGGGCAGGCCGGGACGTCCTGCGGGATGTGCCGGAGCCGCTCGGGCTCGAAGGCCGGCGCGCCGCGCTCGGCGAGCCACTCCCGCAGCTCGGACATGTCGAAACGGCGGTGACCGCCGACGGTGCGGTGCGAGGGCAGCCGGCCCTGGTCGGCCCATCCGCGCACGGTCGCCACGCTGACCCCGATGAGGGCGGCGGCCTCGGACGCGGTCAGCGTCCTCCCCCCACGATCCTGCCGCCGGTACCGGGCCGTGGGCCAGCGAGCTTCGTCGCTGGCGACCCCAGACGTCGTCCTGTCGCCCTGGTTATTCACGATGTCTCCTCCCCGAGACGGAAGGAATCTCCCCAGATTCCCTCGTATCTCGGATCATACGGTGAGACACGCCAATCCACTCCCTCACATTTGGCGAGCCGCATTGCGGAATTTCGCCTTTGCCGCGATGGCGCTGGCCGCGCTGGGGGCGCTCGTCCTGGCGTTGGAGATGCGCGGCGACGTCTCGTCGACGGGAGCCCGTCTGGCCGCGCAGGCCGACCGGCTCGCCGCCCAACTGGATCCCGCGGCTCCCCGCGCCGAGCGCGAGGAGCTGCTCCTCGCCGCCGGCGGCGCGGCGCGCCAGATCGGTCCGTCGGGCGGGATCAGGCTGCAGACCGGCCCGGAGACGCTCTGGGCTCGGACCGCGGCCGCATGGCCGGAGCGCGTCGCGACGACGGGGGTCTCCGGCTGGCGCATGATGGACGGGGCCGTCGAGGCCGGGCGCCCGCTTGCCTCAGGGGCGGGCGCGGTTCGGCTGCGTGCGGCCCTGCCACCCGGCGCCGGCCTCGGGGATGTCGCGCTCGCACCGGCGCTCGCCGCCGTCGGGGGGCTCGCGCTCCTCGCCGGCGGCCTTGGAGCCCTCCGCGCCCGCCGCACCGCGCGCCGCATCGCGCGCTTCGCGGCGGTCGCCGAGACCGTCGGCGCCACCCGCGCGCCGCCGGCGATCGTCCCGGACGAGGAGCCGGTCGAATGGCGGCGCCTGGCCGCCGCGCTGGTCGCCGCCGGCGCCCGCGCGGGCGATCTCCAGCGCGGCGTCGACGCCCGCTTCGACGCCCTGGGCGCCGTTCTCGGGCCCCTGCAGCATCCGATTGCCGCACGGACCCCGACCCGCGCGCGCCTGCGCAACGAGGCCCTGGACCGTCTGGTGAGCCGGCTCCCGCTGGCCGACGCGGACGCCGTCGAGACGGCCGTGCGCGAGGGCCTGGCGGCCGACGGCCCCGCCGCGCGCCGATTGACGCTCGGCGACGGGCGCGCCCTGGAGGTCGAGGCCTGGTCCGTGCCGGGCGGCCGCCTGGTCGCGATCGGCGAGCGCACCGAGCAGCAGCGCCTGGCCGCCGTGCGCCGCCAGATGTCCGGCGCCGCCGCCCGCTACCTGCAGGCGCCGGTGTCCGAGATCCAGGCCGTGGCCGCCGAGCTCTCGTCCGAGGGCCACCCCTCCGCGGCCCCCGCCGTGCGGCGCATCCTGGCCGCGGCGAACCGCATGGAGCGGCTGGTGGCCTCGATCCTGCGCGGCACCGCGCACGACCCTCGCGCCCGCCCGGTGCTGCGCGAGCCGGTCGGCGTGGGCGGGACCCTCTGGGGGCTTGCGCGGGCCTGGGACCGGCGCCTCAAGGCGCTCGGCCTGCGCCTGGAGCCGTCGATCGACCACGACGTCCCCGTGGTCCACACCGACCCGATGCTGCTCGAGGAGATCCTGACCGAGCTGATCGCCAACGCGGCCAAGTTCACGGCCCGCGGCGGGACCATCAACGTGAAAGCGACGTTGCGAGGTGACGGCGGCGTGCGGCTGGCCGTCGTCGATTCGGGCGCCGGCATCGCGCCGAACGAGGTCGCGCACATCACCGAGCCCTTCATCCGCGGCCGGTCCGCCGCGGCCCTGCCGGGCGCGGGCCTCGGCCTCGGGGTCGCGAGCGCGCTGGCCGGCCGGCTGGGCGGGCGCCTGACGCTCGAGCCCGGCCCCGGCGGGCGGGCGACGCTCGACCTCCCGCCGTCGCCGCCGGCCGAGCCGCCGGCGCCCCCGGCCGCGCGGTCGGCCGAGCCGGCGGAGCTCATGGCCGTGGGCCCGGGCTGATCCGCTTCTCCATGTAGAGCGCGCCGGGCGCCCGGAAGAGCAGGCGCCCGAGCACCCAGCGCCGCCGCCGCCCCGCGCGGAAGCCGATGGCCCGGTAGAGCGCCAGGGCCGGCTCGTTGTTGGAGGTGACCCAGAGGGTGAGCCGCCGCTTGCCGGCGGCCCGGGCCGCCTCCTCGCAGGCGTCGAGCAGCGCCCGGGCCGCCCCCCGCCGGCGGGCGCCCACCGCCACCGCGACCTCGTCGACGTAGCCGGCATCCGCCCCGTGGGGTCCGCCGCCGAGCAGCATCAGCACCGCCGCGGCGCGGATGGCGCGGGGCCAGCCGACGGCGCGGGCGATCTCGGCCAGCAGGCCGGCGCCGGCCGCCTCGTCGAGCGCCAGGTGCGCGACGCCCACCAGCCCGCCCTCCCACTCGGCCACGAAGTAGCCCGCCTCCGGCGAGCGGACGTCGGCGCGCACGAGCGCCGAGACGGCCCGCGCCGCATGGCGACCGAGCGCCGGCCGGTATTTGTCGCCCAGGGCGACCGTGAGCACGCCCGCGATCGCCTCCGCGTCGTCGGCGGTCGCGCGGCGGATCGTGGGCTGCGCGGATGCGGTCCGCATGGCCCACTAGGGTACTGTCGCCGCGTGCCCATCCCGCCCCGCCCGCTGGCGATCCTCGCCTACGGGTCGCTCCTGCATGAGCCCGGCCCCCAGCTCGCGCCCCTGATCGTGGGCCGCGAGCCCTGCGAGACGCCGTTCCCGGTCGAGTACGGGCGGGCGTCGCGGCGCTGGAACGACGGCCCGGTGCTGGTGCCGCACCCGGACGGCGGCCGGGTCGCCGGCGCGCTGCTGCTGCTCTCGCCGGGGCTGCCGCTCGGCGTGGCGGTCGACCTGCTGGCCGAGCGCGAGGGGCTGCTGTCGGCGCGCGGGGTGGTGGAGGTGCCGATGGGCGGCGAGCGGATGGTCCTGGCCGCCTCCCTGCCCCGCAACCTGCCGCTCCCGGACATGCGGCCGCGCGAGCTGGCTCGCCGGGCGGCCGCGAGCGTGCCGCGCGGCGAGCGCAACGGGGTGGCCTATCTGCGCGGCGCGATCGCCTGCGGGATCACGACGCCGCGCACTGCCGAGTACGCCGAGGAGATCCTCGCCCTGGCCGGCGCATCCTCCCTGGAGGACGCCGAACGGCGGCTGCTAGCGTTGCCGCGGACCTCGGGAGGAGTGATCGATGGCCTGGGATGACGTCTCGCGCTGGCAGCCGGTCGATCTGGCGGCGGCGTTCAGGATGGGCGACGCGGTGCAGCCCGTCGACGTGCGCGACCGCGCCTACCGCGAGGCCACCGATCAGGTGAAGACGGCCCTCCGCATCGACCCGATGGAGTTCGAGAAGGAGGTCCCCGGGCTGCCCGAGGGCAAAGAGCTGATCTTCTACTGCGACCGCCCGGGGGAGGCCACGAGCCTCAAGGTGGCCATGTGGGCCTTCGACCACGGGCGGTCGCGAGTGGGTGTGCTGGTGGGCGGCTGGGACGCCTGGCAGGCGGCCGGCTACCCGGTCGAGCCGAAGCCGGTCTAGTCGGTGGACGCGCCGCCGGCCGGCTTCAGGCCATAGGTCTCCTCGAGCCACTGGGGCAGCATCTGAGCGATCGCCCGGCAGAGATGCTCTCGTTCCGAGATCGCGATGCGGGCGGCCAGCTCGAGCACCAGGCGCGCCTCGTCGCTGCGCACGCCGCGGACGCCGGAGATCGTGTTGTCGCCCTCCGCGCGGGCGTACACGATGCCGCGAGCGGCCATCGGCCAGTTCGCCCGGGTCCATTCGATGAGCGCGGTCTCGAGCGAGGTGGGCTCGTACTCGAGCAGCGCCTTCTGCAGATCGCTGAGTTCAAACGGGGCATCGCGTTGCATGGTTACCTCTGGTCGGTATGGGGCCGCGGGGATGATAGCCGCCGGGCCGCTTCCCGCCCCCGATCGGTCGCGGAGTCGCCATGAGGACCTTCCTGCTGCTCTCGACGCTCGGCCCGCAGGGGATGCAGACCCTCGCGGCCACGCCGGAGCGCCTCTTCGAGGTCAACCGCGAGATCGAGGGGGTCGGCGGCCGCGTGGTGCGCCAGTGGGCGCTGCTCGGCGCGTACGACTTCCTCAGCGTGGTGGAGGCGCCGGACGAGGCCACGATCCTCCGGATCACCAGCCTGCTCGGGGCCCGCGGGAGCGCGCGCTTCGAGACTCTGGTGGCGCTTCCGGTGGACGACCTGATCGCCACGCTCGAGGACGTCGTGGAGGACGACCCCGGCGGCGCGCCGCCCGAGGGCTCCGGCTAGTCGACCCTCCGCCAGGTTTCCGCCTGGCACAGGGGGCAGGGCGGGAGTACGAGGATGCCGTCGTTCTCCTTGGGGGAGGCGATCAGCAGGTCGCACTCGGCGCACCTGAACCGGCCGGTGACCTCGTCACCGACCTCATGCCGCTCGTCGACCGCCACGGTTAGGTGACGACCGCGACGACGATGCTGGCGGCGGCCACGATGGTGAAGACGGCAAGGCCCACCACCAGCAGCAGGCGTTCGGAGACCCCCGCGAAGCGGCGCGGCTCGCCGCCCCGGCGCCGGGCCAGGAGGCGCGGGAACCCGCCCTCGTCGAGCCAGCGCTCGCAGTAGGGGCAGAAGCGGGCCTCGGCCAGCAGCGGCAGCCCGCAACGATGGCAGCCCGGAGTCTCGGAGCGGTGATGACCTTGTAGATCTGACGCGGGTCTCACGCCGGGACTCCCTTGCAAACAGGACGGATCGCGTGCCGTCCTCGCCATCTTCGGAGGGAGCATACACCCGGTCGCATCGGGCGACGCAAGGCGATCGGCGCCCCCCGAAAGGGCGGTCTGGGCGTTCAGCCGTTCCGCCTGAAGAAGCGGTCGGCGGCGTCCCAGCCCGGCCCGGCGGAGGCCTCGTCGTCGGGGTGGTCCACCATCGGGAACGCGGTCCGCGCGGCGTCGTCGGCCGGCTTCGCCGGCTCGACCTCCTCGGCCTGGCGGAGTGCCTCGATCTCGGCCACCTTGGCCTCGATCTCCATCAGCTTGCTCTCGACGGTCGCGATCTCGGGGGCGATCGGGCCCTCCTCGATCTGGCCGGAGCGCACGAGCTCGTAGGCGCGCTCGCCGAGCTCCTCGAGCGCCGCGCGGTGCTGGCGCTGGAGCAGCCGGCGCTCACCCTCGACCCGCGCGCGCCGCAGCGACGTCTGCACGTCGGTTGCGAGGCGGCCGGCCTGCTTGGCCAGCGTGTCGAGAACGGTCATCGCGTGTCTCCTCCCACGTCTGTCCGCAAGGGCGAACCCCGAGTCTAGCGCCGGACCCCCGGGGAACGGGGCGGTGCTTGGCGCGTCGCCGGCGCAAAGGGCGGCGCGAAGCCGTGAGAGGCACGGCGCAAACGGGCGTCGAGCCGACGCGGGGGCCGCTGAGACCGTGCCTCCGATGGCGACGAGCGCACCCGACCGGCTCCCGCACCGACCGCGCCAGCGCGGTCAGGCGACGGTGGAGACCGTCGGGATCATCGTCGCGATCGCCCTGCTCCTGGCGGCGACCGGCGCCTGGCTATCGGGGTCGGTGTCGCTCCCGAGGCCGCCGGACCTGATCGGCGCGATCACCCGGGTCTTCGGCCGCGACGAGCCCGAGGGCCCGCGGCCGGGGCTCGACGTGCCCGGCGCCGGCGGCTACGTCCGCCTCGACCACGGCGGGATCACGCCGGAGACCCACCCGCCGATCGGGCGGCTCGTGGCACGGACCGGCGACGCGGCGATCCTGGTCGCCGCGACGACGAAGGACGCGGTCGTGGCGGCCGGCCGGCTCGCCGGCTCGTACCTCGAGCTCCCCGCGGCGTGTGCCCGAGAGTTCGCCGCGGGCTTCGCGGAGCGGGTCAAGGAGCGCGCGCTCGCGTTGGCCACGGATCCCCGCGAGCTCCTTCGCCGGGTGAGGGAGATCGCCCGGAACCCCGAGGCCGCCTTCCAGCTGCTTCCGAGCCCGTGGGACGCGGTCCGGGAGGTGCGCAAGGTCTGGTCGATGCCGGGGCGCGAGCGCGCGCTGCACCTGAGCCGCCTCGCCGGCAGGACCGCCGCCGATCTCGCCATCGACCAGCTCACGCGCGGCGCGGCCCGGCTCGTCCGAAAGGTCCTCAAGAACCCCACCTCGATGCGCCCTGCTCCGAAGCCGCCGCGGGCCGATGGGCCGCGAGAGCTGCAGGTGGGCGACGCGGCGGTGCTGCGGTGACCGCCGGCGCCGAGGGCTCGGCCCGCGCGCCGCCCGGTGGGGCCGGCGCGGACGGGGGATGGACCACGACACGGGAGGGGACACGATGGGACACGCGTTCACGGCCTGGCTTCACGCCGCGGCGCTCAGCATCTGGAATCGGCGCGAGGACCGCTCGGGCCAGGGCACGGTGGAGTACGTCGGCGTGGTGGTGATGGTGACGCTGCTGATCGCGGCGATCGGGCTCGGTGCCAAGGGGTGGGCGCCGGACATCGGCGGGAGCCTGAAGAAGGCGATCGCCGAGGCCATCAAGCGGGTGGTGGGGTCGTTCGGCTGACCGGGAGCGCCGGCCCCGGCCGAGTCGCCGGGGCCGGCGCTACGG
>JAWVEV010000022.1:0-11241 GCA_033856535.1 Miltoncostaeaceae bacterium | reverse complement strand
GGCGCGATCGTCCTCGGCCCAGTGCACGCGTGGAGCGAGCTTCGGCGCCTCCGCAAGGGGCTCGAGGCGGCGGGCACGGGCCCCCTCCCGTTGATCGAGGGCCCGCGCGAGGATGGGGCCCGCTCCTCGGCCCGGTCGCTGCGCGACGTCGCCGGGACGATCCTGGTGATCCTTCTCGTCGCCGCGTTCGTCGGGTACGTCGTCTTTTGGGACGAGGAGACGTTCCCGATCCTCATGGGGGGCGTGGTGGCGCTCCCTGCCGGAGAGGCGATCGTCCTCGTGTGGCTGCGGCGCCGGCGCGCCCGGGACGGGATGCAGATCTACGTGCGCGACGTCGAGGGCGACGAGGAGACCGCCGACCCGCCTCGGCTGCACCTGGTCCCCCGGGGAAGCTGAGGCCTACGAAATCCTCACAGGGGCGGCGAGAGTTCTTCACGACCGCCTCATAACCTCGTCTTCCGAAGGGGTTACGGTGGATCGCATGCCGCGCGCGATCCGATCCGCCGGCGCCCTGGCGCTGGCGATGTTGCTGCTCGTGCTGGTCCCGTCGATCGCGGCGGCCGCGCCGCGCTGGCTGGCGCCGGCCGACCTGACGCCGCCGGGCGAGCGCGCCTCCGCGCCGAAGGTGGTCATCGGTCCCGACGGATCGAGCACCGCCGCGTGGATCTCCGGCGGGATCGTCCGCGTCGCCACCCGTCCCGCCGGGGTCGCCGCCTGGCCCGCGCCGGTCACCGTCTCCGCAGCCGGCGCCTCCGGGATCGTCGACCTCGTCACCGATCCCGCCGGCAACACGGCCGTGGCGTGGACCACGGGACTCGTCACCGTGACGCTCCACGCCGCCGTACGGCCCGCGGGCGGCGCGTTCGGGGCGCCGGAGGACATCCCCGGTCCCCCGGCGGGAGCCAACTTCAGCGCGTTCACCGCGGACGGCGCCGGCGGGTTCGTCGCGGCCTGGAGCACCTCGCTGGCCGGCCCGTCGTTGACCGCGTACGTCAGCAGCCGCGCCCCGGGTGGCGGTTGGAGCCCGGCCGAGGCGCTCTCCGCCCCCGGCGAGCATGCGCTGGTCTTCGATGCGAGCGGGGCCGTGGGGCGCGTCGCAGTCGTCTATGCCGGCGGACCGTCAGGAAACGCGGGGCGCGTGCTCAAGGTCCGCGACCGTCTCGCGCAGGGCGGCCCCTGGGCCCCCGAGGGCGTGGTCAGGACCGACGCCGGGTCCATCATCAGCGCGTCCGTCGCGGTCGGGCCCGCCGGCGAGCTGCTGGCGGTGTGGAACGCCGCGTCGGGCAGCAGCAGCGGCACCTTCGTAGAGGCCGCATCGCGTCCGGCGGGTGGCCAGTGGGGTTCCGTCGAGAACCTCGGGTCCGCGGGAGCCACCTCGCCGAAGGCGTTGATCGAGCCCGACGGCACCGCGACGGTGGTGTGGGGCGGCGCCGGGGTGGTCGCTCGCGTCCGGCCGCCCGGCGCCGCCTTCGGCCCCCTGCAGGCGCTGTCGCCCTCTGTCGCGACGATCGGCCCGTTCGACGCGACGCTCGGCGCCGGCGGGCCCGCGGGCGGCGTCATCGCCGCGTGGGCCACGGGCGGGAGCGGTCCGGCCGAGCTCAAGGTCGTCCGCGCCGCGGTCAAGCCGGCCGGGAGCGCCCAGTTCGGCCCGATGGCGACGGTTTCCGCGCCGGGCGCCGTCGGGGCGCCGGCCGCGGCGATCGGCCCGGGCGGCGAGGGCGTCGCCATGTGGTTCACCTCGTTCGACGCGCTCGGTCAGGCCGGCCCGCTCCACTCCGCCGACTACACCGAGCGGCCCGGCGCGGTGCTCCAGCCTCCTCCGGTCGCCGTGCGGATCGACCAGTGGCCGCGGGAGACGACCGAGGGCACGATGCTCCGGCTGAAGCTCGCGGTCGACGGCTACGCCGAGGTCCTGCCCGTGCGGCTGCAGCAGAAGTACGCCGGCGCCTTCCGGAACATGGGGCCGGTGGTGAACGTCACCGGCCAGACGGCCGACATGCAGGTCCGACTCACATTCCCCGGCAAACTCGTGGCGCGCCTCGCGTTCGAGAGCCAGGGCAAGCCCGCCTTCTCGCGGTCGGTCACGATCCTCATCAACCGGCCGGCGAAGCCGCTGATGCCCGCCGGCACCAGCCCGAAGCAGGTCGCGGTGGGCCTCGGCGCGGTCTGGGTGCTGACCGAGGACGACGCCGGCCGCATGGTGGTCCTGCGGCTGGACCAGCGCACGGGTCGCGCCACCGCCGACCCGATCCCGGTGGACGGGGCGGAGCGCCTGGCGATCGGCGCCGGCGCCGTCTGGGTGAGCCGTGGCTACTCGTCCGACCGCGGCATCGTGCGGGTCGACCCGGCGACCGCCAAGGTCGCGGCCGAGATCCCCATCATCAGCAGCGGCGCGCTCGCCGCCGGCCCCGCCGGGGTGTGGACCGTCGAGTGCGAGCGCCGCACCGGCTTCCAGTCCGGCTGCAATGAGCAGCAGCTGGCGCGGATCGATCCGGCCACCAACGCGGTCGGCGAGCGCATCACGGTCGTCGGCCACAACCAGGACATGGAGCCGACCGCGTCGGGCCTGGCGGTCGGGTCGCGGTACGTCTGGTTCACCCGGTACTCGGACAAGAGCAGGACCGTCCAGCGGCTCGACACGCGATCCGGGAAGATCGCGACCGACGGCGGCTTGGGCGTCGGCCTGGTCGTTCGCGGCGACGCCGTCTGGGGGCTCAGCGGGCCCGGCGGCTGCATCCTGGTGAGTGGGTCCGCCACCGCCCGGGTTCACACCCGCAGCGAGGTCCCGGGCCGCCCCCGGTTCACCTGCTCGTCGCTCGCCTTCGACGGCAGCAGCGTGTGGGCCGTGCAGGGCACGAACACCGCCGGCATCGACCCCGCCACGGTCCGGGTGCCCGCCCGCCTCGTGCGCATCGACGCCCGCACGGCCCGTCCCATCGGCCGCCCCATCCCGCTCGGCGCGGCGCCGGCTACCGTCGACGTCGCCGACGGGGTCGTCTGGGTGGCCTCGGGCGACGAGGGCGTGATCCGCCGGATCGTCCCCTCGAAGGCCGGCGCCCGTCCGCCGGCCGTGAAGCCGTACCGGCCGCCCGTGCTGCGCGCGCCCTGGGGACGCCCCACGACGATCGCCGGCTCGACCGCCACCACCATCTCCGGCGTCGACCTCGCGGTGGGCGACCGCGGGCGCTCGGCGGCCATCTGGAAGGCCTCGCCCGCCAAGGGCGTCCCCTCGGTGGTCTCCGCGATCCGCGCGGCCGGCGCCATGGGCTGGGCGCCGGCCCGGCGGCTGGGTCAGGGCGCCACGAACTCCTTCACCGGAACCCCGCGGGTCGAGATGAACGCCGCCGGCGAGGCCGCCGCGGTCTGGACGAGCGGCGGGAGCTCGCTCGCGAACGCGTCGGCGCAGGCCGTCCTGCTTGGCCCGCGGGCCGAGGCCTGGTCGGCGCCGGCGACGCTCGGCGCGCCGGGCACCGGTGTCGATCCCGACGTCGGGATCGCCTCCGACGGCTCGGCGCTCGCGGTCTGGACGTGCCGCTGCGGCACCGGCACGACGGAGATCTCGGCGGCGGCGCGGCCCTCGGGCGGAGCGTTCGGCACCCCCGTGGCGCTCGGCGACGGCGGGACCACCCTGATCACCAATACGGGGCTCGCCATGGCGCCCGGCGGCCTGGCCCTCGCCGCCTGGGCTCCGTTCCCGGGCGGTGCCCTCACCGTCGCCGCGCGGCCCGCCGGCGGGGATTTCGACGTTCCGCAGGTTCTGGTCCCGCCCACGGACGTCGGCTTCGGCGAGCCGCGGATCGCCGTGAACGACGCCGCCCGCGCGGTTGCGGTGTCGTCCGGCGCCGGCGTCTTCGCGAGAATCCGCGGCGTCGAGGGCGGCTGGGGCGGGCCCGAGCGGATCGCGCCGGTCGGCCGGTACTCCAACGACGGCGCGCGGGCGGCGATCGACGGCGCCGGCAACGTCCTCGTGGCCGTGCGCGCCTTCGACCTCGAGACCTTCAACTACCGCGTCATGATCATCGCCCGCCGCGCCGGCGCCATCGGCTGGGAGAAGCCGATGTTCATCTCGCCGAAGGGGCCGATCGACGGTCCCCCCGGCCCGAGCGCGGGCGAGCCGTCGATCGCCATGAACGCCCGCGGCGACGCCGTCATCGCCTGGGCCCAGAACATCGCCGGCAAGCGCCGCGTGCTCGCGCGCCTGCGCCCCGCCGGGCGCCTGGCGTGGCGTCCGCTGGAGGCGGTTTCCGGGCCGGAGGCGAGCCCGGGAACGGTGGCTGCGGCGATCGACGCCTCCGCCGCGCCGACCGTCGCCTGGGCCGCGCGGGTCGGCGCGTCGTCGACTGCGAGCCAGGTGATCCGCACCGCGAGCCGTCCGCCGCTCCGCACCGCCGCGTAGCCGCGCCTCGCATCCGGGTGCGCATCGCCCTGCGAAACGAATAACTTGAGTGGCGCATGACCCGCACCCGCCTGCCGGTCCTGGCGCTCCTCGCGCTGGCGCTGCTCGCGCTCGTCCCGTCCCTGGCGGCGGCGGCGCCGCGCTGGCTCGCGCCGCAGGATCTGACGCCGGCGGGCGAGGGGGCCTCGACCCCGCAGGTCGTGATCGGGAACGGCGGCGTCGGGACCATGGCCTGGGTCGCCCAGACTCCCGCCGGCGGGGTCGTTCGCGTCGCGCGCCGGCCCCCGGGGTCGGCCACCTGGGGCGCTCCGGTCGACGTCTCGGCGCCCGGGGCCGGCGCGGTCACCGGCCTCGCGATCGACCCGGCCGGCTCGGTGGGCGTGCTCTGGACCGTGCCGACCCCGGGGGACCCGAGCTCGGCGAACCTGTTCACGTCCGTGCGCACCGCCGGCGTGGCGGGCTTCGGCCCCGCCCAGCCGATCCCCGGCCCGCAGGCCGACGTCCACTTCCACGCCCTGACCGGCGACGGCCTCGGAGGCTTCGTGGTCGCGTGGAGCGCCGCCACCGCGCCGGGCACCGGATCGACCGCCTTCGTGAGCTCCCGGCCCGCGGGCGGCACCTGGGGCGCGCCCGAGATCCTCTCCGCGCCGAACGAGCACGCGCTGGTGACCGAGGCCGCCGGCGCGAACGGACGCGTCGTGGTGGCGTTCACCGCTGGGCCGGTGGGCTCGTTCCAGCGCACCGTCCGCGTGCGCGAGCGCCCCGGCCAGGCCGCGCCGTGGGCCCCCGAGACGACGATCTCGGGCGTCGACGCGCGCACCTCGGAGCCCTCGATCGCGATCGGCCCGACCGGCCAGACGCTGGTCGCCTGGCTCGCCGCCACCGGTGCTGCGCCCGACGTGCAGGCGGCGTTCCGCCCCGACGGCACGAGCGCCTGGGCGGCGCCCCAGCGGCTGGGCTCCGGCGACGGGGTCAGCCCGCGCCCGCGCGCGGTGGTCGAGCCGGACGGCACCGCGACGGTCCTCTGGACCGCGTCCGACCAGGGCGGCGTGGTCGCCCGCACGCGGCCGCCCGGCGCCGGCTTCGGCGCGGCGCAGGGGCTCGGGGCGTTCGGCGCGTCGGTGAGCCCGCTGCCCGGCGGGCTCGGCGCCTCGGGTCCGTCCGGGGGGGCGGTGGCGATCTGGGCCGCCGGCGGCATCGACGGCGCGCGGGTGGTCCGCGCCGCCGTGAAGCCGGCCGGAGACGCGCCCTTCGGCCCGGCGGCCACGATCTCGGCGCCGGACTCCGGCCTGGGCAGCCAGGTCGCCGCGCTCGGGCCCGGCGGCGATGCGGTGGCGGCGTGGATCGAGTCCGCCGCGGCGGTCGGCCTGACCGGCGTCCTCCGGACCGCCGACTACACCGAGCGCGCCGGCCCGACGCTCGACGCCTCCCCGGTCGCCGTACGCATCGACCGCGCCCCGCGCACGGCGGTGCAGGGCAGCCTGGCCCGCCTGCGGCTGGCGGTCGACGGCTTCGCCGAGGGCCTCACCGTGCGCCTGCAGCAGCAGTCGCGCGGCGCCTTCCAGGACACCCCGCAGACCGTCACGGTCAACGGGACCGCCGGGGAGATCCCCCTGCGGCTCACGTTCCCGGGCAAGGGCGTCTTCCGCCTCGCCTACGCCGACCGCGGCCAGCCGGCCTTCTCGCCGAGCATCACGATCCAGATCGCGCAGCCCCGGCGGGCGCTGATCGCCGCCGGCATCCGCCCGAAGGCCGTCGCCGTCGGGCTGGGCGCCGTCTGGGTGCTCACGACCGGCGAGGACGGCCAGGACGAGGTGCTGCGGCTGGACCCGCGCACCGGCCGGCCGACCGGCGCGCCGACCGCCGTGGGGAGCGCCGTCGGGCTCGCCGTGGGGCCCGAGGCGGTCTGGGTGAGCCGCGGGACCGCGTTCGACCGGGGGATCGTGCGGCTCGACCCGGCCACCGGCGCGATCGCGGCCGAGGTCCCGGTGATCTCGACCGGCGCCATCGGGGCCGGCCCGGCCGGCGTCTGGACCGTCGAGTGCGAGCGCAGCCTCGATCCCGGCGCCCCGTGCAGCGAGCAGCGCGTGGCGCGCATCGAGCCGGCGATCAACGTCGTCTCGCAGCGCTTCACCGTGGTGAGGGGGGCCGACGAGGCCGCCACCGTCGACGGCATCGCGGTCGGCCGCCGCTACGTCTGGTTCACCAAGTTCTTCGACCGGGCCGGGACCGCCACGCGGCTCGACCCGCGCACCGGGCGGCTGGCCGAGATCGGCGGGGGCGCGGCCCTGGCGGCCGGCGGGGACACCGTCACCGGCCTCGCCGGCACCGGCGGCTGCGGCCTCGTCACCGCGACCGGCGTCGGCCGTCTCGCCAAGTCGACGTCCGTCGGCGGCGTGCCGCGCTATCGCTGCACCGCGTTGATCCCCGAGGGGACCGACCTCTGGGTGCTGCAGGACGCCAACACGTCCGGGATCGACCCGGCCGACGCGCGGCTCAACTCGCGCCTGGTGCGGCTGAGCGCCCGCACGCTGAAGCCGATCGGAAACCCGGTCACCATCGGCCTGCCCCCGGCCTTCGTGGACGTGGGCGAGGGCGCGGTCTGGGCCGCGTCCGCCGAGGAGGCGGTCGTTCGGCGCATCGACCTGCGCGAGATCGCGCGCGGCGCCGCCACGCCACGCCCGCCCCGGCCGCCGCGCCTGAAGGCGGCCTGGCGGCGCCCGGTCGCCGTGCCCGGCTCGGAGGGCCTCGGCGCGTCGCTGCTCGACCTGGCCACCGGCAACGGCGGCCGCGCGGCCGCGGTGTGGCAGGTACAGCGCGGGGCGCTCGGCCGCGCCGAGGTGGTCACGGCGCTCCGGCCCTCGGGCGCCAGACCCTGGGGGACCGCCAGGCGCATGGGGCCGATCGTCACCAGCACCTTCCCCGGCGGCCCGCGGGTCGCGATGAACGCGGCGGGCGACGCGGTCGCCGCGTGGGCGCGGCGCGGCGGCTCCCTCGGCGCGTCGTCGGTGCAGGCGATCCTGCTCGGCCGCCGGGCGAGGGCCTGGTCGGCGCCGGCGACGCTCGGCGAGGCCGGCACCGGGAACCTCGACCCCGACGTGGCGATCGCCGCCGACGGGTCGGCGGTCGCCGTCTGGTCCTGCCTCTGCGACGCCGGCCAGGGACCCTTCCGGCCCCGCGTGGCGACCCGGGCGCCGGGCGGCGGCTTCGGCGCGCCCGCCGCGCTCGACGCGGGGGCGATCGCGGCCGTCGAGAACGTCCGGGTCGCGGCATCCGCGAACGGCGGCGCGACCGCGACCTGGGGCTCGAGCCCCGTCGGGCAGATCACGGCGGCCGCCCGGCCCGTCGCCGGCGGCTTCACCACCCCGGTGACGCTGGTCCCCGCCTCGCTCACCGCGGCCGGCGCGGGCGCGCGGATCGCGGTGAACGACGCCGGCCAGGCCGTGGCCGTGTGGGTCGGCAACGGGCTCTACGCCGCCCTCCGCGGCGCCGACGGCACCTGGGGCGCGCCGGAGCGGATCGCCCCGCCCGGGCGCTACCCGGCGAGCGGGGCCGAGGTCGCGCTCGACGGGTCGGGCAACGCCCTGGTCGCGGTGCGGGCCTTCGACGTGGAGACCTACAACCACCGCGTGCTGACCATCGCCAAGCGGGCCGGCGAGGCGACCTGGGAGGCGCCCTTCTGGCTCTCCCCGAAGGGGCCGACCGAGGGCCCGCCCGGCCCGAGCGCCGGCGAGCCGTCGCTGGCGATGAACGCCCGCGGCGACGCCGTCGTGGCCTGGAGCCAGGGCGTCGGCGGCTCGGCCCGCGCGCTCGCCCGCCTGCGGCCCGCCGGCCGCCTGGCCTGGCGCCCGCTCGAGACCGCGTCCGGGCCGGAGCGGGGCGTCGCCGCCGTCAGCGCGAGCATCGACGTCGCCGGCGCGGCCACCACCGCCTGGGTCGCGCGGCTCCGGGGCGGGAGCGCGAAGGCCACGATCGTCAAGGTCGCGGTCCGCCCCGCCCTGCGCCCCGCGGCGTAGCCTCCCCGCCATGAGCCGGGGGACGGGAGCCACGATCGTGACCGGGGGCACCGGCGGGCTCGGCGTCGGCGTGGTGCGTGCGCTGGTGGAGGCCGGGCACGACGTCGTCGTGACCTGGATCGTGCCGGCCGAGGTCGAGCGCTTCCCCGAGGACCTGCGCGACCGCGTGCTCCTCGAGCGCGCCGACGTGGGCGACGAGGCCGACCTGGCCCGGCTGTTGGAGGGCCGCCCCGACGGCGTCTGGGCGTTCGTCCACCTGGTGGGCGGCTACCTCGACGGCGCGCCGGTGGCCGGCATGGACATGGCCGGCTGGGACCGCCAGTTCGCGCTCAACCTGCGCTCGGCCGCGCTGGCCATGCGCGCCGTCCTGCCCGGCATGACCGCGCGCGGCGGCGGGCGGGTGGTCGCCGTGAGCAGCCGGACCGCGCGCCGGCCCTTCGCCGGCGCGAGCGCCTACGCCGCCTCGAAGGCCGGCGTGATCGCGCTGGTCGAGGCGGCCTCGGAGGAGGTCAAGGGCGACGGCGTCTGCGTGAACTGCGTGCTGCCGAGCGTGATCGACACGCCCGCCAACCGTGCGGCGATGCCCGACGCCGATCCGGCGCGCTGGGTGTCCCCGGCGGATCTCGGAGCCGTGATCGCCTTCCTCTGCTCCGAGGAGTCCCGCGCGGTCACCGGCGCCGCGATCCCGGTGTACGGCCGGGCGTAGCCCGCGGGGGGCGGTCGGGGGTAGCGTCGACCCGACGTGGCCGACGCGGCCGGGCAGCTCGAGCGGGGGCGGGACCTCTGCGCGCGGAGGGCATGGGTCGACGCCCGCGAGGCCCTCGCGGCGGCCGACCGCGCCGATCCGCTCGGGGCCGAGGACCTCGAGCTGCTCGCGCTGGCGAGCTTCATGCTCGGCCGCGACGACGACTACGTCCACGCGCTCGAGCGCGCACACCGGGCGCACCTCGACGCCGGCGACCCGGCCCGCGCCGCCGGCTGCGCCTTCTGGATCGGGCTGAACCTCTTTCCGCGCGGCGAGGTCGGCCCGGCGACGGGCTGGTTCGGGCGGGGGCGGCGGCTGGTCGAGGAGGGCGGCCTCGACTGCGTCGCGCGCGGCTACCTGCTCATCCCGGAGCTGCTCGGCCACGTCGCGGCCGGCGATCCCGAGGCGGCCCACGCCGTGGCGACCGAGGCGGCGGAAATCGCCGCGCGGTTCGGCGACCGGGACCTGTTCTCGCTCGTGGTGCAGGAGCAGGGTCACGCCCTGGTGCGCCAGGGGCGGACGGAGGAGGGCCTGCGCCTGATCGACGAGACCATGGTGGCCGTGACCGCCGGCGAGCTCTCGCCGGTGGTGACCGGGCTCATCTACTGCAACACGATCTCGTTCTGCCAGCGCGTCTACGAGCTGCGCCGGGCCTGCGACTGGACCGCGGCGCTGTCGCTCTGGTGGGCGTCGCAGCCCGACATGGTCTCCTTCACCGGGCGCTGCCTGGTGCACCGCGCCGAGGTGATGCAGCTGCGCGGGGCCTGGGCCGACGCCCTGGAGGAGGCGCGGCGCGCGGCCGACCGCCTGGCCGGCAGCGCCCGGGCCGCCGGCGAGGCCCACTACCGCCAGGGCGAGCTGCTGCGCCTGCGCGGCGAGACGGCCGCGGCCGAGGTGGCCTACCGCGCCGCCGGCCTGCTCGGGCGCGAGCCGCAGCCCGGCCTGGCGCTCCTGCGGCTGGCCCAGGGCGACGGCGCGGCGGCCGCCGCGGCGATCCGGCGGGCGCTGGTCGAGACCGGCGAGCGGCTCGCGCGGGCGGCGCTGCTCCCGGCCTGCGTCGAGGTGATGCTCGCCGTCGGCGCGCGCGAGGAGGCCGCGGCCGCCGGCCGCGAGCTCGAGGCGATCGCCGCCGCGCAGGGGTGCGACGCCCTCGAGGCGATGGGCGCCCAGGCGCGGGGGGCGGTGGCGCTGGCCGAGGGCGATCCGGCCCGGGCGCTGCCGGCGCTGCGCCGCGCCTGGCGCACCTGGGACGACCTGGAGGCCCCGTACGAGTCGGCCCAGGCGCGGGTGCTGGTCGGCCTCGCCTGCCGGGCGCTCGGTGACGCCGAGGCCGCCGGGCTGGAGCTCGAGGCGGCCCGGGCGGGCTTCGCCGCGCTCGGCGCCACCGCCGACGCCGCCCGGGCGGCCGCGCTCACGGAGCCGGCGCCGCCGGGCCACCCCGGCGGCCTGACCGCCCGGGAGCTGCAGGTGCTCCGCCTCGTCGCCACCGGCGCCAGCAACCGGCGCATCGCCGAGGAGCTGGTGCTCAGCGAGCGCACCGTCGACCGCCACGTGAGCAACATCCTCACCAAGCTCCGCGTCCCGACGCGGGCGGCCGCCACGGCCTGGGCCTACGAGCGCGGGCTGATCGGCGGGGAGGAGGCCGGGTAGCGAGCGGTACCCATGTCGCCGTGTCCGCGCGAATGGGCCCTTCCACCGACGCGCCGCGACCGGGCGCCGGGGGAGGGTGATCCCACACCCCGCCGGCGCCGCCGGCGGCCCGCCGCGAGGAGGAGCACGAGATGCACGTCGTCGCCCAGCACCGCATCCTGGACCGCGAGCGCTTCACGTCGATGGACCCGAAGGATGTCGCCCTCGGCGGCCCGCCCGGCGTGCGGGCGCTGACCTTCTACCCAAGCACCGACCTGACCGCGGTGATCTGCCTCTGGGAGACGCCGTCGCTCGAGGCCGTGCGCGACTACCTGGACCCGATCACGGCGGGGGTCGCCGAGAACAGCTACTTCGCGATCGAGGAGTCGATGGCGTTCGGCCTGCCGGTGGCGGCCCCCGCCTGAGACCGGAGGTGCGGCGGCGGCGCCGATCGG